>CAZDGB010000191.1:0-14689 GCA_964504645.1 uncultured Planctomycetaceae bacterium | reverse complement strand
TGCGGAGAGATTTTTGACGTAAGAAAGTCCGTGATCCATCGTCCCCCTCTCCCTAGCCCTCTCCCCCACGGGGGCGAGGGGACAAAGCCAAAGGCAAGAAGCATCCCGTGGTCACGGTTCGTTGGCCTCCTGCACCCAGTTCGGTTCGCGTTTTTCGAGGAATGCCGCGAGGCCTTCGCGGGCTTCGGGGCTGTGGCGGGCGGCGAGATGCAGCTCGGCGAGCGCCGCGGGATCGGCGGCACCGTGCGCGTTCAATTGTTTGAGTAGTCGCTTCGTGTGGCGGATGGCGTCCGGGCCGCCGGCGACAATGTTTTTCGCCAACCGCCGGGCTTCGTCGAGCAGATTTGCCGCGGGGACGAGCCGCTGGATCAGTCCCATCTGCTGGGCGCGTTGTGCGGAGATCGGTTCGCCGACGAGAAATAAAATCCGCAGATCGCCGTCGCGGACTTTCGGGCGGAGGATTTCGCTGATGAGGGCCGGCAGCAAGCCGCGCCGCGCTTCGGGGAAACCGATCTTCACGTCGTCGGCCGCGACGACGAGGTCGCACGCCGCCATCAAGCCCGCACCTCCGGCGAACGCGCCCCCTTGCACGGCGGCGATTGTCGCGAGGGGCGTTTCGCTCAAGATGCGAAAGACGTTTTTCAGCGCCGCGGCCGATTTCTCCGCGATGGCGTCGTTCGCCGCTTCACGGAGATCGAGTCCCGCGGAAAAGACCGGCCCGTCGCCGCGGAGAATCACCACGCGGACACCCGACTCGGCGGCGAGCGAGTTGAACGTTTCCGCCAGTTGTTCGAGCAACTCGATGCACAGGGCGTTGCGCACGTCAGCGCGGCGCAACACCACTTCCCGGATCGCCCGGCTCTGTCGCTCCTGCTCCACCAGCCTCGGCATGGTTCGACCTCCGTTCGTGCAGAGCCATTGTACGCAGGAACGGGGACTTCGCGTAGGGTTCTCGCCGGCAAGGCTCAATCATGCCGCGGCGGCGCGGGACTTGTCGGCGTCTCCTCGTGGGATTCCACCAAAGCAATCTCGGCGTGCGATTCGCTGACGACGCGTTGGGCTTCTTTCAGGCCGAAGAGCCAGAAGAGCGCGGGATGAACGAAGAAATCGAGCAGCGTGGAACTGATGACGCCGCCCAGGATCACCGTCGCGACGGGGTAGAGAATCTCTTTGCCCGGCTCGCCCGCGGCGAGGACGAGCGGGACGAGGCCGATGCCCGCGGTGAGGGCTGTCATCAGCACGGGGGCCAGACGCTCCAACCCGGCGCGGATGATCATCGCATGCGTCCAGTCTTCGCCCTCGTATTTCACTAGGTGCAGATAGTGATTTAGCAGGAGAATGCCGTTGCGGGAGGCGATCCCCGTCAGCGAGATAAAGCCGACCATCGCGGCGATCGTCAGCGTCTGGCCGGTGAGGACGAGCGCCGCGACCGAGCCGATGAACGCCATCGGCAAGGCCGCCATCACTTGCAGGCTGAGGTTCACCGAGCGGAACATCGTGAACAGCGTGAGGAACACGCCGATCATCGCGACGAGGAACAAGCCTCCCAAGATGCGGCTCGCATCCTGCTGGCTTTGGAACTGGCCGCCGTATTCCAGGAAGTAGCCGGACGGCAGATCGTCCCGGATCGGCTGCAGTTTGGCTTGAATCTCCTTCACGACGTCGACCACGCCGCGGCCGGCGACGTTGCATTGCAGCACGATTCGCCGCCGCACGTTTTCGCGATTGATTGTGTTCGGGCCGCCCGATTCGTAGATGTCGGCGACTTCCTCGAGCGGGATCATGCCCCCTTCCGGCAGTTCGATCGACAGCCGGCGCAGCGCGTCGATGTTCTCGCGGCTTGGCGTATCGAACCGGACGACGAGATCGAACGTCCGCTGGCCGTCGAGCACTTGCGACACGGTCGTCCCGTTCAGCGCGGTCTCGATGACGCGATTGACGTCGGCGGCCCGCAGGCCGTTCAGCTTGAGCTGATCGCGTTTCAGTTGGATGCGGAGTTGCGGAATCAGTTCCTGCGGTTCGAGCATCACATCGCGCACGCCGGGGATGGCTTTGATCGCCTGCTCCATTTCCTGGCCGTAGCGGCGCAGGAGGTCCAGGTCGTCGCCGTAGAGCTTGATGCCCACCTGCGCCTTGATGCCGGACATCATGTGCGAGATGAGGTGCGCGATCGGCTGTTCGACGGCGGAGACGATGCCGGGCATGTCGGCCATCGCCTCGCGGATATCGTCGATCTGCTCCTCGCGGGAGCGGTGCGACTTCGGATCGAGGTCGAGGATGGTTTCGCTGGTGTTCACTCCTTCGGCGTGTTCGTCGAGTTCCGCCCGGCCCGTGCGGCGGCCGATGCGGATAACGTCGGGCACCTGCTTCAGCCGCTCCTCGCAGCGGGCGGCGATCGAATTCGACACTGCCAGCGACGTCCCCGGCGGCAACAAGATATTGAGCTGCACCGAGCCTTCGTTGAACGGCGGCAGAAAGTCCCGCTCCAACCCGGCGACGAACACGCCGGCGATGACCACTCCCACCACCACCACCGCGAGGTTCCAGCGGGGAAACGTCAGGCTGAACCGGATGATCGCGCCGAAAATTTTCTTCAAGACCCGCAGGACGAATCCGTCGGCTTCGTGTTCCGACAGCTTGGAATGGCCCAGCAGCCAGTACGACAAGACCGGCGTCACGGTCAGCGACACGAGCAGCGACGCGGCGATCGACACGATGTAGGCGACGCCCAGCGGCGTGAACAGCCGGCCTTCCATGCCGCCCAGCGCGAACAGCGGGATGAATACCAGGCAGACGATGATCGTGCTGAACACAATCGAATTCCGTACTTCGGTGCTGGCCTGATAGACGACCAGGAGCGCCGGTTTCGGCTGCGCGGCGTGGCCGTTCTCTTTAAGCCGGCGGAAAATGTTCTCCACGTCGACGATGGCGTCGTCGACCAGTTCGCCCAGCGCCACCGCGAGTCCGCCGAGCGTCATCGTGTTGATCGACATGCCGGTCGCCGCGAAGACGATCGCCGTGATCAGGAGCGACAGCGGAATCGCCGTCAGCGTGATGAACGTCGTGCGGACGTTCATCAGGAAGAGGACCAGGATCACCACGACGAGAATCACGCCGTCGCGGAGCGCTTCGATCACGTTTTCGATGGCGCGGTCGATGAACGATTCCTGCGCATAGAGCGGAATGATGCGCAGATCCTTCGGCAGCGTGGGCTGAATTTCCGAGACGGCCCGCAAAATGTTCTGCGTGACGTGCCGCGTGTCGGCCCCCGGCTGCTTGTTGATCGTCAGCACCACGGCCGGTCCGCCGGTCCAGTTGCCGGCGTCGTCGCGGGTGTACGCCGCGCTGTCGCCCCGTTTGACTTGCGCCCCTTCCGTGACGGTGGCGACCTGTGCTAGCGTGACCGGCTGGCCCTGGCGAATCGTGACGACGACGCTTTCCAGGTCTTCGAGATTCTGCACACGGCCCAGCGCGCGGACCAGCAGTTCGTGCGGGCCCTGCTGATCGAGATAGCCGCCGGTGGCGTTCTCGTTGCTCTCGACCACGGCCTCCTTCACCTGGCTGAGCGTGACGCCGTAGTCGAGCAGCAATTGTGGGTGGACCAGGACCTGAAACTGTTTCCGGCCGCCCCCCATCGTGAAGACCTGTGCCACGCCGGGAATCGTCAGCAGCCGCTGGCGGACGACCCAATCGGCAAGTGTGCGCAGCTCCAGCGGCGGCGTGGCGTTGTTTTCGCTGAACATGCCCAGCATCAGGATCTGGCCCATGATTGACGAAATCGGGGCGAGTTGCGGCTGCACGCCGTCCGGCAAACGGGACTGAATCACTTGCAGGCGTTCGTTGACGATCTGCCGGTCGACGTAGATGTCGGTGTCGAAGCCGAACTCGACGTAGATCACCGAGATGCCGACGCCCGACGAGCTGCGGACGGCTTCCACGCCGTTCGCGCCGTTCAGAGCCGTTTCGATGGGAAATGTGATCAACGCTTCGACTTCCTCCGGCGACAGGCCGGGAGCTTCGGTCATCACGACGACGCGCGGCCGGTTCAAATCGGGAAAGACGTCGATCGGCGTGCGGTACGCGACCCACGCTCCGTACCCGGAAATGAACAACGCGGCGGCGATCACCAAGAGCCGCTGCTGCAGCGAAAAGCGAATGATGGAATTCAGCATGGATTAAATCCGTCTCTCGCAAAAACGCAAAGTTCGCAGAGAAGATAAAGAAAAGAATTTTTCGCACAGAGACACAGAGGACACGGAGAGAAGCAATTCCTTCAGAAATTTCTTCTCCTGATTTCCCTCTGTGTCCTCTGTGCCTCTGTGCGAAACCCGTCTTCTGCTTTGCGTTCCTTGGCGAGAGACGCCTTCTTGAATATCAATGATTGTGGCCGGCGTGGGGGTCGACTCCGCCGCCGGATTTGTTCTTGAGAGCCATCTGCATCTGGTGGGCGCCGACGCGGGCGATGTAGTCCCCCGGCAAAATCGAGCGGTCGTTGGCGACCACGGCGAAATTGGCGTCGCGATATTTGATCGCCACGGGGACGCGGTCGAAGCGTTTGCCGTTCTGCCGGAAGACGTACGACTCGATTCCTTCTCTCGCGATCGCCTCCACCGGTAGGACGATCTGGTTTTTCCACTCCTCTACCGGGACCAGCAACTGCACGCGGCGGCCCGGGCGATACCGCCATTCGACAAACGTGTGGCCGTCGCTGGACGGCACGCGGTTGACGATCTGATTGGGCAACCGCACGTAAAACGGCAGCGTGCGCGATTCGACGTTGATCTCCGTCGCCGAGTAAACGAGGTCGAGGTCCGGGACGATCTCCCGTTCGCGGTCGGTCCCCTCCAGCAGGACGGAAACCTTCCAGCGATTCTTGGTGACGCGCGACAACACGTTGGCGTCCCGCTCGAACGTCCGCCCTTCGATGTAGAGCTCCGAGTAATCGGCGACTTCCGCCAGCGTCGTGCCCGCCGCGACGGTCTGCCCCACCAGCACGGGCATGCGTGTGAGGATCAGCGGTGTCTGGCCATCGTCTTCCTCCGCGTTCGCGACAAAACTCGCGGGCTGAACGTCGGCGTCGGTCAATTGGATTTCGTGACGCGCTGCGTTCGGCGTCGGTGCCACGATGCGCAGATCGCGGAACAGCCGCCGTTTGTCGATGATCTCCCCGATCTGCTGCTCGGAGAGGCCGTGCAGCCTCAGGGCTTCGCGCTGCGCGAGCAGCAGGTTGTCGAGCTTGTTCTTGGCGTACTGCCGTTCGAGCAGCGTGCGTTGCGAGATCGCGCCCGATTCGGAGATCTTCGTCAGCCGGGCGATCTCGCGATTCTCCACGTCGAGGTCGCCGGCGGTTTTCAGGAGCTCCGTCTGGCTGTCGACGAGTTCTTCCGCGGTGATGCGCAAGTCGAAGAGGACCGCGCCCGGTTTGACGGCTTCGCCTTCGACGGCGTGCATCCGCGTGATGACCCCGGCCATCGGCGTCGATACTTCCAGGTGCGTGCGGCCGGGCCGGTCGATGACGATGCCGGGCACCGTCATCGTGCGGCGAAAGTCCTCCAGCACGATCGGCCGCAGCGAGTCCTTTGTCAGGCCGAGAGACGCCTGGGCCTGAGCCGAGAGCTCCAGCGAATCGCCGTCATCGTGGCTGTGTCCATGGTCGTGGCCCGCGTGTTCGTCCCTGGAGAGGGACTCGGCGGAATCAGGCGACCCCATCCAATGGCGAACCTGCGGCAGCCACCGCCCACTCGTGGCGACACCGGCTATCAGCAGCAGTGCGCCGATGCCGAGACCGAACCAACGGGATTTCGATTTCCAAGCCGTGCTCATGCGGGAGCTTTCCGTCGTACCAGGAGCAGATGCAGAAGCCAATGACTGGTTTTAGCCATGGGTGATGAACGCCAATTCCCGTCGCCATGCCCGGGACCGGAACGGCAATCGACAGAGGCGCGGCAGCGGGCCGCGCGGAGCGTCTCGCTAAATCCGCCAGATCTGCAACTGCGCGCAGCGCTCCCCCGCACTCCAACTTTCGAGTGGGATCGGCGACACGACAATCTGCTGCAGATTGACCGGCGCCAAGCTGGCTTGCGCCAACGGCGCGGTCGCGGCTCCGGTGATCCAAACCAGATGATGAGAACTCAAATCCGACGGCGACACGCTGACGAAAACGCAGCGCGGCGCATCGCCAGGGCAAGAGTGTTCGTCGTGGGAATCGGAGGATTGTGTGAACGCTGCCGCAGAATCGGCCGCGGGGGCGGGATGCAATTCATCGGCGTTCGCAGCGACGCAGCCCTGAGCGTGATGCGTGCAACATCCGAACAAGCCGTGGACCAGCATCTGCCAGACCAGCACGGCCGTCATGAATTTCGCCGCCATCGAGTGCCCCGACCTCACCATCAACTTCCTTGTAGGAAACGCTTACCTAGCATCGTCAACGGATCGCCCTGCGGGGTCAAGGCTATTCCGCGGGAAATTCCGGATGTTGATCCAAGAGAGGGTTTCTGCTTCTCTCCCCTGGCGCATTGGTCTCTAGACATCTTCAGAAAGCCGTCTCTCGCAAAGACGCCAAGTCGCCAAGTTCGCAGAGACGAGAAAAAGAGAAGAGTTTTTCGCACAGAGGCACAGAGCTCACAGAGAGAACGAACAAGTCGTTTCCTTTTCGCATCCGACAAGGTTTGAGGTTTCTAACGACGTCTGCTCCGTGTCTCTGTGCCTCTGTGCGAAACCTGTTTTCCTGCTTTGCGAGCCTTTGCGACTTCGCGTCTTTGCGAGAGACGCCTTGCTGGATTTGTGTTGATGTCCTTGATCTCCCCCGCGTTACTCACTCAAGCCTCAGGTCTCGGGTCTCAAGCCTGCAAAGACAAGTTTGTTCGCAGGTCTGTCGGGCGGTTACACTCGCTCGCATGAAACGCGAATTCGGCCCATATGACATTTCCCGCGAACTGGGCCGCGGGGCGATGGGGGTCGTGTATCTCGCCACGCAGCGCAGCCTGCAGCGGGAGTGCGCGCTGAAGACGATTGCGCTCAAGTTCGAAGACGCGCGGGCCGCCGAGCGGTTCATTCACGAAGGCCAGGCCGTCGCCCGTTTGGGGAAACATCCGAATATCGTCCAGGTGTTCGACGCCGGAATCGTCGGCAAGACGCCCTACATTGCGATGGAGTATGTCGCCGGCGAAACGCTCGACGCCCGCGCCGAGCGCGACGGCCCGTTGAAGGAAGCGGACCTCATTGAACTCGGACGCAAGATCGCGCTGGCCCTCGATCACGCGCATCGCCGCGGCATCGTGCATCGCGACATCAAGCCGGCGAACCTCATTCTCGACGAGAGCGGCGAACCGCAACTGCTCGACTTCGGCATCGCCAAAAACCTCGCGGTCGCGAAGAACACTCTCGCGCCACTTCCGCTGGAATCCGTTCCGGATGCGCCGCAAATTCCGCCCAGCGCGACCGATTCGATTCACGAGGCGACCATCGTCGTCGCGCACAAGCCCGCCGAGGGGAAGCTGGACGAAGGGATTCAAGGGACGCCGGCGTTCATGGCGCCGGAGCAGGCCGATCCGCGGCGCGGACCGGTCGACGCCCGCAGCGACGTCTATGCGCTCGGAGCGACGCTCTATGTTCTGGCCACGGGACGCCGGCCGTTCGAAGCGGGCACGCTGACGGAATTGCTCGTCCGCGTGGTGACCGCGCCGCCGCCGCCGCCGAGCGCGTTCGCCGAGATCAGTCCCGATTTCGAAGCCGTCATCCTCAAATCGCTCGAAAAAGATCCGGCGGCCCGCTATCAGACGGCGCTGGAATTCGCCGACGACCTGTCGCGCGTCTCGATGGGCCTGCCGACGCGGGCCCGCAAGCTTGGCAAGGTCGGTTGGCTCTGGAAGCGAGTCCGCGCGCACGGCCGGCTCGTCGCCATTGCCGCGGCTTTCCTCGTGTTCGCGGGAATCGTCTCCGCCTACTTCCTCTATCGTTCGCGAGAAATTCAAGCGTTGTGGGGCGACATCGCAGAACGGACGGCCCGCGCGACGGCACAGGAAGTCCGTTCGTTGCTCGATCCCGCACTGCCGATGCTCGCCGAATGTTCGTCGCTCGCCGAATCGGGTTTGCTCCCTGTGGACGACCAGGAATTGTTGGCCCGCCATCTGGTGGCGCGGTTCCGCTATCAGAAGAAACTCTCGTGGCTGTCGTACGGCGACGCACAAGGGCGTTTCACCGGCGCATCGCGGCATCCGTCGGGACGCATCGTGATCCAACGCTCGTGGCTCGACGAGGAGGGCGGCCACGTCCGCGAAGAATTCGTCGACGGCGACCAGGAGCGGCTGCGGTGGAACGACGACTGGACTTACGACCCGCGCCTCCGGCCGTTCTATCAGTTGGCCGCGGCTTCGACCGATCCGATCTGGACGAAACCGTATGAATGGTTCGGGGACGAAGGGTTGGGGATCACGTCGGCCCTCGCGTTGCGCGATCCCGAGTCGCAGGTGGTGCGCGGCGTCTTCACGGCGGACTACCACCTCGGCGCATTGGCCGATTTTCTGGCGAATCTCCGGCTAGGGAAAAACGGCCGCGCCTATCTCCTCGGACGAACGGGCGAGTTGCTCGCCTCGCCGCAGCGCGGGGAAATCACGCCCGACGCGTTGCTTTCGGCGGCGATCGAACGTTCCAAGACGGCGCTGTCCGGCGGACTCGAGCAGTTGCCGGTCGACGAGCCGCATTCGTTTTCATTTCAACACGCCGGCGCCGCGTACGCCGCCGCGGTCGAAGCGTTTCAACCGGCAGAGGGCTTGCCCGTCGTGACGGTGGTGCTCGTGCCGGAAGAGGACATCACCGGACCCGTGAAAGCGGCTGCCGTGCGGACGGCAAAAATCGCTGGCGGCCTGGCGCTGGCGGCCATCGCGCTGTCGTTGCTCGTCGGCGTCCTGAAGAAGCGGCGTCTGGTGCGAGTCCTCGCCCAGCGGCGACGCCAGCCCCCCAGCCCGTCGTTGGATCTGTCGCTGGAGAAAACGTCGATTTCGGCGGCGAAGACGGAGTGATGCCTTGAGTGGCAGGATCGAACGACAAAGCCCGGCTTCCACAACTGAAGCCGGGCTTCGACGATTCTTCGGACGGATCAAGCCGCGTTTGGTTCGCGGGGTTCAGCGCGTGTCGCCGCGATCGGATCGAGGCGCGCGATGCGAATGTCGGGCGGCGCGGCGATGCCCAGCTTGACGGAGCCCGTGGAAGTCCGCACCACCGTAATCGTGATGTCCGGGCCGAGCTGAATCGCCTGAGACGTTTTCCGTGTCAAAACGAGCATGGAAGAATCCTTCCTGAAGGGCCGCGATCACGGGCAGGGCGGATAAGAGATCGCCCCGGCGCGGCACCCGTGAATCGTTCACGGTTCAATGAGGCTCGCATTGTAACAAGCGTTCACATACTGTCAATCGGCAATTTCACGAAAATTCGCGAGCAAGAAAACCAGAGCTGATCGGAAATTTCGGCATCAACAGACTCTCTTGCGGTCATTGCCTACTCGGAACGCAAGGGGTTGAGGTGACAGCGATTTTCCGGACGGCCTCGCAGAAAGCAGCACGCGGAAAACGCGGATGTTCGCAGACCGGATTCAGAAGGCTTTCCCCTGCTTTCTGATCCGCGTCCATCCGCGGGCTTCCGGTCAGCGTTCTTCCGCGTTCTATTCTGACTTCTGACGCACCAGCTTCATCACGCCGCACATTTCCTTGGCGGGTTTGCCATCTTCCCAGCCGACGCCGTTGATTTCGATGTGGTCGTCGTCGACGAAGGTGAGGACCGCGGAATGCATGTGCTTGTCCTTCTTCGGATCGAGGTTGCCGCCCCCCACGAATTCGAAGTTGAGCTTCTTGCCCAACGACTTCGTGCTGGCCTTCATCCGCGGCTGGTTGCCGAGCATGCAGTAGTGCGTCATCACCAAGTCCGGCCCTTCCGCTGTGTAGACCGACACCATTTCGTGATCCTGGCCGGGGAACAGCGTTTCGTGAATCACGCTGCCGCCCGCCGTCAGCTTGATGACGGAGACGACATTCTCGGTTGGTTTGCCGTCTTCGTCGGCGGCGACCCAGGTGCCGACGAGTCCCTTCATCTTTTCAAACCCGGCATTCGTCGCGGCTTTCGTCTCGTGGTCGTGCTTATCATCGCCCGACACCGCAATCGACACGCCCATGCACAACAGGCCGCCCAGCAGACATCGTTGCCACATCGTCAGTTCTCCCTTGGTTGAGAAACGGGTTCCGAAACGGTTCGCCCGCCAATTGGTCGAAGGGAGGCTTGCCGAATCGACACAAAAGATTCCGATTCGCAGAAAATTTCTGTTGAGGGGCGGGATTTGTTGCAACTTCGCGTCTGATAGGCGGTTGCTGCGTGGCCGGGATCGATTCTTCAGACCCGCTGCCGGTAGAGATCAAAGTCTTCCTCTTCAAAGCAGCAGAAAACAACCTGCTGCGGAAACTCGTGAGCGTTCAACCAGGACGTGACCGCCGCGACAGCAATCTCGCAGGCCAAGTCTCGCGGGAACTGATAGGTGCCTGTGGCGATACACGGAAAGGCGATCTCCCGCAGGCGATGGTCACTTGCCAATTGCAGCGCCGACAAATAGCACGACGTCAGCGTCTCCGACTCTCCGAACGTTCCGTCCTCCCACACCGGTCCGACGGCATGAATCACATGCCGGGCCGGCAAGAGATGGCCGCCCGTGATCCGCGCCTCGCCTTCCGGGCAAATGCCGAGCGTGCGGCATTCCTCGAAGAATCCCGGCCCCGCCGCGCGATGCACGGCTCCATCGACGCCCCCGCCTCCCGCCAGCGACTCGTTCGCGGCGGTCACGATGGCGTCCACCGCCAGCGACGTGATGTCGCCGCAACAGACGCGGATGCGGGAAGCGGGCGGGGGATGCATGATTTTTCTACTTCAGCGCTTCGGCTCTGGTGCAGGGCATGCGGAATTCGATGCGTTCGGTTGTCGGCTGGCCATTGCGAAGCGTGACGGCCACGGGCGCTGATTGGCAACGTTCCAAGTGCAGGGCGAATTGATAGTCGCCGTCGTGATAATTCTTTAATTTCTCCCACTCAAATCGAAAATGGTGGTATGGAACCATCGATAGATGAAGCGTCAGTTCTTCAGAAGAATTTGTGGTCCCAGTAATCCTGACGCGCCCCCAGTGTTCGGACGAAGGCCAGTTAGACTGACCATCGGCCCACCGGATTGCGAAGGACGCAACGAGTTTTTCGGCTTCCGCTTTGGTCACGGGCATGTGGAACTCAACGAGGTGCGTCGACGGACGGCCTCCTTTGAAACTCACCAAGAAGGGCACTGACTGGTAGTGCCCCAGCTTAAGTTGGAACTGATAGTCGCCGTCGGGCAAAGTCTTTTCCAACTCGCTGATCCACGAACTCAGTTGTTGTCCCAGGGACCTTCGGCTGGTGCCCAGCATCTGATCGATATCGCGAAGTAGATGGGATTTTTCGATTCCGCACGTTCCAAATGTCAGTTGCGCAAATCCCTCAAACGTCGTCCCGAATGTGCCGTCTGACCAACACATTCTGGCTCGTATTTCAGTGTCCAAGTTTTCGGGATTGACGACGACATGCCAATCTCGCACCGCGGCACATGACACGTCCGTGAAAGAGACGTTGAGATAATTTAATTTGGGGATTCGTTTCAGCACAGGAATTGCGGCATCTGTGATCCCCGTCCCGCATAGGTCGAGATCTTGAAGGTCTGGAAACGACAAGAAGGTTTCCATCGCCTCATCGGAGAGTTCAGCATCCGTGAGATTGACCGAAATTATGCGGCGACACGGACGCAGCGCATTTAACCCTTCAAGTGTCATTCTGGAGTATTGGGCATTCAACCAACGGACATTTCTACAGTTCTTGCCGAGAAATGCGAAGTCATCGTCCGTCGCACATTCTTGAAGATAAATGGAATCGATGTTTGTTCCTGCGCGGCCCCACAGACCTGACATCAGAACACCTTGGCCGCGAAAGAGCTCCACGTCGTCGCCATCCGGATCCCAAAAATAACTGACGCTATAGGCACGCTCGCGCAAGTTTGTAATTTCTGTCGGTTCTTGTAGACCGATTGCCATGCGAATCAAAAGAAGCACATGCAGGAGAAACAACCCGACCAACGCCCACGCGCCGATGCGGAACCACTTCGGCCACGCCAGCCACCACTGCTGCCACGTGCGCTGCGGCAAGTGTTCAGCATTGGCAGCGGGCGCTTCGGCGGACATCGCAAGTCTCGCTGTGAGTATCGCTCAGCGAACCGCACAGGCGAGCCGCCTATGCGACGATGCGGTCACTTGTCCAGAGTATCCCGATCCAGATCGTCCTCCACCAGGAATTTCGGCGGTGACGGGCGGTCGAAGACGGCGAAGAGAATCAGGCCCCAACTGACGGCGGCGATCAGGCTGTGCGGCAACGTCAGAATGAATGTGCGGAGTTGCAAATCGCTCGTCGAATTGAAGCCGCCGGTCATCTGCAAGAACGTCGTCATGAGGACCGGCACGCCCAGCATGTTGAAACCGCTGAACGCCAGTGCCGCGAGAATCGCCCAGCAGGATCGGGGATAAGCCGGCAGACGCCGGATCGCCAAAATCACCCCGACCAACATGACGATCAGCGTCGGCGCCATGGCGAGCATGCGCATGACCTGAAGTTCCAGGCTGGTTGAGGCGAACATCGTCAGTCTCCTCGCTCTAACAGATCGAGCAGATACTGGCCGTACGGATTTTTCTTCAGCGGCTCGGCGAGCGCGCGGAGCTGGTTCGCGTCGATGAACTTCATGCGGTAGGCGATCTCCTCCACGCAGGCGATTTTCCAGCCCTGGCGCTGTTCGATGACGTGGACGAAGGTCGCGGCTTCGAGGAGCGCGTCGTGCGTGCCGGTGTCGAGCCACGCCGTGCCGCGCCCGAAGAGTTCGACGCTGAGCGTGCCGCGCTTCAGGTATTCGCGGTTGAGGTCGGTGATTTCGAGCTCGCCGCGCGGCGACGGCTTGAGCGCCTTGGCGATCGCCGGGGCTTCCGCATCATAGAAATACAATCCGGTGACGGCCCACGGCGATTTCGGCTGCGGCGGCTTTTCGATGATCTCCAGCGGCTTGTTGTTCGCGTCCAGCGTGACGACGCCGTAACGTTCCGGGTCGCGGACGTGATAAGCGAAGACCGTCGCACCGCTGGTGCGGGCCGAAATCTCTGCGAGCCGCTTGCTCATCTGGTAGCCGTAGAAAATGTTGTCGCCGAGAATCAGGCACGACGGCTCGCCGGCGAGAAACGGCTCGGCGATGGTGATCGCCTGCGCGATTCCCTTCGGCTCCGGCTGCACGGCGTACTCCAGCCGCAGACCCCACCGCGAGCCGTCGCCGAGCAAGCGCTGGAACAGCGGGATGTCGTGCGGCGTGCTGATGAGCAGAATCTCGCGGATGCCAGCGAGCATCAGCGTCGAGAGGGGATAGTAGACCATCGGCTTGTCATAGATCGGCAAGAGCTGCTTGCAGACCACGCCGGTCGCCGGAGCGAGCCGCGTGCCGGACCCGCCGGCGAGAAGAATGCCGCGTCGAGACATCACACTTCCAGAAATGAAAAGGAAGAAGAGAGAATGTTATCCGCAGATTTCGCAGATAAATCAAGAAACCGTTTTTGTGAGCAAGCAGCTTAGATTTCTATCTCCTCAAGTCCTCGACGTTTGTTTTATCTGCGGATCAAATGTTTTGCATTCGTCATTCCCCGCGATGGCGCAGGCGTTTGCGGCCACCCTTGGCGAGCAAGTCTCGATAGTAGGCCACGGTTTTCACCAGGCCCGCCTTCAGATCGATCTGCGGTTCCCAGCTGAGGACGGTTTTCGCCTTCGTGATGTCGGGGCAGCGCTGCTTGGGGTCGTCGGCGGGAAGCGGGACGTGCGTGATTGTCGATTTCGAGCCGGTTTCACGGAGGACTTCTTCTGCGAGTTCGAGCATCGTGAACTCGCCGGGGTTGCCGAGGTTCACCGGGCCGATTTCGGTTTCCTGATCCATCATGGCGATGAAGCCGCGGATGAGGTCGTCGGCGTAGCAGAACGAGCGGGTCTGCGTACCGTCGCCGTAGATGGTGAGTGGTTCGCTGCGCAGCGCCTGCGTGATGAAGTTCGAGATCACGCGGCCGTCATTGGGATCCATCCGCGGTCCGTAGGTGTTGAAGATGCGGACGATACGGACCTCGACGCCGTGCGAGATGTGGTAGTTCATGCATAGGGACTCGGCAACGCGCTTCCCTTCGTCGTAGCAGCTGCGCGGACCGAGCGGATTGACGTGGCCCCAATAATCTTCGCGCTGCGGATGAACGTCCGGGTCGCCGTAGACCTCCGACGTCGATGCTTGCAGCACGCGGGCCCGGCAACGCTTGGCGAGTCCGAGAACGTTGACCATGCCGAGCGTGGACGTCTTGATCGTCTTGATGGGGTTGTATTGGTAGGCGACGGGCGATGCCGGGCAGGCGAGGTTGTAGATCTGGTCGCATTCGACGAAGAACGGATGGACGATATCCTGCCGGATGACTTCGAAGCGGGAGTTGCCCATTAAATGGCGGATGTTGTCCTTACTGCCGGTGAAGAAATTGTCGAGGCAGATGACGTCGTCGCCGCGCTCGAGGAGTTTTTCACAGAGATGGCTGCCGAGAAAGCCGGCGCCGCCGGTCACGCAGATCGTTCGCATG
>CAZDGB010000190.1:0-14711 GCA_964504645.1 uncultured Planctomycetaceae bacterium | reverse complement strand
CGGCTGATCGAGTTCCAGTTCGACATCGGTGAGCAGCGCGCCGAGCAGCAGAAAACTTCCTTGCCGCTTGTCGATCAGCATCGTGTTCTTGCCGAACCATCCCAGCCCGGCCAACTGTGCGAAATCCCGTTCCAGCAGCGGCGCGGTATCGACGACGGCCCGCGACCGGCAACCGGGCGACAGTTCGTGCAACCGATCCGCGAGCCGCCGCAGCATGTCCCGCAGCACATCGTGATAGTCGGCTGTTCCCCATGCATAGCGTGCCACGCGCCCCTCATTCGGACCGGCGTTTTCCGGCTCGGCGGAGCGATAATTCAGCGCAACAAGGATGATGCTGCGGACCGACTCCAGCACGTGCCGTGGATGCTCGTACGCCGCTTCCCGCCGCGGAATGTAGCCCATATCGCCCGCGAACCCGTTCTCGAGCCACGCCTGCAGCCGGAAGAATCCCAGCGGCGTGACGGCCGGCGCGATGCCGACGAGATCGAAACCGATCTCCTGCGCGGCGGCTTTGAGTTGTGCGGTCAGGAACATGAGCCCATCGCCAAAGCCCGGCTTTGCCGCTTCCCAACCTCCAGCACCCGCTCATCGTCCCACACTTCCAACGGCGAATACCGCGGATGCCGCGATTCCAGATACGGGTCGTTGTGCTTTGTGTTGTAACACGCGATGAACGCCCAGCGCGGGTGGTCGCTTTTGTTCTGATCCGAGCGGTGCAGCAGGTTGCAGTGAAAGAAAATCGCCGAGCCGGGATCGAGTTCGCAATGGACGACCGGCAGCCGCTGAACCACCTGTGCGACGCGCTCCGGATCGGCGCCGGTCTGGTCGCCGACTTGGCCGTGGTCGATGCGGCCCACCTTGTGCGACCCGGCGACGACTTGGAGACAGCCGTTCTCCCGCGTTGCTTTGTCGACGGCGATCATGCAACTGGCGAGATCGGGCCAAAGGCAGCCGTTGTTGTACCAGTAGCCGTAATCCTGATGCCACGCCCACGCGCCGCCGACGCGGGCCTCTTTCAGGATCATTTTGTGATGATAATGGTAGACCTCGTCGCGGAGCAGTTGTTCCATCGCGCGGACGATCCGCGCGCTGCGGACAATCGCGCCGTAGATCGTATCCGCCGGCAAATCGTTCGCAACGACGAGCTTCACCGCACCCCCTTCGCCATCGGCCCGGCTCGCGGCCCGGCCGGCGAGCTCGTGATCGACCCGTGCGATGTCCCGCAGCAGGGCCGTTTCCTCCGCGTTCAACAGTTGAGGGACGATGAGATAACCCTGTTCGTCGAACTGGGCAATCTGTTCGGCGGAAATCGTCATGCTGCGGTTCCTCGGAATCACCGTAGAGCAAGCGGCTCGCCTGTTCTACGTCAGTGTAATTCATACAGCGCTGCCAGTTGCGTCCCGCCGCGGCTCACTTCGGCGAGAAGTTTCCCGTTCGTCGGTCCGAAACGCAATTCATCCGGCAAATCGGCTCGGCGGCGGAACAACAGAACGTATTTCGCGCCGCTCAATGAATCGGTCGCGGCGGCGAGATGAATTCCGTGTCGCCGCAGAATCGGCGATTGCCGGTGCAGATCGTCGAGTTGAAACTGATGCAGCACCGGTGCGAAGTGGATGGTGCTGCCTTCCGGAACCAGCCGGACGACATCTTGCAGCAGTTCGCGCGTGATGCTGTCGCCCCAGTACGTAGTCTCCAGTCCGAACCGCTCCGCGCCGGACGTTCCGCCGACGAACAGGTTGTAGTAGCTCAACGGACACGGCTGATAACGGACAAGTTGCCCCGCTTGGAAAATCAGACATGTGATGATCGCTGCCCTGCCGAGTTGCCAGCGGGAAAACTGCTCGCACAATCGCTCGGCGCCGCGAGCCGCGAGAATTGCCCAGAACGGAAACACGGTCAGAAACAAGCGTTCGCCGTCGTACACGGCGATGCCCGGTAGTGAGAAGGCGACCAGCGGCAACACGACGTTTCCCAGCAATAGCCAGCGAATGGAATCGTCGCTGGGGTCGCTTTTTCTGCGGAACAAACCATAGATTCCGAGCAGCAGCGTCGCCGGCGGCAACGTCGTCGTGAAGATCACCCACGGATAATGCCACGGAACATCTTTGTCGGCATACTGCGTACCGAAATACCAGACAGACAGCGCGGCGCGGGCCGTGGTGCGGGCGAAGTATTCTCGGAGATGGTGAACCGGGTCGAGCCATAGCCACGGCCAACCAACGAAGAACACGACCGACGCGGCGAGTCCCCACAGAATCAATGGTCGAATCGCCCGGCCGCGCCAGTTCCACAGACACCACACCGCCAGCGGCAACGGCAGGAACACGGCCTGAATCTTCGTCAGAAACGCCAGCCCCAAGAGTCCCCCCGCCAGCAACGACAAACGCGTTGACGGCGCCCCCTCGCCGTTCGCTTGCGGTTTCGCAGCGTCCCAGGCCCGCGCCGCGAACAGCAACGCTGCGGTGCACGTCAGATTCGTGACAGTCTCCAACGACGCCAAATGCGCATGCCCCCACAGCCGCGGCATCAATGCCAGAAATAGCGATGCCAGCCATCCGGCCGCCGGACCGTAGTTCGCCCCGGCAAACCACCCGACGAGCAAAATCGTCAGCGCGAACGCCGTCGCTGAGCCGGTCCGCGCGCACGCTGTCACCGTTCCCTGTGGTGAATCGGGATCGAACGGCGGGGCGATCTTCCGCGCGAGATCGTGATGCACGCCCAGCCACAACCGGCCGAACGGCGGATGATCGGGCAGATAGACCGACGGTTCCTGCGGGTTCTTCGACTCGCCGAAGACATCCTGCAGGCTTTCCGGAGCGAGCAATCCCAGGCCGTAAATCTGCGCCGCCCGCAGGAGATAGACTCCTTGTTCGACGTTGAACATCTCGTCGACGGTCAGCCCTGGTCCTTCCGGCAGATGCGGATAACTCCCCGCCGGGTCGAGGGCGACGACGATCGCAATCCACGCCGCGATAGCCACCAGCGCCGGCCCGAACCACGCGGCGGAGAAGATGGCAGGAAGGCGGCGAGCGTCCATGATGTTTAGCGTATCATGCCCGCCCGGCGTTCGCTCTGGAAACGTGGCGTAGGCGGCTCGCCTGCGCTACGAGTCGTCACTTCACCGGCGTTTCTTTGCCCTGGCCGTCGCGAGTGAATGGCGCTTTGACACGTTTTCCTTCGGCGGGCTTCAGGTCGCGGATCCAGACGTTGCGGAACCGCATCGGGTTGCCGTGGTCCTGGAGGCGGATCGGCAAGCGGTCGGCGTGTTTGTTGTATTCCGGCGGCCGCACGAAGGGGGTGTCGCCGAGCAGCTCGAAATGGTTCAGAATTAAGACGCCGTTGTGCACCGCCGTGATGGACGCCGGCGACTTGAGCGAGCCGTCGTCGTTGAACCGCGGCGCGGTCCAGAAGATGTCGTAGACGTTCCACGTGCCGGGGGGCTTCGTCGCGTTGACCAGCGGCGGCGTCTGCTTGTAGATCGCGCCGGCCTGCCCGTCGAAATAGGTCTTGTTGTCGAACGAATCGAGTACCTGGAGTTCGTAATTGTCCATCAGGAAGATGCCGCTGTTGCCGCGGCCCTGGCCGGTACCGGTCGCGGGCGTCGGGGCCATCCATTCGATGTGGAGCTGGCAGTCGCCGAACGATTCCTTGGTGCGGACGTCTCCTTTGCCGGAGAGCATCGTCCCGTTGTCGACCTTCCAGTTCTCGGCTCCGGTCCACTGCGCGAGGTCTTTGCCGTCGAATAGCACGACGGCGTCCGACGGTGGGCCGCCGTTCTCGCCCGGCGTGACGATCGGCGGTTCGATCCATTCGATGCCGGTGAGGTATTCGTCGGCAATGAGGGTGGTCATGCAGAGAATTCCCGTGAGAAGTCCCAGACCGATCAGGTGATGAGATTTGTTCATATTCAGCAACTCCAGCGCAGAAATCTCAAATCGACAGAAAGGCGGCGAACCCGCCAGCGCAATGATGGCGCGGTTTGTGAAAGCTGACAACTGATCCATGCGGATCTACGCGGCGGGTGTCTTGAACTCGAACACCGTCAGTTTGCCGTGGCCGCTGGCGTAGAGGGTGTCGCCGGCTTCGTTCAACGCGAGGCCGTAAATGTGCATCGGGGCCTTGTCGTGGTGGATCAGTTTGCCGGCCTTCAGGTCGAAGAACTTGACATAGCCTTCGTGGTCGCCGCCGGCGCAGACGAGCCAATCGCCGGACGGATGAAACAACATCGACTCGACGAGGCCCTTGTATTTTTCGCCGGGGAACTCGAACTGGCGTTCCCCCTGCTGCCAGTCGAAGACTTCGAGGCGGGCCAGCGCTTCGAGATGATCGACGTTGTTGATCTGCCCGGTGCCGCCGACGACGAGCTGCTTGCCGTCCGGCGAGAACGCCACGCTGCGGATGCCGCCGATGGAATGCCGGCGCTGCTTCGGATCCCAGGTATACATGGTCGGCGCTTCCAGCGTCTTCACCTGCTGGCCGCTGGCGACGTCCCACACGACGATGTGGCCGACTTTGTCGACCGTCGCGAGTAGTTTGCCGTCCGCGGAGAACGCGGCGGCGAAGAGCATCGACGGGTAATGATGCGGCGTTTGCTTCTCGTGGCCGGCGAGCGTTTTGATCAGTTCGCCCGTTTCGGCGTTCCAGAGTTTGCAGAGCATGTCGTCTGCGACGCTCGCCACGATCTTACCATCCGGCGATGCCGTGACGCCGCGGATCCATTTGCTATGGGCGTCTACCGAACGGACCTTTTCGCCGGTCGACGGGTTCCACCAGACGAGGCGGCCGTCGTAAGCGCCGCTGATCAACTGCGAACCCGCCAGCGTCACGCCGAGGACATAACCGCTGTGCGCGCCCGAAAATGTTCGCGGTTCGGGCTTTTCGGCGGCGAGATCGAGGCCGTAGACGTTTCCGTCCGACGCGCCGTAGTAGACCTGCGCCGAGTTCGGCACGCGGGCCAAACCGAAGCAAATGCCCGGCCGGTCGACGTTCTTGACGGCTTTGAGTTGCGTGGGATCGGGAGCCATGTCGTCGCTTTCGTTCACAGCCATTGTCAAAGCCCGACGATGGCATCGCCGGGACCCGCCGTCGCCGACGGCGGGCGTTGAAGATCAGGCCAGGATTTCCCGGATCGGCAGCGTGCCGATGTCGGTCAGCGGGATCGGTCGCGCGCCAACGTGGTATTCCTTCTGCGGGTCGATGCCCAGCGCCTGGAAGATCGTGGCGAAGAGTTCCGGCGCGCCGACTTCGCCGTCGGCGACCTTGTGCCCGTCTTCGTCCGTCTTGCCGAACACCGTGCCGCCTTTCACGCCGCAGCCGGAGAGGCTCGAACTCCACGCGCTGGCAAAGTGGTCGCGGCCGAGGCTGGGGTTGATGTTCGGCGTACGGCCGAATTCGCCGAGCGTGATGACCAGCGTGCTGTCGAGCAGTCCGCGATCTTTCAAATCGTCGAGCAGCATCGACATCACGTGGTCGAGCTCGCTCACCAGTTCCAGATGCGTCTCGAAGTTCTGGCCGTGGCTGTCCCACCAGGCGCGGGCGACTTTAACGAACGGCACGCCGGCTTCGACGAGCCGGCGTGCGACGAGGCATTGCTCGCCGAACTGCGTCGGCCCGTACTTGGCCCGCATCTCGGCCGATTCCTGTTCGATGTCGAACAGCTTCTCGCTGGCCATCAGACCGCGGACGCGCTGATACGCCATATTGTGGCTGCCGAGCGAGCCGACGTCGCGGCCGCGGGCGAACCGTGCGTGCAGCAGATTCCGCAAGTCGGACCGCTGCTGGTGGTCGAGATCGGAGAGGCCCGCTTGCCGCCGGATGTTTTCGGGCATGAGGCCGTTATCGAGGAACATCGGCGCGTAGCGGGCGCCGAGGAAGCCCGGCCCCCCTTTGTGGCGGCCTTCGGTCTCCGTGTAGAGCGACACGTAATCGGGCACCTGGCTGTCGGCGCGGCCGAGTTCTTTCGCCAGCACCGCGCCGAGATCGGGGTAGTTCAGCCCCGCTTCGGGGCCGCGGCCCGTTTCCATCAGCGACGTCCCGCCGCCGTGATCGGCGTTCTTCGTGTTGAGCGACCGGACGACCGCCGTATACTGCATCCGCTGCGCCAATTGCGGCATCAATTCGGAGATCTGAATCCCCGGCACGTTGGTGTCGATCGCGCGGAACGGCCCGCCCGTCGGGCGGCCCGGTTTCGGATCCCACGTTTCCAACTGGCTCGGCCCGCCGGCGAGCCACAGCAGAATGACGCGCTTCTCTTGCCGCTTGAGCTCGTCGGCGAGGACCGGCGACTTGAGCAGGTTCAGCGTCGTCATATCGGCGGCGAACGCCGTCGCGCCGAGGGCCGCCGTCTGCAGGAAACCGCGCCGTGGGAGGGAAGTCGAATTCATGAAATGCTCCTGAGTCGATCAAAGCCCGCCGTCGGCGACGGCGGGTCCCGGCGATGCCATCGCCGGGCTTTGTGATGCGGTCAATAATTGAACCGGAATTCTCCGTTCGTAATCAACGTCCACACCAGTTGCTGGCACGCCTCCAAAGGGCGGTCGGCGCGGGATGCGAGATAATCGGTCAGCACTTGCAGTTCGTCGGCGTCCGGCAAACGAGATAACACATTGACGTACGCCTGACGAAGCATCTGCCCGCCATCCGCGAGGCCCTTCAACTCGCCGATCAATCGATCGCCGCCGTCGCGGAGAAAATCGTTCTGCGTGTGCGATCCGTTGCTGAAGGCGAGGGCTTCGCTCACGCTCACCTGAAAGTTTTCGCCGGGCGCTTCCAACTGCGACGCGAAACCGTGCGCCTGGCCTTCGAGATTGCGGCGGTGATGGACCCATTCCTCGGGACGCTGCATCTGCTGCTCGTTCGTCTTGGCCGACCGCGTCGCGAGGCAGAGCGAGACGGAATACTGCATCGGCGAGAGGGGCTTCACCTGCGCGACGGCGAAGTGCCGCGGATCGGGCCGGTCGCTCGCGGAGTCCCAGCGGCTGGAGCGGGCGTACGCCTGGCTCAGCACGAGGCCGCGCGTCAAACGGAGAACATCGAACTGATGGGCCAGCGTGTCGCGGGCCAGCCATCGCAAGAGATCGGGATGGCTCGGCTCGTTCGCGGAGTGCATCTGATCGAGGGGCATCACCAGCCCGTGGCCGAAGACGCGATGCCACGTCCGGTTCACGAACGATCGGACGAAGAAGCCGTCGGGATCGGGCGAGAGAGCCAGTTCCACCAGTTGCGAACGCCGGCTGAAACGCGGCGGATCGGGCGGCGTATCGCGCTGGTCGTCCTCCTTAAGACGGGCTTCCAATGCTTTGGCTTCCTCAGGCGAGAGCGCGGCGAGGACCGGTTCCTCGATAGCGGCCTCGGTGAGGAACATCAGCCGGCCTTCTTTTTCCACGCCCGACGTCGTGCGGAATTTCAGGCCGCCGTCGTCGCGCTCGGCAAGGAAGTTTTTCTTGGTGAGATACGTCCGATTGAAGAACGACGCCATGCCGAAGTAATGGTCCTGCTTCCAGTCCGAGACGAGCGGATGGTCGTGGCACTTCGCGCAGTTGATGCTGACGCCGAAGAAGAGCTTGCTCGTGTCGTTGGTGAGGTCGTCGACGTTCGCGGCCCGCGTTTTCAGAAAGGCGAGCGCCGGCTTTTCCTCGGCGACGTATTCGCGGCCGAGCATCATCTCGCTGAAGAGCTGCGGCCACGGACGTTGTTCTTGCACGGCCCGCAGCAGGTACTCGCGAAACCCGCCGTCCTGCCGTCCCGGCATGAGCATCGCGTCGAGTTCGTTCCTTAGGTGATACGCGAAATCGGGCGAGCTCAACAGCCGGTCCACGAGTTGCTGCCGCTTCTGCGGATCGGCGTCGGCGAGATACGCTTCGGTCTCCGCGGCGGTCGGAATGCGGCCGGCGAGATCGAGCGTCACGCGGCGGAGAAAATTCGCATCGTCGGCCATCCCCGCGGGGGCGACGTTGTTCGCGGTGTAGCCGGCTTCGACATAGTGATCGACGACGGTTTCCAGCGGCGTCTCGGCCGGCAGCAATTCGGCCGAAAGCCGCGGCGCCAGCGCCAACAGACCAACCACCCAGACGCAGAAATATCGCGGCATAGTTCGTTCCGTGCGGCGAGCGCAAAAGCGGGGCGAGAAGCAAGGCGGGAAGGCGAGGCGCTGGTCAATTGATATTAACAGATGCTGATCTGTCGAGTCAATCGGCGCGTTGGATTTTCACCGAGCGGAAGTCGGGTTGGAAGGTGGAAGGGCGAAGTCGGAAGGCGGAAGTACGAAAGAAACGTTTCCGTCTTACTTCCACCTTCCCACTTCCGCCTTCGGACTTCCCTTCACTCGTTCGTGACCAGCCGCCCCACGAGATTTCGGCCGGGGAAGTTGCCGAGGAGATACGTGTTGCGTCCCTCGGCGACGCGCACCGAAGTTGCGGCGACGACGCCCACGGGACTTTGCCCGCGGGCCGGTTGCAGCGCGAGTTGGTGTTCGCCCGCCGGGAGTTCGAGCCGCAACACCTGGATTTTCTCCGGCAGCAATCCCCAGCAACGCGTGTCGGCGGATTCGGTCGCTTCCCATGCGATGCCGACGACGTTCAACGCGAGGCTCAGCGGCGAATTCGGATCGGCGTCGACGACTTCCTTCGCCCCGTAGATCACGCCTTTCTTGAGGACGCGGCGGGCGATGAGCCGGCCCATCACCTGCGGGAAGACGGCGTCCTGTTGCCGGCTCGCCATCTCGCCGACGTCGACGAGCGTCGCCGTCACACCGGCGGCTTGGCCGTCGACCGAGACGAGCACGCCGTCGGCGGGATTGTTCGGCGTGAAGACTTTCGGGACTTTCATCGGCGCCAGCGTGGGCGGCACGCCGCGCGGCGACACGGCCGATACGATCCGGTCCGCCACGAGCAACGCGGCCTGGGCCGGAACTTCCGCGACTTCTTCTTTCACCGGCCCGCGGCCCACGAGCGTGAAGACGTAGAGCGCCCCGTATCCGGCCTGAATGGGCTGCTCGTACTTGGCCCGGTCGAGATCGAGCTTGGCGTCGCGAAACTCCGGCGCCCAGTTCACGACGAGGGCCCGCGCTTTCGCGGCGTCGTCCAGCGTGAGGGGCGATTCCTCCGCGAGCATCGCCCGCACATACGGGCCGAGCGCCACCTGCTTGTACGCCAGCGGGATGTCGGCGTTTTCCGGGTCGCTGTCGACAACGCGGGTGATGATCTCCTGCTGCTTGTCGGAAACCTGCAGCGCATACGCCGCCGCGTCGCCGCCGTCGCTCATCAGATTCGAGATTGCCAGGAACGCACGGATCAGCACCTTCTCGTAATCTTCGCCGGCGTAGGCCACCGCGTTGTCATCGGTGAGGAACGACAGCGCCGTCTCACCGGCGTCCTTCTGTTCGAGATGATCGAACCGGTCGCGGACTGCGCGGAGCTTCCGTTCGGCATCCTTCGCCCGGCCGGCGGAGAGATCGATCATCGCCAGATCGAGCGTCAGCACATCGGCTTCCCGTTTGTGCTTGGGCAGTTGCTCCTCGATCTGCCTCCGGGCGTTGTCGAGATGCCCGAGATGATACTCGTTCCGAATCGGCGCGAGCCGGTCCACATGCGAAGCGCACCCCGCCACGGCGAGCAGCAAACACGCGACTGGCAGGCGGAGGGGCATAGCGGATATCAGATGGCGGATATCGAATAGGTAGGAGCGTGCCTCTTCAACCCGCGCCGTAGTGCTTCACTTTGCCAAGCTTCGACTTGTGATACCCCTTGCGAATCTCGGCGGATTCCTTGTCGGACTTGCCGCTTTCGATGTTGATCAGTTCCAGCGTGAGGAGATAGTCGCGCTGGTAGTCCTTGCCGTTGCTCTTCGTCGTGCCCGACGTGACTTTGGCGAACAGCAGATAATCGAACGGATGATTCGCCTTCTCCATCGTGGCGGTGAAGAGCCGCTGCTTCGACGGGACGAACAGGTCCTCCGGCCGCAGTTGGCAATCTTTCAACCCGGCTTCGACGAATCGCCGCGTAATGACTTCAAACTCCTCGGACTCGTTGATGCAGGTGTCGATCTTCTCGTACATCTGCTCGCGGAAGTCGCCGAGCTCTTCCGCCGATTTGTTTTCCACGCCGGCGAAGCAGATGCGCTTCTTAGCCATCGGATCGGCGGCATTGCCCGCCGTCACGATCACCGAGTGCTGCCGGCCGAGCAACTGGCCGACCGTCTGTTGAATCAGCGGTTCCCAGGTTTCCGCGCCGGCCGTGTGGCTGCCGACCATGTCCTGTTCATTGGGATTGAGGACGTGCGCGTGCTGCGTGCCGCGGCAACCAACGGCCCCCAAAAACGCCAAGCACCCCAGTTTTGCGGAGTCCGCCAGAAAACGTCGCCGATCCATGGCCCGTTCCCTTCCTGATTTCTACGCCGAGCAGCCGCCTGAAATCGTCAAGCCGCCCAGGTTAACGAAACTCTTTAGGACGAATTCAATTCTCCGTCAGATTCGTCCTCGGCAGGGCTGCGACTTCAGCGAATGCGCGCGGCGTTCCCCTGTTCCCGGCGGCGGGAATTTACCCGAAGTGGAGCAGTGGGGGTAGAGGAAACCTCTGTCGCCGGGCGCGCAGCATTACGCCGCCGGCAGTTCGGTTTCGCTGTCCGTGCGGGACCGGGTCGGCGCGATCCGGTCGTCAGCGGCTACGAGCGGGACATCGCCCACGGGGACGGAAGCCGCCGCAGGCGCCGGAACCACGTGCCAGGCCAGCCCCGTGAGCTGCATCGCACGGATCACCCACCAGGTCATGTCGATTTCCCACCAGCGATGGCCGTGGGGAGCCGAGCGGGGATGAGCATGGTGATTGTTGTGCCACCCCTCGCCGAAGGCCAGCAGTCCCACCCACCACAAGTTGCGGCTGTTGTCCCGTGTTTCGTAGTTGCGATACCCCCAGATGTGGGACGCCGAATTGACCGACCAGGTGACATGCAGCACGTACACCAGCCGCAGAAACAGGCCATAGACCAGGAACGAAATCCCGGTTCGCAGGTCCCAGCCCGCCCAACCCGCGCCGAACAGGATCACGCCCAGCGCCAGGTGCCACCACAAAAACGTGCGGTCCAGCAGGCGTAAAAACGGGTCTTTCAGCAAGTCCGGCGAGTACTGGCGATACAACTGCGCCCAATACTGCGAGCCGTGTCGCGGAAACGTCCAGAGCATATGGCTCCACCAGCCGCCGTCTTTCGGCGAATGAGGATCGTGCTCCAGATCGCTGTAGCGATGATGTTTGCGATGCGCCGAGACCCACATGATCGGCGGGCCTTCGCCGGCCAGCGTGCCGAACAAGGCCAGCAACCGGCGCACGGCGGGATAGGTTTCAAAACTCGAGTGCGTGAGGAGCCGGTGATACCCCAGGCAAACGCCCAGCCCCCCCGACACCCAGCTCAGGGCGCACGCGATCCACAAGCCGTACCAGGTAAAGTAAAACGGAGCCGCCAAGGCTCCCAGATGCAGGACGACAATCCACAAAACGGCCGGCCATTCCAGGCCTTGCCGCCAGCGGTCGTGTTCCGGAACCAAGAGAGTCGGCGGCGAAGGAAGTTCAGACGTGTTTTGCACCGGAAGTCACGCGGTAGATGCCGATTCAGAGAGGGAAAATTTGAACAGCTGTCCTCCGCCTCCGGGGAGCTGGCAGGACGGGAATTGAACAGCGGCCCCCGTTGAATAAGCGATAATCGCCAGAAATGCTACCCCAAAATCGGAGGGCGCCTGCTGCAGCTGTACGAACCTGCAGACTCTGGCGAAAAACAGCCGCTACGCATCCTCGGCCCACGAGGCTGGTCGGCGATTTTTCCAAATCAACGAGTGGAGCGGACGAGAGTCGAACTCGCGACCTCTGCATTGCGAACGCAGCGCTCTCCCAACTGAGCTACCGCCCCGATGAATCGACCTCCGCGCTGGACACATCCAGTGCTGAAGCGGTTCGCATTATAGTAGTCCGGTGAGATGTTGGGAAGCGAAGCCCACAGGCGTTGCCACGGTAGCATGTTGCGGACGGTTTCCTAAGATCAATGCACGCGACTCGCTCACCCGGGAAGGGATAAATTTCGATGACTGCTGCGCTCATTCGCCACGGACGCGTCTACGACGGACTCGGCAACCCGCCGCTCAGCGTCGATGTGCGAATTTCCGGGGGCGTGATCCGGGAGATCGGGCCGAAACTCTTGCCGGCCGCCGAGGAAACGGTGATCGACGCGACCGATCTGATCGTCGCCCCGGGCCTCATCGACCTGCACGTGCACGTCTTCACCGGAATGGGACTGTATTCGGTCGCGCCGGCGGACGCGGGGCTGCGGACCGGCGTGACGACGATGCTCGACACCGGCACCGCCGGATCGCTCAGCTATCGCACGTTCGACCAGTTCGTCATCGGGTCGGCGCAAGAGGAAATCTACGCGCTGCTCAACATCTCGATGATCGGCTGCATCCAGGGACATCCCGATTTCCCGCCTTACATGGGCGATTTGAACGACGGCCGGCACGCGCACGTTCCGTCCGCGGTCGAGTGCGCAAAACAGTTTCCGGAGCATATCCGCGGCGTGAAAGTGCGGCTGACCTCGGGCCTCGCGAACTTCGACGAGAAGAACGAATGGGCCGGGTTCCACGGCGTGTTCGAAGCCGCCGACCAGCTCGGCAGCCCGCTGATGATCCATCACATCGCCTCGAAAATCCCGAACACGACGGTGCTCGACGCGCTGCGGCCGGGCGACACCTACACGCATCTCTATCATCCGCGGCCCGATCACGGCTTCGACGAACGCGGCGCGCCGCTGGAGAATCTGCTCGCCGCACGGGCCCGCGGCGTGATCTTCGACGTCGGCCACGGCGTCGGCGCGTTTGCCTGGCGCGTCGCCGAGCCGGCTTGCCGCGAATTCGGCTTCTGGCCCGATACGATCAGCACCGATATTCATCAGTTCAATCTGCACGGCCCGGTCTACGACATGCCGACGACAATGACGAAATTTCTGTACCTCGGCATGCCGCTCGAACAGATCATTCGCGCGTCGACCTCCGCTCCTGCCGCCGCGATGCGGCTGGGCGACCGGCTCGGCGCCTTGCTGCCCGGACGCCAGGCGGACATCGTCCTCTTGCGTCGCGAATCGGGCCGGTTTCCACTCGCAGACGTCGAAGGCCAAACCCGTATCGGTTCGGAACGGCTTATCGCGCACAAAGTTTGCAAACGCGGGCAATGGTCGGATTGCAGCGCAGGGAACGGCCTCCGCGCGAATAGCGAAGGGTGAATCGCACGGTTAATATGCGGGCGCGGTCGGGATCACATCTCAACACAGGTGGAGCGCTTCCCATGAGAATCAACCGGCGCGAATTTCTGCAGCAGTCCACAGCGGCGACAGCGGGAATAGTCGCTGCGTCAGGCGGGAAACTCTCGTTCGCCGCGGAACAGAAGCCGCTCGAAATCGGGGGCGAAACGCAGCTCGTCATCGACGATTTCCTCATCGAGCAATCGTCGGGACTGAAGCGAATGCTGCATCAACCGAAGAAGCAGGGGCTGATCAAGGACACCGATGGCAACGATTGGGACCGCGGCGGCGTGTATGTCGGCAAGATCGTCTGCCAGGACAACGCCAGCAAGTTCCACATGACGTACCGCTACTATTGGTGGGACGCCGAACTGCAGAAGCTGCCGCGGATCGGCATCGACAAGGCGCACTGGTTCCACGAAACCGTCGGTTACGCGACGAGCGACGACGGCATCCATTGGACGAAGCCGAACCTCGGACGCTTCGAAGCCCCGACGAAGCTGATTCCGAGCGACGCGTTCCCGTTCGAGACGCCGGCCGGCGTCTCGCGGGACAACAACCTCGGCTATCCGGTGTTCTTCGCTTACGACCTGCACGCCAACGGGAACATTGCCGATCCCGATAAACGATTTCTGCTGCAAGTCGCCGACAGTTGGAGCGGAGACGATCCGTTCGCGAAGCCGGTCGATCCGCTTCTGTGTTACGCGGCGGATTGGCCTGAGATCAATGACCCGAAATGGAAGGAAAAGCTGACGCCGGTGTCGAACGGCGCTTTGTCGCCACGCGGCCTGGGCTTCCCGATGATCACCGGCTACGACCACGAGCGGAAAGAATGGTTCATGACGTGCCAGGACGTCATCGGCAACTGGCTCAAACGGAACGGCCGCGACATCGCCCGCTACGCGACGCCCGATTTGGTGTCGTGGACCGGGCCGGAAACCGTATTGCCGGTCGCTGAGGATGAATCCCGCGATCCGAAGGATTGGGTCGAGTACATGGACCTCTGGGGCCAACGAGTCGGCGGACCGAAAACCGGCGCATGGCTCGGGCAGTTGTGGATCTTTC
Source organism: uncultured Planctomycetaceae bacterium (assembly GCA_964504645.1). Lineage (GTDB taxonomy): Bacteria > Planctomycetota > Planctomycetia > Planctomycetales > Planctomycetaceae > CAZDGB01. The sequence continues at coordinate 371 of CAZDGB010000190.1, read as the reverse complement.
ATTCCGACCGCTCCAGCCCGGAATACCAGATGCCGACGATTCCCAACGTCTGGCGGAAAGGGACGACCGAATTGCGGCTGGTCCTCAGCCGCGACGCCGGGCGGACGTGGCAGCGCGTCGCCGACCGCCAAGTGTGGCTGCCACATCACGAAGAAGACAACGGATTTGACCGGCTCGTCTGCTGTGGTTGTCCGATTCGCGTCGGCGACGAACTACGCTATTACTACGCCTGTTGGAACGGCGACCATCTCGTCTTCTATCGCGACGGCACACCGTACTATTCCAACCGCCTGCGGAACGGCAACACGGCTTGGGCCACGCTGCGGCTCGACGGCCACGTCAGCCTCGACGCCGGCGCCGATCGCGGCCAA
>CAZDGB010000189.1:0-14792 GCA_964504645.1 uncultured Planctomycetaceae bacterium | reverse complement strand
GCCTGCTGTGCGGTGGCCCCGCCCGGAAAGCCGGTCTTGAACGCGGATCAAACGGTCCTCATCCTCTGGGATGCCGCGGCAAAGACGCAGCATTTCATTCGCCAGGCCTCCTTCCTGAGCCAGTCGCCGGAACTCGGCTTTCTCGTTCCCACGCCGACGATGCCTGAACTCGCGGAGTCCGGGACTGAAGCGTTCGAGTACCTGAGTCAGTTGACGGCTCCCGCCGTCGTCAATCGGCCGCGGCCTGCACACTTCAGTTGCGGCTGCGGAGCGCCTCCCCTGTCGAAAGGCGCGGCCGCCGCCCCGGTCCGCGTGTTGGCGGAAAAACTGGTCGCCGGCTACGACACCAAGGTATTGGAAGCCGATTCGGCCGAGGCGTTGACGACCTGGCTTCAGGAGAACGGCTTTGAATTCTCGCCCGCCGTTCAAGCCTGGGCCGAGCCGTATGTTTCCGCCGGCTGGAAAATCACGGCCTTGAAAGTCGCCAAACCGCAGAGCGACGAAGAGCAACCCCGCGTCGCGGCGTCTTCCCTGCGAATTTCTTTCCAGACGGACCGCCCGTTGTTTCCCTACCGCGAGCCCGATCCGGCGGGCTTCGCTGAGCCGTTGCAGGCCCGCGAGCGACTGCTGCGGATTTTTTTCATCGCGGACGGCAATTACCGCGGGCAGCTCTCGCCGCATCAGCCTTGGACGGGCCAGGTCGCCTGGTCGGATCGGCTGACGGCGGAGAATCGCACGAAGTTGCTTGAATTACTCCGACTCCCGGACACCACCGGCCCTGCGGAGTGGTGGCTCACCGAATTCGAAGATCATTGGGCGTACCAAGTCGCTCCGGCCGATGTCTACTTCGCCGCTACGAAAGATCGCCGGCCCGTGCATCGCGAGCCGGAGATCCGCTACGTTTCATCGCCCGCTCCGCACGACGGCGCTGTGTATGCGATCGCTCTGCTGTTTGTCGTATGGCCGATTTCGCGAGTTGCGATTCGGCGAGCGTTTGGACACAAGTTGGACAACGCTTTGAGCAATCGTCGCTGACGCGTCCGGCTCGGACATCGGCGGCGAATACGGCGTCGTTGGACCGCGAAGCGCAAGCGTTTTTCGTCACACGTCCAAGTCGTCCACCAGATTCGCTTCCGCCATGATGATGCGGTATCGCTCGCTCGCGTCCTTGCCGAGGAGTTGCGAGAACGTCTGGTCGGCTTCGACGAGGCTTTCGACGTCCACCCGGAGCAGCGTCCGCGATTTCGGGTCGAGCGTCGTCTCCTTGAGTTGCTGGTCGGTCATCTCGCCGAGGCCTTTGAACCGGAAGATCTCGACTTTGCGGTTCTCCGGCAGCGCAGCGAGGATCGCTTCCTTGTCGGCGTCGTCTTTCGCGTACCGCGTTTCGCTGCCGATCTGCAACCGGTAGAGCGGCGGCTGCGCGAGATACAGTTTCCCCGCCATGATGAGTTCCCGCATGTGGCGGAAGAAGAACGTGAGCAAGAGCGTGCTGATGTGGTAGCCGTCGCTGTCGGCATCCATCATCAGGATGATGCGGTCGTAACGCAGATGCCGCATGTCGAAGTTCGGCCCGATCCCCGTGCCAAGCGTCTCGACGAGGTCCTTGATCTCCTGGCTTTCGAGGCTTTTGCCCGCCGTCAGCGATTCGGTATTGAGAATTTTTCCCCGCAGCGGCAACACGGCCTGGATGCGGCTGTCGCGGCCCATCGCCGCCGTGCCGCCGGCGGAAAGACCTTCGACGATGAACAGTTCCGATTCCCCCGGATCGCTCGACCGGCAATCGAGCAACTTGCCCGGCAGATTCGTCCTTCGCGACGTCGGCGTTTTCCGGCGAACTTCCGACGCCGCCTCGCGGCTCGCTTGCCGGGCCCGCGCGGCGAGCACAATCCGTCCGATGATCGCGTCGGCGATCGTCGAGTTGTTATTCAGCCACGTTTCCAGCGCCGGCCGCACGAGGCTTTCGACGGCGGCCGTCATCTCCGGGTTGTTGAGCTTTTCCTTCGTCTGCCGATCACCCCTTCGCGGATGTCGTTGTTCTCGATCGTGACGCCCTTGAGCTTGATGTCGTGGACATCGATGTAGTTGCGGACGGCCTTGCTGATCGCCGAGCGCAGCCCCGATTCGTGCGTGCCGCCGGCGTGCGTGCGAATGCCGTTGACGTAGCTGCGAATCGACTCGTCGGTCGCTTCGGTCCAGCGGAGCACGACTTCGATCTTGGCCTGGCCGTCGTCGCGGCTGATGCTGAACGTCTGGTCGTGCGTCGAGTTCTTCTGCGACTCGGTAATGATCTTGTCGAGATACGCTCCGATGCCGTCGGGATGATGGAACTCGATCGTCTCTTTTTTGACGTCGTCCGCGAACGCGATTTTCAATCCGCCGTGGATGTAGGAGATGTCTTCCAGGTGCTGACGGATCGTGTCGGGATGAAAGTTGGTTTTGGTGAAGATCTGCTCGTCGGGCCGGAAGAAGATCGCCGTGCCGTGGCCGCGGAACGGCTTCACTTTTTTCACGTCCGTCGTCGGCTTGCCGCGCTTGTAACGCTGCGACCATTCGTACCCGTCGCGGTGGATCGTCGCTTCCATTTCGACGGACAGCGCGTTCACGACCGACGAGCCGACGCCGTGCAAGCCGCCGCTGCGGGCGTAGACTTTGTTCGAGAACTTTCCGCCCGAGTGGAGCGTGGTGAGGATCGTCTCCAGGGCGGAGCGCTTCGTCTTCTTGTGGATATCGACCGGGATGCCGCGGCCGTTGTCCTGCACGGTGCACGAGCAGCCGTCCTTGTGCAGCGTGACTTTGATTTCGGTCGCCGCCCCGGCGAGGAATTCGTCGACGCAGTTGTCGACGATCTCCCACAAGAGATGATGCAACCCGCGGACGTCGACGCCGCCGATGTACATCGACGGCCTGCGCCGCACGGCGTCGAGCCCCTCCATGATTTCGATGTCGTCCGCGGTATATCGCGTCGGCACAGCAGTAGACATAGTCGTTCAGTTTGTTTTGAGAAGTCTTTTGGCGACGCTTCACAAAAGCGTGTCCCTGCAAGGGGCGTGAAGCATAGCCCACGCTGGGAATCGTGAAAAGAGAGTTCGCAATTAGAAGACGAACGGGGATTCCGTTACCATCTACGCATCGAAAACAACTGTTGGGCCGACACCTGGAGCGCTCGCCATGAATCGCCTGTTTCGCGGACTGTTCATCGTTCTGTTCGCCGCGATGTCCGCCCATGCCGACGAACCGCTGCGCGTCGGCGTGTTCGAGATCGACGCGTCGCCGCCGGTCGGCAGTCCGCTCGGGTTCTACGGCCGCGTGAAAGAAGTCAAAGACCCGCTGACGTGCCGCGGCGTCGTGTTGCTCGGCAGCGGTCAGCCGATCGTGCTCTGCGCGCTGGACTGGATCGGCACAGCGAACGACGGCACCAAAGTCTTCCGCCAGCAATTGGCCGAAGGCGCGGGCACATCGCCCGACCGCGTCGCCGTGCATTGCCTCCATTCGCACGACGCCCCGTGGTGCGACTTGTCGGCCGAAGCGCTGACGGCGAAGTCGAAGGCGTATACCCAGATTATGGATGTCGACTACTTCCGCGATGTGATGCGGCGGGCTCAACAGGCCGTCGCCGCGGCGGTGAAAGCGGCCCAACCCGTGACGGACATCGGCCTGGGAACGGGGACGGTGGAGCAGGTGGCGTCGAATCGCCGCGTGCTCGGTCCCGACGGCAAGGTGCTGCACATCCGCTGGTCCGCGACGACGGACGCCGCCGCCCGTGATTTTCCCGAAGGAGTGATCGATCCGCAGTTGAAGGCGATCAGCTTCTGGAACAAGGACCAGCCGATCGCCGTGCTGACGTACTACGCCACGCATCCGCAGAGTTACTACCGCGTCGAGCAGGCGACGCCCGATTTTCCGGGCTTGGCACGGAATCAGCGCCAAGCGGAGACCGGCGTGCCGCACATCCATTTCAACGGCGCGGCGGGCAACATCACCGCCGGCAAGTACAACGACGGCGCGCACGAAAACCGCCCCGTGCTGACGGCCCGCGTCGCGAAAGGGATGAAAGCCGCGTGGGAGCAGACGAAAAAATCGCCCGTGAAAGCCACCGACGTCGAATGGTCGGTCGCCCCCGCCCTGATGCCCGCTAATGCCGCACTGAAAGAGGACGACCTGCAAAAAGTTCTCGCCAACGACAAAGCCTCCGCCGAGCAGCAGGTGATGTCGGCCTGGAAGTTGACGTGGCTCAATCGCTGCCAGTCCGGCGATGCGATTCCCATCGGCGGCCTGAAACTTGGCAAGGCTTATGTCACGCACCTGCCGGGCGAACTTTTCATCGAGTATCAACTCGCCGCCCAGGCGATGCGGCCGGACGACTTCGTGTGCATGGCGGCGTACGGCGACGGCAGCCCTGGGTACATTGGCACGGAGATCTCCTACAGCCAGGGGGGCTACGAACCGACCGCGTCCAACGTCGGCCCCGGTGCGGAGCAAGTCCTCATCGACGCGCTTCGCAAGTTGCTCGGCTCGAAAGAGACCGGCCCGGCGCGTTTGGGCGTCGAAGCGGCGGCGCTCGAAACGGAATTCGCGCGGAACAAAGTTTCGACGAAGTAACCAATGACTCCCGAACGACTTCACGAATTGTTGACGAAATTCCGCACGCGGCGCGTCGCGGTGCTGGGCGACTATTTTCTCGACAAGTACCTCGAAGTCGATCCGCGACTCGCCGAACCGAGCCTCGAAACGGGCCGCACGGCGCATCAGGTCGTCGAAATCCGTAAAAGCCCCGGCGCGGCGGGCACGGTCGTCAACAATCTCGCCGCGCTCCAAACCGGCACGCTCCACACGCTCGGCGTCGTCGGCGACGACGGTGAAGGGTATGACTTGTTACGCGCACTGGAACTCCTCGGCTGCGAGACTTCTGGGCTGATCCGTTCTGCGGAACTTTACACGCCGACGTATCTCAAGCCGCGCGACCTCGGCGTCGCGGGACTCGCCGGCGAACATTCGCGCTACGATACCAAGAACCGTAAACCGTTGCCGGCGAAGTTCGCGGAAAAACTGCGTGCGAAACTGCAAACACTCTTAGGCGAACTCGACGCTGTCGTGATCATGGACCAGGTCGAGGACGAGAACTGCGGCGTCGTCTCGGCGGTGTTTCGCGCAGCGCTGAATCAGTTGGCCGAACAGAATCCGCGCGTGATTTTCTGGGCCGACAGCCGGCGGTTCATTCGGCACTATCGCCGCATGGTCATCAAGCCGAACCAATTCGAGGCCGTCGGCCGCGCGAATCCTTTGCCGGGCGAGGAAGTCCCGCTGGCCGATCTCGAAGCCGCACTCTGGCGTTTGCAGTCCGAAACCGGTGCGGCCGTCTTCATCACTCGCGGCGAGCAGGGCATGCTGGTCGCAGACTCCGTTTGGGGCGGGTCTCACGACCCTTCTGTTCGGCGCGGGTCTCCCGACCCCGCCGCTCTTCCGACCGAAGGTCTCCTCCTACAGGAAGACAAAGGCAGCGGTCAGGAGACCGCCAGACAAACCGGCGGGGTCAGGAGACCCGCGCCGAACGAGTTCGCGCCGAACGATGCGCGGACGGTCTGCTCGATTCCCACCGTGAAAGCCGCCGGGCCCATCGACCCTACGGGCGCGGGCGACAGCGCGACGGCTGGCGCCGTGCTGACGCTCGCCAGCGGCGGCTCGCCGGCGGAAGCCGCCCTCGTCGGCAACCTGGTCGCGTCGATCACCGTGCAACAACTCGGCACGACCGGCACCGCCACGCCGCAACAAGTCGCCGAGCGATTGGAAGTCTGGCGGAGAGAATATTCGTAGAGGAATTTCAAAGCCTGATGAGTGGGTGGCCGGGGCTGGAGCCGCTTCGGCGAAGCCCCGGTTCATCACAGGAAACGTTCATCGCAGGAAACCGGGGCTTCCCTCCCGTTGGTCGGTCCAGCCCCGGCCACCCGAAAGGTCATGGATGCCCTCTCGCTAAAGTTGAGCCTCACAGGGCCTTGGCAAACATTACTTCCCGTTCCGCCACAAGCGCAGTTCATTCGTCCCGCGTTCGGCCGTGGCGGCGATGTCGAGGTCTTTGTCGCCGTCGGCGTCGAAGAGGATGATCTGGTTCGCCCGCCGCCAGGCGTCTTTCAGGACATGCTTCTTCCAGGCGGCTTTCGGGTCGCCGGAGTTCTCGAACCACACGACTTGTCCCGGATCGCCCCAACCGGTCGCGGCCACGTCGAAATCGCCGTCGCCGTCCAAGTCTCCTGCGACGGCTTCAAACGCCACATTCAAATCGCCGATGACGTGCTTCTTCCAACCGGAACCTTGTCCGTCGTTTTCGTACCACACGATTTGATTCGTCCCCGCGGCGTCAGGGGCGGAACTGAAGCCGACGGCCATCAGTACGTCGGCATCCTTGTCGCCGTCCAGGTCCACCGGATGGCCGTGCGTCGGGGCGGGCGTTTTGTCGTCGACGACGTGCCGAATCCAGAGCTTGGCGCCCGGGTCTTTCGGCTGTTCGTACCACGCGACGAGCGGGGCCGTGCGCGCCGTGCCGAGGAGATCGGGCCGGCCGTCGCCGTTGAAATCGGCGATGCGGACGTTGCGCGTCTCGCCGATGTTCTCGTCGATGAGCCGCTTCTTCCATTCCTGATCGAACTGGTCCGGGCCCGGATTCTCGAACCACGCGAAATGATTGCCGACCCACGCCGAGCCGACGGCGTCCGGCTTGCCGTCGCCGTTGAGATCGACGAGGGCGACATCATAGGCCCGCTTGAGGTCGGTCGAGATGACGTGCCGCTTCCAGTTGGCGGTCTCTTTGGGATTGCCGCCGTGCTCGAACCAGACGAGATGTCCATCCTGGTTTTTGACGACGGCGATATCGGGCCGCTTGTCGCCGTTGATGTCGCCGATCGCGTGCCGCTCGAACCAGCCGGTCTCACCCTGCTTGATGACGTGCCGCTGGAACTTCCCGCGGCCGTCGTTCTCGTGCCAGTAGAAGTTCCCTTTGTCGGTGTCGCAACTGGTGAGATCGAGATCGCCGTCGGCGTCGAGGTCCGCCGCTGCGACGGCGAACGCGTAACCGTATCCGTCGGCGACGAGTTCTTCCGTGAAGCGGTTAGACGCATCGCCTGCCAACAGCAACGCGAGCGACGCCATTCCGATTGTCAGGCATTTCATGACGAGACCTTAAGCATCCGGAAAAGGAACGAATGCGGGCAAGTTACGCCGCTGAGGAATGAGATTCCAGTCTGTGCGAATGGATCGGGAAAACCCCGCCCGAACGCGGTGTTTCACCCTCGCATCCGGTCCGGGCAGCGACTACCATCTTGGGTTTGCGGATTGCGCTCTCCCCAAAACTCCCCCCTTGATCGACTTCGCATGGCGAACGACTCGACCACCGATTTTACGCCGCCGCATCCCGGTTCGACGCAGATGCCGCGCTGGGACGCCGGCGATTTGCCCGAACCGCCGGTGTTCCATCTTCGCAACTGGACGTCGATGCTCGGCCCCGGATTGGTGATGGGGGCAGCGGCGATCGGCGGCGGGGAATGGCTCACGGGGCCGCTGATCACCGCGCGGTTCGGCGGTGGATTGTTCTGGCTGGCGACGCTGAGCATCCTGGGGCAGACGATCTACAATGTCGAAATCAGCCGTTACACCCTCTACAGCGGCGAGCCGATCTTCACCGGCAAGTTTCGCATGCTGCCCGGTCCGATGTTCTGGGTCGGACTGTACCTGCTGCTCGATTTCGGTTCGTTCATGCCATATCTCGCCAAAAGTGCCTCCATCCCGCTCTTGACGTTGTATTACGGTGAAGTGCCGAACTTGAAGGAGATTCCGGTCGAGTACAACACCGTCTCGTGCCTGCTGTTCGCCGCGTTGCTGATCCCACTGCTGGTCGGGGGGAAAGTCTACAACTCGATGAAGGCCGTGATGACATTCAAGCTGGTGTTCGTCTTGACGTTTCTGACGCTCATCGCGGTCTTCTTCTCTTCGCCTGCCGTGTGGGAGAATCTGATCACCGGGTTCGTCAAATTCGGCAATGTGCCGATCGTGCCGCTGGAACCGGGCGGTGACAACCTCGACAACGTCTTTCTCGCGCTATGGGAAGGCCGTCCGCTGCCGACGATCGACATGACGGTCATAAGCCTGGTGATGGCGATGGCGGCGATTGCCGGCAACGGGGGACTGACCAACACGCCGATCAGCAGCTACACCCGCGATCAGGGCTGGGGGATGGGCCGGCATGTCGGCGCGATTCCCAGCGTCGTTGGCGGGCACGCGATCGAATTGTCGCATGTCGGCATGGTCTTTCCGGTCAACAGCCAGACGCTGCCGCGGTGGTTCGGCTGGGTGCGCCACGTGATGCGAGAGCAGTGGTGCGTGTGGATGCCGGCCTGCTTTATCGGCTTGGCGCTCCCCAGCATGCTGTCGCGGGTCTTTCTGCCGCCGAACACGATACTGGCGGACCCCAATACGGCAGCCGCCATGACCGCGCTCAACGTCGGACAGGCGATGGGCGAGCAGTTCGGTTCGTCGATGAGCCCGCTGTTCTGGTTCTTGACGCTGTTCTGCGGTCTGTTGGTATTGGGAACGAGTTGTGCGGCGACGGCCGACGGCGTGCTCCGCCGCTGGATCGACGTCTTCTGGACCGGACTGCCGATGCTCCGTAAGTGGGAGGCCCGGCACATCGGCCGGCTCTACTTCGGGACGTTGATCGCCTATGCAACCATTGGTCTCTTGATGCTGATGTTTGTGGACGGGACGCAGTTGCTCACCATCTCCACAATGATTTACAACTATGCTCTCGGCTTCAGTTGCTTTCACGTTCTGTCCGTGAATCTGACGCTGCTGCCGAAGGAATTGCGTCCCGGGTGGTTTCCCCGGATCGGCCTCGCGCTGGGCGGGACGTTCTTTACCCTGTTTGCAGTCATGTCGATGCTGTCGAAACTGCAGGAACTCAAGATCATCGACTGGTTCTGAGGAAAAGTCGGAAGCGTCATGGAATCGATTCGCCGGCTTGCCGATTTCGTGCTCCATTTCGACGAGCATCTGAAAGGGTTTCTGGATGCCTACGGCGCGTGGACGTACGCCATTCTGTTTCTCATCATCTTCTGCGAAACGGGGCTGGTGGTGACGCCGTTTCTGCCGGGCGATTCCCTGCTGTTCGCCGCGGGAATGTTCGCTGGGCTGTTTCCGGAGGCGCTCAACATCTACGTCCTCCTGGTGCTGCTCACGGTCGCCGCGGTGGCCGGCGACACGGTCAACTACTGGTTTGGCGCATGGTTCGGCCCGAAGGCGTTCAGCGGCCGCTACACCTATTTGAAACCGGAATACATGTTTCGCGCTCAACGGTTCTACGAAAAGTACGGCGGCCGCGCGATCGTGCTCGGCCGCTTCGTGCCCATCGTCCGCACGTTCGTGCCGTTCGTCGCGGGGATCGGCGCGATGAATTATCGACAGTTCATCCTTTATAATGTCGTCGGCGGAATCGCCTGGGTCGGCATCTGTGCTCTGGCCGGCTATGTGCTCGGAGGCATCCCGCTCGTGCGGGACAACTTCGAAGTGGCGGTGCTGCTCATCATCGCCGTGTCGATTGCACCGATGGTTTGGGAATACTGGTCGTCTCGTCGCCGGCCGAAAGATCCGCCGCACGGCGAGGGCGGGGCGGCCCGCTAAGCGCAAGCGCTCTTTGTGACGTTCCTCTTTTTTCCATTGCGCTGAACCTGGAGTCAATTCATGCCAGAGCCTGCCGAAGATCCCCTGTTCCGCTCCGCCCGCCGCGAAGCGCTGGCCGCCGCGACGATCTGGTTCGTCGCGATGTGCTGGTCGGTCGGGTATTGCGCGAAGTACGGCTACAACCTCCAGCCCGAGCAGTTGAAGTTCGTGCTCGGCTTCCCGGATTGGATTTTCTACGGCGTCGTTCTGCCGTGGGGACTGTGCACGCTGATCTCCGGCGTGTTCGCGTTCGGATTCATGCAGGATGCCGACTTGGGCGAAACCGACGACGCGCCGCCGGCGCCGGAGGGTGACGATGCTTGATTTCACCCTCCTGCTGGCCGAGACCGCGCAGCCCGCCGACAAGCCCGGCGCCATGGTGTTTGTCGCGCTCCTGGTCTTCATCGCCGCGTCCGTCTACCTGGGAACATTGGCCCAGGCCGCGATGGACAAGAAGAAGTTCCTGGAAGGCTTCTTCCTCGGCAACCGCGGGCTCGGCGCGTGGGCCCTGGCCCTGACGGCGACCGTGCAGAGCGGCGGCACGTTCATGGGATTCCCGTCGCTCGTCTACAGCTACGGCTGGATCGTCGCGCTGTGGATCGGCAGCTACATGGTCGTGCCGCTCACCGGCTTCACCATTCTCGGCAAGCGGCTGGCGCAAATGTCGCGGAAGGCGAACGCCATCACCGTGCCGGATTTGTTGCGCACGCGGTTCGACGATCCGCGCGTCGGGCTGACGGCGTCGCTGCTCATCATGCTGTTCATGAGCCTGATGATGGTCGCCCAGTTCAAAGCCGGCGCGATCGTGATGAAGCTCTCCGCCGGCGATTTGCTGTCGTTCAAGTCGAACGCCGCCCCCAATGAAGACGGCCTCGTCCTGTCCGAAGACGCCAACGTCAAGATCGACGTCGCCTACTACGTCGGACTCGCGGTGTTCTCGGTCACCGTCATCGGCTATACGCTCATCGGCGGGTTCCTCGCCTCCGTGTGGACCGACCTGTTCCAGAGCGTGATGATGTTCTTCGGCGTGGCGGTCCTGCTGGTGCTCGCGTTGGCGGCTGTCGCGCGCGAATCCGGGCAGGATACGATCACCGGCAGCATGGAACAGGCCACGCTCACCGCCGTCCAGCACACGTCGATGGGCATCGCCTCCGGGCCGGGCTATTCGCAGGATCCGAACCACCAGTTTCTGCCCGTCAGCCTTGCCGTCTCATTCTTCTTCGTCTGGGTGTGGGGCGGCTGGTCGTCGCCGGCGAGCATGGTCCGCGTGATGGCGGCTTCCAACACCGAGGTGATGCGGAAGTCGATCTTCCTCCTCTCGTGTTATAACTGCTGCATCTATCTCCCGCTGATCGTGATCTGCATCTGCGGCCGGACGATCTACCCGCATCTCGACAAGACCGACGAGATCATCCCCCGGCTGGCGATCAATTTGCCGCAGCACCTTCCCGGCGGCTGGATGATCACCTCGTTGATTCTCGCCGCCCCCTTCGGGGCGATCATGGCAACTGTGAGCTGCTACCTCTTGGTGATCGCCTCCGGGCTGGTGCAGGACGTCTATCTGCGGTTCATCAATCCCAACGCGAGCACGCATCAGCTCAAGTTCTGGACGAACACGTCGATGATCGTCATCGGCGTGCTGGCGGTCGCCGCCAACCTCAACCCGCCCGATTATCTGCAGGCCCTCGTTGTGATGAGCACGTCGTGCGGCGCTTCGGCGCTGGCGATTCCAATGCTGATGGCGTGCTACTGGCGGCGGGCGACCGCGGCCGGCGCGATCTCCGCGATGCTCGCCGGCGCGGGAACCGTGCTGCTCTTGTTCGGACTCGGCCAGGTCTCTGCCGCCGTTTCCCAGCCCGACGGCGGGTGGGTGCAGCTGCTTGTCGGCACCGGACTGACGGGCGATTTGCGCCAATGGCTCGGCGCCGACCAGACGATCGGCATGGCGAAAGGCTTCCGGCCCTACTTTGTGCTGGGCATGGAGCCGGTCGTGTGGGGCCTCTTGATGTCCGCCGTCACGGGCATCACCGTCTGCCTCGCCACTAGGCCCCCGCGCGCGGAACACGTGGCGCAGTTCTTCGAAGCGCCGTCATTGCCAACGCCTAAACCGTGAAGTACAACCGAACCACCGCAGCGGCGCGGTGGTTCCGCGCGGCGCAACTCCCACTCAGAAAGCAGGTCATGCGATGAAGCAGGTTACGTGCTGGACTTTGGCTCTGATGTTGATCGGTTCGTCGGCGTACGCGTTTCCGTCGCTGCCGGGCTATCTGAAAGAGGGTTACAAGGACGAGGAATCGCACAAGAAGTTTCTGGAGACCGTCGACGGCCTCAAGATGAAGTGCGACGTCTGCCACAAGCCCGGCGCCGACAAGAAGGCCAAAGGCCACGGCCTGAACGATTTCGGCAAGGTCTTCCACGACCAGTTCAAGCACAAGGACTTCACCGCCGCCGACAAGGAAAAGAAGAAGGACGAAGCGCTGAAGATCTTCAAGGCCGCCTGGGACAAATCGGTGAAAGAGAAAAACGCCGCCGGCGCCGTCTACGAAGACCTCATCAAGGAAGGCAAACTCCCCGGCAAGAACGACTGAACGTGGTGCACGATCAAGCAGCCGACGGGCCGCCCCCGTCGGCTTTTTTCTTGCGCTCACGCCGCTTCAGCCCTCCTCGCGATTCTCCGGCGTCTCACTCGTCCGGCGCTGATCGCGAAAATACAACGGCCACAGCGCCGCGACGACGATCCACGCCCACGGATCGGCGGTGCACGGGTTGGCCGCGTTCAATCGCGCGGATCGCTCTCGCAGCCGATAGAACAGCACGACGAATCCAATCGCCAGATAGAGGCCGACAAGCGGGCCTAGAATCATTTCCATCGGCTTTCGCCTGCTCAGGTCTTTCGAGCAAAATTTCGTCACTTCGTTCCGACGCCGATCCCCTTCGGTAGCGATTGCTTCGTCGGATAGAGCGCCTCGCACGGAATGCTGACTTCGTGTTCCGTTTCCGGCGGAATCCAGTGGAGAAAATACGAGCCCCAGTTGCCGTGGTCTTCGTATTCGATGGTAATCGCGTGGGCGGTCTCGGCCTGCAGATCGACGAACGTATTGCTCTGCCCGCGCTCCTGTTCCCATTTCGCTTCCAGCACCGGCTTGTCGTCGATCCAGACCCGCAAGCGGTCGTCGGCGTACGCCATCAGTTTGTAACGGCCGCTTTTCGGCGGAACGAGAAACCCGTTATAGCGCGCCGCGCCATCGACCGGCCCGCCCGGTTCTGCGGACCAATCGCCCCAGATCGCCTCGGTACGATGGACCAGGCTGCGGCCCAGCGGCTTTTTGAAGCCGCCGCTGAAATAGTCGGCGATCAGACCGTGTGCCGGCATGCGTTTCTTCTTTGCTTTGGCGTTCGCGCTCTCCTCGTCCGGAAACAGCGCCTCGGCCGGCACAATCGACGGCCGGTCGACGCCCAGCGGCTGCCACCAGAACGTCAGCCACGCGCCGCGGTCGAATTCGCAATACTCGATTTCGATCGCTTGCGGCCGGCCCGTTAGTTCGACTGTTGCCGATTTCGGGCTGCCACCTTTCCACGCATCGATCACCGGCAGGCCGTCGAGAGATAACCGAAAGCCGTCGTCCCCCATCAATGTCAGATTGTACCGGCCGGCTTGCGGCGCTTTGATCCAGCCGCTCCACCGCGCGGAAAAGTGATCGGCCGGGACATCGGGATGAGGCCGGGCGTAGGCCCAGTGCCAATCGATGTTGGGATCGATCCGCCGGGCGACAGGCGACTTCAATTCGCGGTCGCGGAAGAATTCGACGTTCAAGCCGTTCGCCGTCTCCGCCGCAAATGACGACGAGGCGAGGGCCACAACAATCCAGGGAGCCGTCACGGACATCGAGCGCGATCTCCGAAACAGGGAACGAAAGACCAGTATCTTGATCGAACCGCCGGCCGGATGCAAGAGCCTTCACCGAGAATGCAGATCGCTCGATGGCGCTGAACTCATTCATATCGCGATGGACTTTCATGGACCATCCCGGTGATTGAGCAAGCATCGATGGCATTCCGGACTCACGCGTACTTGATCGCTGCGAGTCCATTTGCAGCCGATATCCGCCAAAACGCTGGCGGACGCCGTTCCGCTTGCGCGCAGGCACGCACCTTGCATAGGCGTCATTTTCAGGAAACAGACCGCCGTCTCGTTGTGGAGAGGGCCGGCATGGAGCACATTTGTAAGGAGCGATCGCAATGAAACGTTTCACTCAGTGGATTCCTCTCACGGCGGCTTGTGCCGTCATCGCCTGCGCCGGCATCGGCGCCAGCCAGACGGCGGAGCGGCTGAAACCCCGGCCGGAAGCCCGCGAGCACGGCGTGCGGCTCAGCCAGACGATGAAGTACAACATCTTCATCCAGGACGAACAGGCCGCCGGCCAGGTGGTCGATTTCATCGTCAGCGACGGCGGCTGCATCGATTACATCGTCGCGTCGTACGATGAGCAGTATTACCTGATTCCGTACGCCGCCGCTTCGTTCCGCTACGACGATAGCGTGGTGTTCGTGGACCTGGCCCCGGCCCGGTTCGAGCAAGTCCAGTTCTTCGCCCAGAACGACTGGCCGGATTACTACGTCCCAGCCTACCGCCAGAAGGTCTTCACGACGTTCGGCGTCGACGCCCGCCGCGGCCGCGCGACGTTCCGTCAGAATCTCGACGAGGATGCCCGCGACCGGCGTGAACAACGCGAAGAGAATCGCGACCTCCGCCGCGAGCAACGGGAGGAACGCCGCGACGCCCGCGACCGCAATCGCGACGCCAAGGACCGCGATCTCGACGACGACCGCGATGCCGCGCGGCCTCCGGTCCCCGATCGCCCGACGAAGCCGGCGCCGACCAAGCCCGACCTGAAGACGCCGAAACCCAATCCGTCGGCGACCCCCGCGCCGCCCGCCACGCCGAAGAAACCGGCTCCGAAACAGCCGAACTAGTTTCGAGTCACTTCCCTGAAGCCCGGCTTCTGCTCTGCAGAAGCCGGGCTTTCTTTATGGGGTGGGAAGTTTAATGTTTCTGGCTGCCGCGAACGCGTTGAAATCATAGTATCCGT
>CAZDGB010000188.1:0-14970 GCA_964504645.1 uncultured Planctomycetaceae bacterium | reverse complement strand
TGGAGATCCATTTAGGATGAAGCCCGGAGGGCGACATAAATTTCTGCCGCCCTCCGGGCTGGAAACTCCAGCGACGCTGAGTTCCCAGGGCTCACGCCCTGGGCTATGTTCTGACGCCCTTCGGGCTGCAACCAGAGCCAAATCGGGCACGGTGGCGGCATGTGCGGCATTACAGGCATTAGTTGGACGCGCGAAGCGGCCGGCGTTGACGACGCGACGTTGCGGCGGATGACCGATGCACTCGCGCATCGCGGGCCGGATGACGCGGGGTATTACCGGTCGGAGCGGGGTTGTGCGCTCGGGCATCGTCGTCTGTCGATCATCGACCTCGCCGGCGGGCATCAGCCGTTGTCGAACGAAGACGGCACGGTGTGGATCGCGTTCAACGGGGAAATCTACAACTACCGCG
Source organism: uncultured Planctomycetaceae bacterium (assembly GCA_964504645.1). Classification (GTDB taxonomy): domain Bacteria; phylum Planctomycetota; class Planctomycetia; order Planctomycetales; family Planctomycetaceae; genus CAZDGB01. The sequence continues at coordinate 14,561 of CAZDGB010000188.1, read as the reverse complement.
AGTTGCAACCGGTCCTCGAAGCGCAAGGCCATGTGTTCCGCACGGCGAGCGACACCGAAACCATCGTTCATCTTTACGAGCAGCACGGACCGGAGTGCGTGCGGCAACTCCGCGGCATGTTCGCCTTCGCGATCTGGGACGCCCGCCGGCGGCAGTTGTTCCTCGCCCGCGACCGGCTCGGCAAGAAGCCGCTGATCTATCGCCACGAACCGCACCGGCTGCTGTTCGCCAGCGAGCTGAAGGCAATTCTGCAAGCTCCCGAGGTGCCGCGGGAGATCGATCCGACGGCGCTCGCCGATTATCTAACGCTCCAGTACGTGCCGTATCCGCAGTCGATTTTGAAGGGGTTCGCGCAGCTTCCGCCGGGGCACTGGGGCATGTATTCGGCGGACACGGGCGAGTTGAAGATCCAGCGCTATTGGGCGGCGCCGTATGAAGAGGAAGTGGCGACGGAGGATCCACGAAGTGACAACGAATGGAAGACGACGCTGCGGGAAACGTTGACGGAGGCGGTGCGGTTGCGGTTGCGGAGCGATGTGCCGCTCGGGGCATTTCTGTCGGGGGGGATCGACTCGACGATTATCACCGGGTTGATGCAACAGCAGTCGTCACGGCCGATCCAGACGTTTTCCATTGGTTTCCCCGTCGCGAAGTTTGACGAGCGGTCGTTCGCGCGGGAAGCCGCGCAGAAGCTCGGCACGGAACATCACGAGCTCGTTGTCGATCCTTCGGCGGTCCAACTCTTGCCGAAGCTAATCCACCAGTACGACCAGCCGTTTGCCGACAGCTCGGCGATTCCGACGATGTATCTCTCCGAGTTCACGCGGAAACACGTCACCGTCGCGCTCACCGGCGACGGCGGCGACGAACTGTTTTCGGGATACGACCGCTATCAGGCCGTGCGGCTGGCGAGCCGGATCGACCGTTTGCCCCGCTGGCTGCGGGCGGCGTTCACGAGTTCAGTCTGGCAGAAGCTGCCGGCGTCGGTCGAGCAGAAATCGTTCAATCGGCGATTGAAGCGGTTTCTGGCGGTCCTCGGCCAATCGCCGGAGCGGCGGTATCTGAACTGGATCAGCATCTTCGACGACGACCGCCGCCGCGATTTGCTGTCGCCGGATTTCCAGCAACAACTCGGCAATCACGACGCGGCGGAGTTCATTCTCGACGCCTACGCCCGCCACCCGGGGAAGGACATCGTGCGGCGGACGACGGCGGTGGATGTCGAAACGTATCTGCCGTGCGACATTTTGGTGAAGGTCGACATCGCCAGCATGGCGTACGGGCTGGAATGCCGCAGCCCGTTTCTGGATCATCATGTCGCCGAGTTGGCGGCGCGGATGCCGCAGCGGCTCAAGATGCGCAGCGGGGCGGGGAAGTTGATTCTGCGGGATGTGTTCGCCGATCTGTTGCCGGAATCGATCTTGCGGCGGCCGAAGATGGGGTTCGGCGTGCCGCTCGATCACTGGTTCCGGCACGAGCTGCGCGAGTTGGTCAGCGATACGCTTCTCTCGCAGAAATGCCTGAGCCGCGGCTACTTTCGCCCCGAAGCCGTGCGGAAATTGGTCGAGGAGCACGTCGCGGCGAAATGGGACCACAGCGCGCGGTTGTGGTCGCTGCTCGTGCTGGAGTTGTGGCAGGAGAAGTGGATCGACACGAATTAATCGGAATGGTAAGCCGCGTCGCGGCTCACTATCAATACTGTCTGGACGACAGTTGTTTCAACAGGTATAATCGCCGCAGACTCGAAACCCTACGCTCGCCCAGGAGTTCGTCATGCCGCAGGTGAAAGAGAATTACGACGTCGTGGTGATGGGAGGCGGTCCGGCGGGGAGCACGGCGTCGACGCTCATCGCGCAGCAGGGATACAAGGTCGCTCTCTTCGAGCGCGACCATTTCCCGCGGTTTCACATCGGCGAGTCGCTCATTCCCGAAACGTACTGGGTGCTGCAACGGCTGAACATGCTGCCGAAGATGAAGCAGAGCCACTTCATCAAGAAGTACAGCGTGCAATTCGTGACGGACAAGGGAAAGCTCTCCGAGCCGTTCTACTTCTGGGACCACAAGCCGCAGGAGGCTTCGCAGACGTGGCAGGTGCGGCGGAGCGAATTCGACCACCTGATGCTGAACAACGCCCGCGAGCACGGCGTCGAAGTCTTCGAAGGGGCCCGCGTGCACGACGTGCTGATGACGGGCAGCCAGGTGAACGGCGTGAAGGTCTCGGTCGAGGGAGCCGACGGTATCCGCGACGTCGGGGCGAAAGTCGTCGTCGACGCGACCGGGCAGCAGGCGATGCTGCTCGACAAGTTCAAGCTCCGCGAATGGGACCCCGTCCTCAAGAAAGGGGCGCTGTGGACCTACTGGAAAGGAGCGTATCGCGATCTGGGGAAAGATGAAGGGGCGACGATCGTCATTCAGGTCCAGGGGAAGCACGGCTGGTTCTGGTACATCCCGCTGCACGACAACATCATCAGCGTCGGCGTCGTCGCGGCGCACGATTACCTCTTCAAAGACCGCGGGACCGATTTCGAGAAAATCTATTTCGAAGAAGTCGCCAAGTGCCCCGGCGTGCAGCCGCGGATCGAAAAGGCGACGCGCTGCGACGTCTTCCGCGCACAAAAGGAATACTCGTATCGCGCCAAGAAATGCGCCGGCGACGGCTGGGTGATGGCCGGCGATGCGTTCGGATTTCTCGACCCGCTGTATTCATCCGGCGTGCTGCTCGCGCTCAAATCGGGCCAGATGGCGGCCGACGCGGTGTGCGAAGGGATCGCGAAGAACGACTTGTCCGCCGCGCAGCTCGGTAAATGGGAGCCGGAGTACGTCGCCGGCATGGACCGCATGCGGCGGCTGGTCTGCGAGTTCTACGACGGCTTCAGTTTCGGCCGCTTCGTGAAGAAGCACCCGCATCTCAAGGGCTACGTCACCGACGTCCTCATCGGCGATTTGTTCAAGGACGAGGTCGACGTCTTGTGGCCGCTGATCGACGAGATGCGCGTCGAGCGGGAAGAGTATCTGAAGACGAAGGCCCAGATGGCGTAATAGCCGGCTGGCGTCATCGCATCTGCAACTCGAATTCCCAGTAGCCGTGCCGGTCGCGTTGGCGCGTCAAACGGAACGACTTGCCGAAGACGTGCGACTTTTGATATCCCTCGGCGTCGGCTCGCGCGCGGCGAAAGCTCGTCTTGCCGCGGCGTTGGATGGCAAAGAACAATTCGTCCTCGCTGCGGGCGTCGACCAGCCAATATTCTTCGACCCCGGCGCGGAAGTAAGCAGTGGGCAACCGCTGAGTGTCTTTCTTTACGGACGAATTGCTGAGAATCTCGACGACGAGGTCGACCGCGCCTTCGAGTTCCAGACAATCATCGGATCGACCTTCCACCGCGGGAATCAGGCGGACGCGTCCCGCTTCGATGCTGTCGTAGCTGACGAATAGGAGGTCGGGCTCGCAGGACAAGTCAGCGGGGATGCTGACGCACCGCATGCTGTCGATGGCGATCTTTCCCAACTTCTGCTCGAAATTCCATCCGGCCAGGGTTCTGGCAATTGCTTCCTTAGGACCACCGTGTGAAAAGAGTTGCTCCGGCGACATGTGGACCTCGATGGTTCCGCCGATGTAGTCGACACGGCCCGTTTGCGGAAACGACGGAGAGCGCATCCAGCGACGGAAGTCGCGCAGGCTGCGGATGCCGAGCGGCATTTCGAAGTCATCGGAGATCAGCACGGCGGACATCGGGCAGCTCACAACAAGTTGTCGCCGGTCGAGCGACTGCGCAGCGCCGGCCATTCGGTGAAGGCCAGCATCACCAGCAGCGCGACATTGACATCCGGAATCAAAACTCCCAGGGACCACCACGCGGGGTAGCCAGTCTTGCGGACGATCTGCCAGATGCAGACCGGCAACAAACCGAATAACAAGACACCCATGCCGAAAATGATCACCATTTCCGGCAAACCGACTCCGGGTAACATGGCGGACTCCTGTAGGAAGACAATCTACCCTGTCAACGAAGGTGGCCAACCGACGGATCAAGAACTTCAGAATACCGAGTTCCCAACGAATTCCAAATCTCAAATCTCCGATTTGAAAGCGCGTTTTTCTTTGGAACTTGTTGGGAGCTTGGGAGTTGGAACTTGGAGCCAGCGTCTGCTTGTGACCCGTCCGTTCGGGGCGATATACTCATGTTCCGCGGGTGAAGCCTCTAAATCCCGCCGGGAACTGCCAAAATTTGACGAACGGAAGTCGACCCGCGCCGGGTTTAGTTCGTAACGGCCGGGTAGGCGGTTGCCAATTTCCCATTGGCGACACCGGGATGGCCTCCCGTGCCGTTTTCTGAACTGTTGCCGATTTGTGAACGGTGCAGACTGAGGTGCCATGATCGACCGCATTGAGACCCTGCGTCAGTTCGTCCAGACGCAGCGCGCTCGCTGGCAACGCTGGGGCCTGCTCGAAGCGCTGGGTTGGACCCTCTCCGGGTTGTGGGCCTACTTTCTGATCGCGGTCCTCGTCGACAACCTCGCCCATCTGCCGATGCTCGGCCGGTTGGCCACCGCGCTGGGACTGCTCGCCGTGCTGGCGTTTCTCGGACGAGCGCTCGCGCTGCGCTGGCAGCAGCGGCATGCGACGGAAGATGAGATCGCCCTCGCCCTCGAACGCCGCTCGAACGAAAATGTCCAGAACCGGTTGATCAACGCCTTGCAGTTGAGCCGCGAATCGGCGCAAGGACAGTACGCGCTCGCACCGGCTGTCATTCGCGAGAATTGCCGGCAATTGTCGCAATTGTCGCTCCCCTCGGCGACGACGGTACAACCCGCGGCGCTGTGGTTGCTGCTCGCGGCGGCCTTGATGGTGATCGGCGCGGTCGGCTGGATGTGGCAGCCGCAGCGGTTCGCCAGTTCCGCAGTACGAATTCTCTTGCCGTTCGCGTCGGTCGATCCCGTCTATCGGACGCGGCTGGAAGTTGAGCCGGGGAATATCGAAGCGGCGGGCGACATTGAGATCCGCGTGAAAATCCACGGCGAACGGCCGGAGGACATCGCCATCCTGCTCGATGAGCAGCAGCGCCGCAGCACGCAGATTGTCCCGGTGCAGGGGGACGTCGTCACGTACACGCTGAAGAACGTCCAGCGGAGTCTGTCGTACGCCGTGCGCGGGGGCGACTTCACGAGTCCGTATTATCGCATCGAAGTCCCGACGCCGGCCCGGCTGCAGCGGGTCGACGTGACATACCGCTATCCCGAGTATCTGCGTCTGCCGGAGAAAGCGGCACAGACGAGCGGCGAACTCGAAGCGTGGGAGGGAACACAGGCCCAACTGCAATTCGTGTTCGATCAACCGGTGGAATCGGCCCGTTTGCTCGTGCGCAGCGGGATCGAAAGCGCCGCGGCGACGCCGGTGGAATTGAAGAAACTCAGCGCGACCGAATTCACCGGCGGATTGACGCTGACGAACCTTTCCGAGTACGCCCTGGAAACCGTGCGGGCCGGGCGGTCGCCGCAACAGAGCGTGTGGTACACCGTCCGCGTGCTGGCTGACGAGATGTCGCACCCGACGCTGACCGGGTTGCCGTCCTCGGGCGAACTCTCGCTGGACGCGACGATCGGCCTCGCGGTCGAGGCGACCGACGATCTCGGTTTGTCGCGAGCCGGCTTGTTCTATCGCAAAGCCAAGCCGAAAGCGGAGGAAGACGTCGCCGACGATGGCTGGATCGCCTTGCAGACGTGGCCCCTTGATAACGCGAAACAATTCACGCAATCGACGGAGTTTTCCCCGGCAACGTTCGGCGTCGCGGAAGGGGAACGGATCGAAATCGCCGCCCGCGCGTCCGATTTCCGGCCCGATCGCCAGGAAATCTGGATCACCGGCACGGCCCATCCGTTTCTGCTGACCGGCGACGGCTCGCAATTGCAGTTGCTCTACGAGCAAATCCTGAAATCCGAAGCGGAACTCGGCGCGGCGATGACGGTCGAGCAAACGCTGCATCAGCAGTTGGACGAATTGATCAAGCTGTTGGACAACGATCCCGCAGCGGACGGCAACAACGCCGACAAGGCGCGCGAACTTGCGATGAGGGCCGCGGGTTACTCGCAGACGCAGGATCAACTACGGGAGACATCGGGCCGCATCGCTCGCGAGATGCCCGCGCCGGCGGGGAGTCTGCGGTTGTCGGTGGCGATGCTCGCCGATTCGGAGATGGTCCGCGCCATCCGCATTCTGGACAGCGTGGCGACGCGCGACGATGCCGCCGGACGCCGCACGTCGTTCTCCGATGCGCGGGCGACGGCGGCCCGCACGCTGCAAAGTCTTAAGGAGATCCACGAGCAGTACGTCCGCTTCCGCAAGGAATGGGAATTGGCGCACATGGCGCCGTTTCTGCGGATGCTCGCCGACCGGCAGGCGAACCTCCGCGATCAATCGTCCCGCTGGACGGAACAGTCCGCGACGGCGGCACAGCAAGCGACCGGCGCGCGGCGGCAAGCGAAGCTCGCTGATCTGTGCGGCCTAGCGGCGACGGCGTTCTCCGGACTTGCCGAACGCGCGGCGGAAGCGGAATCGTCCCTGGTCGACGCCTTCGCGGAAACGGCCGAAGCGCTCGAGAGCGACGAGTTGAAACAGTGGCAGCAAGCCGCGCAGCAGGCAGCGCAAGACGGCCACTGGTCGGCCGCTGTGAAAGAGCAATCGCAGGCGGCGGAATTCCTGGACGGCGCGTATTTGAAACTCCGCGAAGCGATGGCCGATGCCGCCCGGCAGTTGCTCGCCGGCGCGGAAGAGCAAATGGACAGCGATCTCGCCGGGCAGGCCGACCTGGAAAAATTGCAGGAAGGCTACAACGAAGACCTGTTCGACGATCCCGACGGTATCAAGCTGGAGGAGATCATTCACAGCCAGGAAGCCGCCCGCGACAAGAAAAAGAAGCACGACAGCGCCGAAGACGGAACCCCAAACGATTACCTGCTGCCCGACAGCGCCGTTCCCGGACTGCAGGGCGCGGACAAAGGCATCCGGCAGGAATTTAAGAATCTGAGTCTCGCCAAAGCTCCCGGCGGCGAGCCGAGCTTCCCGAGCCAGTCCGATCGCAAGAACAACCGCGTCAAGCCGCACATCCAGGAGAAGTTCGAAGATCTCGTCGGCGACCTGCTCGAAGAAGAGGACGCCATGAAGGAGAACTACGAGACGTACAATCTCAACGCGGCGTTCAACATCAACGAGACCGGCGATGTCTCCAAGCAAGGGGGCGATTTGAACTCGACCGCCGCGTCCTCGGCAACCGGCAATCAGAAACCGCCGACTACCAACGTCGGCGGCATTTCCCGCGTCGGCCGGCAAGGAGCCCGTTCGCACGGCATGGCTGTCGGCAACGAGTCGATCAACCGCCGCGGCCGCGACAAGGTCCAGGAAGGCCAGCTCCGCGTTCCCGATCAGAACAGCACCGTCAAGGAAACGAAAAGCGACGATCCGCAGACCGACACTTCGGCGGGCATCGGCGGCCGCAAGGTCGAATCCGACGACGCCAAGTTCGCCACCGCCGACGCCGGCGAATGGACCGACGACATGGTCAACCGGCTCGACAAGCCTCAGGAGAAGAACTCCATCGTCGAGCGGCAAGGCGCGAGGCTCGACGCCAGCGTCGCCGAGATGCTGCGCGACATGAACAGCAAGCAGGAGCAGACGATCGAGCGGCTGAAGACGATCCGCAAGGACTTGAAGAACCTCTATCTGCCGACCGAGCACCTCGACCAGTTGATCGACCAGTTGCAGGCCAACTTACACAGTTTGAACGAACGGCCTTCCTCGGAAATCTTCCGTTTGCAGCAGGAGACGCTGCAGAAAGTGCGCGGCGTGTTGCAGGTCTTCCATCAGGCGCACTCCGGCTTCCAGGCCAGTCTGCCGCGCGAGCAGCGCGTCCGCGGACGCGTGGTTGACGACCCGTCGCGCGCGGCCCCGCCGGGTTATGAGGAAGCCGTGAAGACGTACTACCAGCGGCTCGCCGCTCCGGATCGGACGCCATGAGACGCCTGGGTCGGCTGCGCGGCCCGCGGATTTTAGCGGCGCTCGCGATCTTCGTCGTTTGCGGCGCCGCGCCGGCATGGGCGCAGCGCGAAGTCCGCATCCGCGCGACGCCCGAAACGCCACTGCCGTTCGTTTCGACGGTCGTCGCGCCCGCCGCGCGGCACGCCGTCGTCTGCGACCCGGCCGGCGCGCTCGCCGTCGCTTACCGTTTGAATTCCGTCCCGCACATTTCCATTTTCAAATTGGACGCGCAGGGTCAGATCGTGCCGGGCGACCCCGCGCCGATCACGTTGCCGAAACCGGCGGGGTTCGGCGCGCGGCCGAACGTGGTCCTGGCGCTTGCCGCGCATCCGACGTTGCCGCTGTTGTACGTCTGGCAGGACGTGGACGTCTTGCCGGCGCTGGCGCCGACCGATCCAGCCCTCGTGGCGGAGTACGACCACCTCTGGGTTTACGGCCTCGACGAACCGCAGCCGAAGCTCGTCTTCTCCACGGCGCGCGGCCCGGACTTTTCCTGCGGACTGCCGTCCGGCGCGATGGCGTTGAACTCCGCGGCGACGCGGCTCTACGTGCCCAACATGGAAGTCACCGACCGCGCGAAGAAGGTGACGTCGACGATCGGCTGGCTCACGCTCGATCCGGACGGACTGCCGGCCTTCGTGCCGCCGAATGCGCCGGCGGATGATGCTGCGCCATCCGCGCCGCCGCCACCGCTCGATGCCGCCGCGGCGGCCACCGCCCGCGCGGCGAAGATCGCGGCCATCGAGCAGGCGAAAGCCGCCGGGCAGCCGCTCGTGCTGAAGAAATATCAGGAAGTGACGCTAGCGTTCTCCAGCCCGCCGGCGCCGTATTCCTACGCGCCGCTGACCGACGACATCGTCTTCCTGGCGAGCCATTCCGGCGCGGCGAGTTGGGTTCTCTCCGACCGGCTGGGGCGGATGTGCTACTTCTATGTGCAGCCGTATGTCGCGTATCGCAACCGCGTTGTCGTCCATCCGACGGCGCCATCCGTGTACATCTCGGTATTGGCGTACGACGGCCGGATGATCCGGATCGAACACGCCGACGGCCAGTTCACGCTCGCCCCGCAGACGCTGACGATCGACGGCGCGGTTTACTACAGTCCGCCGGTCGTGCTCGCCAAAACGAATCAACTGGCAGTCGGGGCCAACAACAAAGTCCTGCTGATCGACCTCGACGCCGCGGGCAAGTTCGCGGGCAAAGCCGTGCAACTGACGGTGAACAACCCGACGCTCGAAGCCATCGCGTGGTCGGCGAAATTCGAACGCCTGTACGCCGCCGTGGAGAAGATGCCGTGATGCTTTTGCGTACTTGTCGCTTCACAATCGCATTAACGCTTCTCGGCGCTGCCTCCACCGCCTCCGCGAAGACGATCGTCATCACCGATGCCGATTGCGAATTGATGGGCGTCATCTCCGCCGATGCGCCGCGGATGAGTTGGGCGGCGGTGGTCAATGCGACCGCGGAGTACGGCAATCATTACATCGACCTCACGCCGAAGTCGGCGTTTCTCATCCGGTATCCGCTCGATAAAATTCCGGCCGGCCAGCGGATCACCAAGGCCGAATGGGTGGTGCCGTATACGCAGCACAGCCCGCCGACCGGCGTGCGGGTGCAGGTCCGCCGCATCCTGAAGGAATGGGGAGCGGGCGTCTCGCACCAGTACCGCATGATCCGCCCGCAAAAGCTGGAATGGCACACGCCCGGCGCGACGGGGCTGGGCCAGGACCGGGCCGTGAAGGCGACGGCGGCCGCCACCGTCAAAGGGGCCGGCGAGCACACGTTCAACGTGACGGAGGATGTCGAACTGTGGTACTCCGGCGCAGCCCCGAACTACGGCTGGCTCTTGACGACCGACGAAGCGATGGGTTGGTTCCGCACGAATTCCCCGTTCTGGAGTTCGCCCAAAGGCTGGAAGCTACGGATCACGTACGAGCCACAGTAGATCCAAAGGCAGGAACCGCAGATTACGCAGATGCTCGCAGATTTTGAGAAACCGGAAGCATTGATGTTGCGACTTGTTCTTCTTCTGACGCTGCTGGGCCTGATCGGCGGGACACAGGCTGGTCCGGTCTTGGCTCAAGCGCCGGCGGAGCAGAAGAACATCATTGAAGCCATTCCGGAGCAGCAGCCGGCGTGGATCAATGGATATCAACTGCGGTACACGCTGCGGCTCACGGGATTGAACCCGGCGCAATCGCCAACGAAGTCGATCGTGGCGCGGCTGCCGACCGGCGGTTGGCTCAAGCCGGATGGCTCCGACCTTGTCGTCGTCGCGGCCGATGGCACGTCGCTGCCGGTGACGGTCCTGTCGCACGCGGCGCAGGGCGACACGCTGATTCAATTCCCCAAGCGGGCGGCGGAAATCTGGTATTGGGTCTACGCCGCGAACCCCGCGGCGCCCGCGCCGCCGGCGAGCGAGCCGATCCAGGAAGGCGTCGTCCTCGAAGGCCGCGCGTGGAAGGCCGGCGAGATCAACAACTGGACCGCGGTCCGCGACGGCCTGACGAAGAACGATCCGGTCCTCGTCAACGCGTTCGCGGCGGAGATCGTGCAGACGTCCAATCCGGTTCGTCCCGCCGAGCCGCGCGACTACGCCGTCACGTATCGCGGCTACATGACCATCAAGACGGACGGCGTCTACCGGTTCCTGGTGAACTCGGAGGACGCGTCGTTCCTGTTCATCGACGGTTTCAAGGTCTGCGACCGGCCAGGCGCGAATCCGCGCTACACGGGCAACTTGCCGACGCGGTCGGTCGGGGCGGAGATCGAACTGAAGGCCGGCGTCCACACGGTCGAGGTGTTTCATGTTCTGAAGGAAAGCCCGAACACGTACGGCGGCTGTTCGCTGTTGTGGGTGCCGCCGGAAGCGAAGACGTGGGCCTACGTTCCCAAGGAACAGTTCCCGCAACCCGACGTGGCGCACGTCGCCGCGCTGGAAGCCGCCGGGCCGGACACGGCCGCGGCGATCGGTTACGGCATTGACGACGCGCTCGTCACGTCGGGCGACGCCACGCTGTATCTTCTCCGCTTCGCCGCTAACGGCGACCTGCCGGACGACGCGAAACTCGTCTGGGACTTCGGCGACGGGACGCGCGGCACGGGCCGCAGCGTCCGGCACGTCTACTTCGCACCGGGCGATTACACGGTGACGCTCACGACCGGCGGCGCGTTGCCGGCGTTTCAGCGCCGCGTGCATGTCTGGGGCGCGCCGGGCGCGATCAGCCCGTTTTCGATCCGCTATGTGATCGATGAACTGACCAAAGCTGACGTCCGCAAGCTGCTGCCCGAACGACAGGATCAGATTCTCGACTTCCTGATGTCGACCGACGCCCCCGAACGCTGGCCGCTGCTGGAGCAACTCGCACAGCACCGGCTCACCGACCAGGGACTCGATCCGCAATTCCGCGCGGAATTGTACAAGTCGCTGATCGCCGCGCTGGGGCACGCGGGCCGCAAAGCCGAGGTCGATGCGACGCTCAAGCAGGCGCTCGTCGAGTTCGCGAAATTGCCGACGCTGCAAGTGGGCGTGCAGCTCACCGCAGCGGAGACCACGCATCGCCAATTGAAGGATCCCGACGAAGCGGCCCGCCAGTACGACGCGCTCCTGGAGAAGCATCGCCGGCTGGAGCATCCCGACATGCGGTTCGCCGCGATTCGCCGTGGCGACTTGCTGGCTGAGGCCGGGCAACTGAAAGAGGCCGGCGACTTGTATCGGCTCTCGGCGACGCTGGGAGGCGAGGCATTCCTCGCTACGGCCCAATCCGAAGCCGTGACCCGCGGCGCGTTGCTCCGCGTCGCCGAGCAGAAACTGCGGACGGGCGACATCCGCGAGACGCGGCTGCTGCTCGACAAGATCGAATTGAACTATCCGGATCAGAAGCTCGAAGGGCTGTACCGGTTTCTGCGGGCGGAGGCCGACCGCGTCTCCGGCAAATACGACGCGGCGCTGCGAAACTACGAAATCCTGCTGCAACTGCGGCAATGGTCGGGTTACCGCGACCGGACGCTGCATGGCATCGCTGAGTGCCAGTTGCGGATCGGCGATTTGCTCGCGGCGCAGAAATACTATGCGCAGATCGAGCAGGCCCACCCGAAATACTTCGAGAAGGAGAAACTCGCGCTGCGCAAGAACCAGGTCGAAGCCCGGCTGTCGCGCCTGGTTCCGTCCTCCGATCCGGACGGCAAGCCGCAGTGGGCGAAGTTCGCGGACTTCGCCACCGGGTTCGAGCCGGAGGAGAAACAGTGGTTCGGCAAGCCGAACTTCAAGTTCGCGCCAGGGCAGGGAATCGCCGGCCCGCACGTCGGGCTGTTCGAGTCCCATCCGGTCTATTTGGGATATCTCACGTGGGAGCATCCGCTGCCGAACCTCACGCCGAGCGGGCACTACTGGGCGGAAATCTGGTATCGCGAGAATTTGCTCTCGTTGTTTCCGGGATTCAACCAGCACATGTACCTCTACATGTACGGCGAAGGGGAAGATAACGACGCCATCAAAGGCCGCGGCACGTATTTTCTGGAGAGAACGTACGGCGCGTGGCGGAAAATCGGCTTCCTGCTCGACGCGCCGCCAAAGGCGCTTGACGGCCGCGTGCTGATGGGAGCGCTGGTGCTCGGCGCGTTCGAAGTCGACGGCATCGAAGTCCGCGCCGTCTCCGACGAGGAACTCCACTGGCTGAGCAACTTCATCGAAGGCACCGCCGCGGAGGGCCAGCCATGAAGTCGCTCGCCTCGTTCGGCGTGGGTCTCCTGACCCCGCCGCTCCTGCGACCGAAGGTCTCCTCTTCGAGGCACGAGAAAGGCAGCGGTCGGGAGACCGCAAGAGAAGACCGGCGGGGTCGGGAGACCCGCGCAGAACGGACTGTCCGCCGGCGCTGCCGGAATTCCTGTCCCCTCGCCCCCGCCGCGGGGAAGAGGGGGCGAGCGCTTCCACACGCTCGGATTCGGTCATGCAACATGATGGGAGATGGTCGCACCTTCATGGAGGAACGTCCGTGATTCATCGACCCCCTCTCCCTAACCCTCTCCCCCACAGGGGCGAGGGGACAAAGCCGAAAGCCGCGAGACCTCGGATCTTCTGCGGTGCGGTGCTTTTGTCCGTGCTCTTTTTCGTTTCCGCCGCCTCCGCCGACGAGATCTATTCCAACGCCACCGGTGGCGGCGAGTGGTCCGATCCCGCGACTTGGCGCGGCGGCAAGGTTCCCGCAGCCGAAGACGACGTCGTCATCGCCCGCGACGACACGATCACGTTCGACCGCAACGACGACGGCCGAGTCACCTGCCACAACCTGTCGCTCGATCCGCGCGGCGTCTTGCAGTTTAAGCAGAACGCCGGGCCGATCGTGTTCTGCGCCAGCGGCCTCATCGAAAGCTACGGCTACCTTCGACTGGACGCGACCAAATCGGCGAAGGATCAGCATGAACTAAGATTGCTCGCCGAGGATCCCGAGCAGCGGATGCTGAAGATCGCCAAAGGAGGCGGGCTGGTCGTCTCCGGGAAACTCGGCTTGCCGAAAGGCCGCCGCAACGCGGTTCTCGTCTCGCAGCCGCCGAAGCAGGAACTTCCCGCGGGAGCGCCGGTTCCGGATCCGAGCGCCATCTTGGAGGCCGCGACGGGTTCGACGTTCGACGTGCAGCGGGCCGATTTCCTCAACATCTACGCACAGCCGACCGGCATCGACAATACCGGCGCGAAGCCCGGCGAGCGGATCAACGTGATTAAGAACCGCTTCACGGGCACGAGCCGGCTGCTGATCACCAGTTGCGATTCCGCCGTCGTCGCCGACAATGTCTTCGAACGCGACGACCCCGTGCCGCTGCAGCAGGCCGCGCTCTATATTTCCGCTTGCCCGCTGATCGAAGTTCGCGGGAACATGGTCCGCGGGAATTATCCCGGCGGCATCACCTGCTACGGGCAGAACGAATGCATCATGCAGGGCAACACCATCGAGAAGTGCGCTCAAGGCCTGTACTGGTACGGCAGCGGCTTCATGGTCAAGCAGCTGCTCATCAAGGACTGCGCGCACGGCATGACGCTGACCAGCGCCGCCGGCACGCTGGAAGACGTCACGATCTCGGGGGCGCAATCGGCCTACTATCACGGCGGCGCGACGGTGCAGATGACGAACCTGGTCATTCGCGACATGGTCCCGACTCCGCAGGGCTACAAGATCTATCTCGGCGGCGGTCCTCTCACGCTGATCAACTCGCCGGTCGAACCGGCGGACGTCACTGTGCCGCCGTCGTTCCAGCCGGCGCCGGTCGTCGCCGGCAAACCGGTGTTGCCGGCCGTGCAGATGCTTCACTTCGTCGTCGCGAAGGTCGGCGGGCAGGTTCCGTTGGGCGTCGGGGTCGAGTTGAAAACCGCTGGCCTGACGTTGCCGGCCGGCGCGGAGGATCCGAACATCCGCAATTCGCCGGCCCCGGTGCTGAAGACCGGCTACACGCCGCTGCCGCGGTCGCTGGAACCGCTGATCGTCCGCGGCTGGCAACTCGACGCGAACGCGAAACCGATCGCCGCGCCGACGTATGA
>CAZDGB010000187.1:0-15176 GCA_964504645.1 uncultured Planctomycetaceae bacterium | reverse complement strand
ACCTGATCCGCGTGGCCGAAAAGGTCCAGTCCCAGGAGAAAAAGCCCAAAGGGAAAGCGGCGACGGGCGACAAACGACTGGAAGCCATCGATCGAGTGCTGGAGGTCATCCATTCCGTCGAGCAGGACTACGATCCGCTGTGGAGTTCCAACCTCAAGCGGGCCATTCGCCGGGTTTATCCGGGTTTCAACGAAGGCTATTACGGCTACCGCAGTTTCACCGATCTGCTGAAAGACCTGAAGGCGAAGGGGCTGATCGAACTCGACGACGACGAGGCTCGTGGAAACTTCAAAGTGCGCATCGCCAAGGAGTGACCAACTACGAACGAGGGATTGGCGGCATAGGACGAATGCAACGCCCGGAGAGCGACTGACGGAGCAGCGGAAGTCGGCGCGGCTAATCTTGCTGCGGAAATGCCGCTCATTTTTTCCAGGCCCATTGCCGAAAGAATTTGTCTCGATGCTCGATTTCTGACATGGACCGATTCGTCGAGGCGCCGATGACTTCAGCAAAAACCGTCAAGCCCTCTCGATCCCGCAAAAAGCCAGAACCGGAATTGTCCGCCGAGGAACAGCAAAAACAGCTGGAACGCGCGAATCAAATCCGGGAGCAGCGTGCCGAAACCCAACTCGATTTGGCGAGGCTGTTTGTGGAGCACCAGAAGCTCGACGTCGCCTTGCGCCGGCTGCAGGAGATTGTGGCGGAGTTCGGCGGGACCTCGGCGGCAAAGAAAGCCCAGGCAATGATCAAGAAACTGTGATCAATCCTGCTTGGTGATTTGATCCCCGACCCGTACGTCGCCCGCTTGAATCACCTTGGCGTAGACGCCTCGGAGCCGGAATTGCTTGCCGGTCGGGGAATTGACGAAACTCAGCGCCGACGGTCCGAAACGCTGCCGGAATTTGGCGCAGCCATTGTGGGCCTGGGCGGTGATCTCCAGCACGCACTCGCCGATTTGCAGCCGCTGTCCCGTGGGAAGATTCTCTCGGCTGAGGTTCAGATCGACGAAGAGGTTATCGCCCGCCAATTCCCAGCGGTCTCTTTCTCCCGCCACAAGATGGATCATCCGGGAGTTCATGAGGCAGATTTGAACGTCGGGATGAGGACGGCCGTCCGGGAGCTTCAGCCAGCATCCCTTGGCCCAGGAATCGCCTTCGGTTCCCCCTTCGGGACTCAGCCGGCACTGTTGCAGGCTCCGTCGTTCGTTCGAAACGGGACGAATGACAATGGCTTCGAGCAGTCCCAGATCGGACGGCGAATTCCGGACGGCTTCGAAGCCCTCCAGAATTTCCGTTTCCGTGCGATACGTGCCGAGTTGCATGTGGCGCCTTTTCTCGACGTGGACCTGCCTCATTTGGCAGCGCTGGCACTGGCCTGATGGCTGCCAGGACGGCTTACTCTTCTAGGACATTTTCATCGTCGCTTCCCAAATCGCAATAGCATTCCATCAACCGCAGTCCGACATCGGCTGGAACCCCCAGTTTTGATGCATCGTCGATTCCCGTCGAAATGGCGATGAGTGCCGAGATCAGCTTTCGCTCCTCGGCATCGGAGAGCAGTTCGTCATTCAGATGCTCCTCATGGTAGGCGATCCAGGCCGCCGTAACGCTCATCCAGAGATCCGCCTCGATTTCCGGCGATTCATCGCGCCGGAATCCCAGCTCGAATTCTTCCAAGCTCATATTGAAATATCGGCCCAGGACATCGTAAATCGAGCGAATCTGTTCGAGCATCTCCGCCGGCAGCGACTCATGACGGATCGGGTTCGGTTCAGACATGTCGGGCAGCTCTCGAAAGACTGTTGATCGTTTCCGCGCGAGTCCAGCGTCGAATCGTCGCTTGCGGCCGTTGGACGGCCTCAGAATACTCGATGGATGCCTCAAGCCGGAATCCTGAAAATCGTGGCTGACTCCTGGCTCGTCTACATCCTGAGATGCGCCGACGATTCGCTCTACACCGGAATCACGAACGATCTGGATCGAAGAGTTCAGCAGCACAACGCCGGAACAGCGTCACGCTATACCCGCAGTCGGCTTCCCGTGAAACTGGTCTTCCAAGAAACTCACGGCAGCCGCAGCGCTGCTCTGGTGCGAGAAGCCGCGATCAAACGGCTCACGCGGAAGCAAAAGAGCTCGTTGATTCAATCGGCACAGGACCAGCGATGAATGGACGGCGGCAAAGGCCCGCCGCACGGCGTTCGAATTCGCGAGCAGGCCTGTCATTGATTTTCCA
This sequence comes from uncultured Planctomycetaceae bacterium, assembly GCA_964504645.1. Classification (GTDB taxonomy): domain Bacteria; phylum Planctomycetota; class Planctomycetia; order Planctomycetales; family Planctomycetaceae; genus CAZDGB01. The sequence continues at coordinate 12,944 of CAZDGB010000187.1, read as the reverse complement.
CCACCGCTTCGTATACCGTCACCGCCGCTTTCGCCATCCGATGCATCGTGCGGCGATCGGGAAGCAGCGGGAGTTTGTTGCGCCCCAGCTTCACGAAGAACTCGGCGATGGCCTCCTCGATCTGCTCTTCCAGGTTCTGGATGGTCGTGGGGTCCAAATTCATCAAATTCCCAATCCGGTCTTTGAGAAGATCTTTGGCGGGGGCAAAAAAAATGGCTCCCCTGAGGAGCCACGACCATCACAACCGAACGACCACGACGGACGACTTGGAGAACAAAGTGTTGGGGGTTTGCCTTATCGGCTCTCTCTTTCCGTCTACTCGTTTCGTCGCAAGTCGTTGCTGGGTAAAGTGCCGAAGGTGGGACTCGAACCCACACTCAGGGTTAACTGAACTGGATTTTGAATCCAGCGCGTCTGCCAGTTCCGCCACTTCGGCGAGGGGCGTCCAATGGGGACGACACGATCATCGGCAGAGGTTCGCGCGGAGTCAAGCGACTTCAGAGCAGGAACCGTGATCCATTCCCGGTCTTGGGGAAATCTCCGCCGCGATGGGACGTCGCTCGGCTTAACATTGCTTCAGAAAATCACTTCGGTCGATGGCGACGCGATGACGCGTGGGTTGCAGGCAACAAGCCGTCGCTCTAAAATTCCGCAAACCCCGCCCGCAGCGGCCCGCTCTCAGCCGCTCGCGATGGGAAGTTCTCCGCAGGGATCTGCGGTGAAAGCAGTGGCGTAACTCTCAGGATTGTAAAGAATTATGCCGTCGTTTGTCGCGGTGCTGTTGTATGCCGGCGTCCTCGTGGGGCTGGTCCTCACGATTCTGATCTTGGCCCACCTGATCGGGCCGAAGAAGAAGACCGCCGTCAAGCAGATGCCGTATGAATCGGGCATGGACCCGGTGGGAGACGCCCGACAGCCGTTCGACGTCAAGTTCTACCTCGTCGCCATCCTGTTTCTGGTGTTCGACGTGGAACTTCTCTTCTTATATCCATGGGCCGTCAGCGCGTATCTCGACGAGGGGGGCATCCCGGTCGAATTGCGGCGGACGGTATTCGGCGTGATGCTCTTCTTCATGGCGACGCTGGCCATCGCCTATGCGTACGCCTGGCGAAAGGGAGTGTTTCGATGGCGGTGAACCAACTGCCCGAGGGTGTGCAGATCACGTCGCTCGACTGGGCGGCGAACTGGGCTCGCAGCAACAGCCTGTGGCCCATGCCGTTCGCCACGGCCTGCTGCGGCATCGAATTGATGGCGACCGCGTCGAGCCGGCACGATTTGGCGCGCTTCGGCGCGGAAGCCATGCGGTTCAGTCCGCGGCAATGCGATCTCTTGATCGTCGCCGGCCGCGTGGTGATGAAGATGCTCCCCGTGTTGCAGCGCATCTGGATGCAGATGCCGGAACCGAAGTGGTGCATCTCGATGGGGGCGTGCGCCTGCACCGGCGGCGTGTTCGACACCTACGCCGTGGTGCAGGGAGTGGACCGGTTCATTCCCGTCGATTTGTATGTTCCCGGCTGTCCGCCGCGTCCGGAGCAGTTGCTCGCTGGAATTATTGAACTGCAGAACAAAGTGAAGCGGACCGGCACGATCACCGGCCGCGAATTCATCGAGCGCGCCACGCCGATGGGCCCGGCGCCGTTCGACGCGGCGGAGTTGATTCGGATCAAAGAAGCGAACGAATCCGTATGAGCACCTACCACGATTTGCTGGCCGCAAAATTCCCCCACGCGGGTCTGAAATTCAGCGAATTTCGGGACAACCGCCGGGTCGAAGTGCCGGTCGAGTTCATCTCGCCTGTGCTGCGCTGCCTGAAAGCCGACGGCGGATTCGATTTCCTGGCCGAACTCACCGCGGCGGACTACCTCGAATACGAAGGGGCGAAAGACCGCTTCGGCGTGATCTACGTCCTCGTCAACACCAGCACCGGCGCGCGGGTCGTCGTCAAGACGTTCGTCAACGATCCCGACCCGCAACTGCCGTCGGCGTACCCGCTGTGGAAATCGGCCGATTGGCTCGAACGCGAAGTGTTCGACATGTACGGTATCCGCTTCACCGGCCATCCCGATTTACGGCGCATCCTGATGCCCGAAGAATTCACCGCGTATCCGCAGCGCAAAGATTATCCGCTGAAAGGCCGCGGCGAACGGCACAACTTCCCCGTCCTCACGAGAGCGGAGAGCTGAGCGAGTCATGCCCTTCGAAATGTCCGACCTCGCCGAGCTCGATGCGTCCGAGAAGGAATATCTCTGGACGCTCAACTTCGGCCCGCAGCACCCGGCGACGCACACCACGCTGCGGCTGATCCTCACGCTCGACGGCGAGAAGGTCGTCCATTGCGTGCCGGACATCGGCTACCTGCATAGCGGCTTCGAGAAGCTGGGCGAGCATCTCGACTTCAACCAGTACGTGACCATCGTCGACCGGATGAACTACATCTCGCCGATGGCCAACGAGATCGCCTGGCATCACGCGGTGGAGAAGCTCCTCGACCTGGAGCTGACGCCGCGCTGCAAGTACGTCCGCACGATCGGCGCGGAACTCATGCGGCTGCACGACCATCTGCTGAACGTCGGGACGTGCGCCCTCGATCTCGGCGGATTCACGGCGTTTCTCTACGCTTTCTATCAGCGGGAAAAAATTTACGACATCGTCGAATTCATGTCGGGCCAGCGGTTTCATTCGAGCTACACCCGCGTCGGCGGCGTGCTGTTCGACGTGAACAACGCCTGGGTCGACATGGTCCGCAATTTCTGCGCGGGCTTCCGCAAAGTCCACGACGAAATCCACAAACTGCTCACCCGCAACCGCATCTTCATCGACCGCGTCGAAGGAGTCGGCGTGCTGACCAAGGAAGAGGCGATCAACTTTGGCTGCTCCGGGCCGATCGCCCGCGCCAGCGGCGTGCTGCGCGATCTCCGCAAGGACGAGCCGTATTTGGCCTACAAAGACTTCGAGTTCAAAGTCATCGCCTCGAAGGCCGGCGACTGCTACGCCCGGTACCTGGTGCGCATGGCCGAGATGCTCGAAAGCCTGAAGATCATCGAGCAGGCGATCGAGAACATCCCCGCCGGGCCGATCAACGTCGATCCGGAGACGCGGGCTGTGATTCCCGCGAAGCCTGCCGTGTATCGCAGCATCGAAGGGCTGATCCAGCATTTCGAAGTCATCATGCCGAACCGCGGTTCCGGCAGCCCCAAAGAAGAAATCTACGCGGCGACGGAATCGCCGAACGGCGAACTCGGATTTTTCATCGTCGGCGACGGCACCAGCCGGGCCTACCGCGCCCGCTGCCGGCCGCCGTCGTACATCCATTTTTCAGCGTTCCCGCACATGATCCGCGGGCACCAGTTGAGCGACGTGGTGGCGGTGCTCGGCAGCATCAACATCATCGCCGCCGAGTTGGATCGGTAGGGAAATTCGCTTGCGATTCGCGGGCTCATCGACTTTGCCGTCGGTAAAGAGGAATTCGATCATGGTCTCCGTCGCCAATCTGCCGCCGAAAGTTTCGAATCAGTCGATTGTTTCCACATCGTTGCCCTTGGAGGCCGGACGCATGTATGCGATTGCCTTCGACATGGACATTGAATCGTTGCGTTTGAATTACGGCGATCCATACAACAACGCTTACATGGAAATCCGCAAGGTCTTGCAATCGCACGGGTTTCTTTGGCAGCAAGGGAGCGTGTATTTCGGCAGCGACCAGATCAATGCCGTCACGTGCGTGCTGGCGGCGATCGATTTGGCGAAGCAATTGCCGTGGTTCGCCTCCTCCGTCCGCGATATCCGGATGTTGCGCATCGAGGAATTGAACGATTTGATGCCCGCCGTGCGAGAGGCAGCCCCGGAACCCGAGTGAATTCACCGTTGAAACGACTGGCAGAAAGAGCCGACTCCATGCCCGTGCTTTCCGACGCGATTCGCCAGCAGATTCGCGACAAATTTCCGCACTACCCCGACAAGCGGGCCGTGACGCTGCCGGCGCTGCACATCGTGCAGGACGAGTTGCGGTGCGTCTCGACCGAGGCGATCCGCGAAATCGCCGAACTGCTTGAACTGCATCCGGCCGAAGTGCACGACACGATGTCGTTCTACGGATTCTTCCGCGACGAGAAACATCCGCTTGGCAAGCACCGCGTTTGGGTCTGCCGCAGCATCAGTTGCATGCTCCGCGGCGGCGAAGAGCTGCTGGCCGAGCTCTGCGAGAAATACCAGATCAAGCCGGGCGAAACGACGGCGGACGGCAAGATCACGCTGGAGTTCGCCGAATGCCTCGGCGCCTGCGAAGGGGCTCCGTGCATCCTGGTGAATGACGACTGCCACATGAACTTAACGGCGGAGAAGACGGAGACCTTGTTGGGAGGAATGTGAAAGGCGAACGGCAATGAGCGCTCCCAGCGTGATCGTCCTCGGCGGCCCGAACGGTTCGGGCAAAAGCACGGCGGCGGTGCGATTGCTGAGAGACGAGTTGCAGGTAATGGAGTTCGTGAATGCGGACCAGATCGCACAAGGGTTGTCGGCGTTTCGTGCAGAAGCCCACGCAATCCAAGCCGGGCGGATCATGCTGGAGCAACTGAGGAAGTTGGTCTCGGCTAATGAAAGTTTCGCGTTTGAATCGACCTTGGCTTCCAGATCATTTGCGCCTTGGATTCGAGAGATTCGACACGAGTCTGGCTATAAATTTCGGTTGGTTTACCTGTGTTTACCGAACGTCGAATTGAATTTAGAACGTGTGCATTCCAGAGTCGATCTTGGTGGACACGATGTACCTGAAGAGACGATTCGACGGCGATTTTATCGCAGCGTGCGCAACCTGTTTGAACTGTATTTACCGTTGGCAGATGAATGGGAAGTTTTTGATAACACGGAGCGAGATCAACTAAAGCTGATTGCCTTCGGAAAAAATGAGAACGAACCAGAGATTGTCGAAGCAGACCTTTGGACAAATTTGAGAAATCATTATGAGTAACGAGGAAACAAATCGTCGGATTGATGCGGCGTTCAATGACCCTCGAGTTATTCAAACGGCAATTTCGAGAGGAATTGCCGATGCCAGAGAGCGATATGCCCAAGCGGGACATCCGATGGCTACCTGGAGAGACGGCAAAGTCATCTGGGTCCATCCGTTGACGGGCAATGAAGTGGCAAGGCCCGTGCGCGCGAACCCAGAAACTAATCGTTGATTCAACTTTGTGATTTGGATTGAGTCCATGCCCCCATTTGAACCAGTTTTACTCGCCCGCGTCGGCAAGCCGCAGAGCGCGTCGCTGGAGACCTATCGCCGCGACGGCGGTTACGAGGGCCTGAAAAAAGCCCTCGCGATGCCGCCGGAGGACGTCATCAACGCCGTCAAAGACTCCGGCCTGCGCGGGCGCGGCGGGGCGGGCTTTCCGACCGGCGTGAAGTGGACGTTTCTGCCGAAGGGCCATCCGGGACCGATTTACCTCGCCATCAACGCCGACGAAAGCGAGCCCGGCACGTTCAACAATCGCATCCTGATGGAGGACGATCCGCACCAGATCCTCGAAGGGATCGCCATCTCCTGCCACGCGATCAAGTCGAACTGTGCGTACATCTATCTCCGCTACGAATACGGCAAGAGCTTCCGCGCGCTGGAACAAGCCGTCAAAGACTGCTACGCCGCCGGCATTCTCGGCGACAAAGTCCTCGGCACGGACTTCAAGCTCGACGTGTATCTCCATCGCGGGGCCGGGGCGTACATCTGCGGCGAAGAGACCGGCCTCATCGAAAGCCTCGAAGGCAAGCGCGCCTGGCCGCGGATCAAGCCGCCGTTCCCCGCTGTCGAGGGCCTGTTCCGCAAGCCGACGATCGTCAACAACATTGAAACGATGGCCTGCGTGAAGCAGATTCTGGATCGCGGCTCGGCGTGGTTCAAATCGATCGGGGTGCCGCCCGATCCGAACAATCCCCGCGATGCCGGCAGCTACGGGCCGAAGCTGTATTGCATCAGCGGCCACGTCAACAAGCCCGGGTGCTACGAGTTGCCGCTGGGGATCACGTCGCGGCAACTCATCGAGGAATACGGCGGCGGCGTGCCGAACGGGCGGAAGGTGAAAGCCGTCGTGCCCGGCGGCATCAGCATGGGCTTTCTCACCGCCGACGAACTCGACATTCCGCTCGATTTCAACGGGCCGGGCAAGGCAGGCTGCCTCGGCCTCGGCACGGCGGCGGTCGTGGTCATCGACGATTCGGTCAACATGGTCGACGTCCTCTACAATTGCTGCCGGTTCTTCTCGCATGAATCGTGCGGGCAGTGCACGCCGTGCCGGGAAGGAACGAACTGGATGACCCGCATCCTGCATCGCATCCGTTCCGGCGAGGGACAACAACGCGATCTCGACCTGTTGGCCGAAGTCGCCGGTTCGATGGGCATCATTCCCGGCACCACGATCTGCGGCCTGTCCGACGGCGCGGCGTGGCCCGTGAAGAACGCGATCAAGAAATTCCGCAAGGACTTTGAGGACTACATCGCCAATAAAGAACGCACGATCAAGCCCGCAGAAGCTTTGATGGCGGCGCATTGATCATTGGCAAAGCCCGGCGATGGCATCGCCGGGATCAAAGGAACGTTAATCGAGATGCCCACCGTCATCGTCAACGACAAACCCGTCGAAATCGGCGCGAACGAGCGGCTGAACTGCATTCAGGCCGCGCAGCGCGCCGGGGTCGAGATTCCGCACTACTGCTGGCATCCGGCGCTCAGCGTCGTCGCCAGTTGCCGCATGTGCCTCGTCGAAGTCGGCGACAAGAAGCCCGACGGCACCGTCGCCATGCAACCCAAAGTCGTTCCCGGCTGCCAAACGCCGGTGAAGGACGGGACCGTCATCCTCTCCAACAGCGAGAAGGTGAAGCAGGCCCAGCAGGCGACGCTCGAGTATCTGCTGCTCAACCACCCGCTCGATTGTCCCGTCTGCGACCAGGCGGGCGAATGCGGCCTGCAGGATTACAGCTACCAGTACGGCCGCGGCTACAGCCGGTTGCAGGAACCGAAGAACATCAAGCCGGATAAGGACTATATCGGCGACCAGATCACGCTGTACACCGACCGCTGCATCATGTGCACCCGCTGCGTGCGGTTCACGCGGGAAATCAGCGGGTCGGCGGAATTGCAGGTGATCAACCGCGGCTCGGGCGAGCAGATCGATATCTTCCCCGGCGAGCCGTGCAACAACAAACTCGCCGGCAACGTCGTCGATTTGTGCCCCGTCGGCGCGTTGTGCAGCAAGGACTTTTTGTATCAGCAGCGCGTCTGGTGGCTGCATGTGAAAGACAGCGTCTGCCCCGATTGCAGCACGGGCTGCAGCATCACCGTCGAGCAGAACAACGACGTCCTCTACCGTTTGAAGCCCCGCGACAATCCACTGGCGCAGGGGTATTTCATGTGCGACGAAGGCCGCTTCGGCTGGAAGTACGTCCATTCTGAAAAACGCCTGACGACGCCGGCGCAGCGCTCGAATGGAGCTATCGTCTCTCAGAACTGGGATGTCGTGCTGCCGGCGGTGCGCAGCGCGTTGGAAACCGCGATCAAAGCTGCGCCGAAGAAATTCGCCGCGCTGATCTCCCCATGGGCGACGGTGGAAGAAGCCGCGCTGCTGGCGAAATATCTCAAGGCTCTCTCGCCGGACGTCACGCTGGCGCTCGGAACGGCCCGGCGCGTCGGCGAGGACGACCGCTATCCCAAGAACGTCCACGGCCAGCCGAGCGAGCCGACGAAGTTCACCATTCGGGCGGAGAAGGCCCCGAATCGCCGCGGCGTGGAGTCGGTCCTCAAGCACTATCAGGGATCGATCGTCACGCAGGAGACGATCACGCAGAAGGTGCAGCGCGGCGAACTCGACGGGCTGTACGTGCTGAACGGCGACCCGGAGGCCGTCTTTGCGCCGGAATTCGTCTCAAAGGCCGCGGGGTTGAAACTGCTGATCGTACAAGACCTCTTGTCGTCGCCGCTGACCGATGCGGCGCACTTCGTCCTCGCCGGCGCGGCGTGGGCCGAGAAAGACGGCACGTTCGTGAATCACGCCGGTCTGGCGCAGGCCATTCACCGCGGTTTGCGCGGGCCGGGCGATGCGCGGCCTGACGGGCGGATTCTGTGGGAACTCGCCGGACGCAAAGGCCTGTTCCACGCGGCGACGATCCGGCAGGAGCTCGCCGGCGAAATCGCCGAATTCGCGCCGCTGATCCTCGGCGATCTTGGCGAAAAAGGCGTGATGACCGGCACGAGCGAGTCCGCGGCGGCCGCGAAACAATTGCAACCGGCTTGAGAAGGCAGCGATGGAAGAGATTCTGAACTATCCCGGAGTGATGACGCTGCTCACCATCGTGGTGGCGCTCGGCGGCATTCTGACGGCGTGCGCCTACCTCATTCTGCTGGAGCGCAAGCTTTCGGCGTGGATGCAGGACCGCATCGGGCCGAACCGCGTCGGGCCGGGAGGCATGCTGCAACCCCTCGCCGACGGCGCGAAGTTCATCCTCAAAGAGGAGATCATTCCGGCGCACGTCGACAAGTTTCTTTACATCCTCGCGCCGAGCCTGACGGTGTTCACGACGCTGATGGCGTTCTGCGTCGTGCCGTTCGGCCCCGTGCCTGAGCAGACCGACGGGGCCCTCGCGTTCCCGTTCGTAATCGCGCCGGGGCTCGACCTCGGCATCGTGTTCATCTTCGCCATCACCAGTTTGTCGATTTACGGCATCATTCTCGGCGGGTGGGCGTCGAACAACAAATACAGCGCCCTCGGCTCTCTGCGGGCCAGCGCCCAAGTCGTGAGCTACGAGATTCCGCTCGGCATGTCGGTCGTCGGCCTGGCGCTCCTCAGCCACTCGATGAATCTGGAAAAAATCCTGCTCGCGCAGACCGGGAACGGCATCCTCGGCTGGTACATCTGGACGCAGCCGGTCGCCTGTCTGATCTTCTTCATCGCGGCGATGGCCGAGTCGAACCGGTTGCCGTTCGATCTCACCGAATGCGAGCAGGAGCTCGTCGGTGGGTTTCACACGGAATACAGCGGCATGAAGTTCGCCATGTTCTTCCTCGGCGAATACACGCACGTCATCACCATCAGCTTCGTGACGTCGATCCTGTTCTTCGGCGGCTGGCACTTTCCGTGGATCGCCGAGCCGGCCAGCAATTACGCCGGGGCGTGGATCGTGAAGCTCCTTGTCCTGTTGACCAAAGTCTTCTGCGTGATCGTGCTGATCCAGATGCTGCGGTGGACGATTCCACGATTCCGGTTCGACCAACTGATGGGACTCGCCTGGAAAGTTCTAATTCCGCTGGCGACCGTCAACGTGCTGCTCGTGATGTGCGTGCTCGAATTCCAAATCGATCCGCTGTGGCTCGGGCCGCTGTCGTTGGCGCTGTTCGCCGCGGCCGGGTTGATCGGCACGCAGGGGCGGACTTCGACGGCAGCGCCCGTTGGCCCGCAAAGCGCAAGCGTTCATTAGAAATCCCAACTTACAACCCACCACCCACGACCTACGAATATGCCCATCAACGCGAACGACATCGTCTGGGTCGAAGAGCCGCCGATGAACTTCTGGGAGGCGTCGTTTCTCCCGGCGATATTCGGCGGGCTGAAGACGACCGCCGGCCACGTCACCGATTTCGAATCGGTGACGCAGCAGTACCCGGAAGTGAAGCCCGATTTGCCGGTGAACTACCGCGGCGTGCATCGGCTCAATCGCGACGACCAGGGCCGCGTCAAGTGCGTGGCCTGCATGATGTGCGCCACGGCGTGCCCCGCGCGGTGCATCGAAATCGTCGCTCAGGAAGCCCCGAAAGACGACCCCGCGTGGGCCGGCCGCGACAAGTTCCCGAAGAGCTTCGAACTGGACGAGCTGAAGTGCATCTACTGCGGCATGTGCGAGGAAGCCTGCCCGGTCGACGCCATCGAACTCACGCATATCTACGATCTCACCGGCACCAGCCGCGAGCAGATGCTCTACACCAAGGACAAACTGCTCCACGTGTTCGACGAAACGAAGAACAATCCGAAGGACCCGATTCGCACGCACGCGGGGCGTTTGGGGCCGGCGTCGGACTTCGGCTACTTGCCGCCGCTCGCCCCGGCGACGTCCGTCGAATCCGATGATCGTGCCGCGAAAGCCTCCAGTCCGGGAGTGATTTCCCGCTGACGGAACGGTGCTTTGACGAACGAACTTGAATGCCGTACAACCGTGTCTCTTTGACGCTGAGCCGACAAGAACAGGACGTGTTTCGGACATGAACGGGCTGGTTTCCGAGTGGCGATTGATCGTGCCGCTGGTGTTGGGCTGGCTCGCCGTCTGCGGATTGCTCTCCGCAAGCAAGGGATTGCGCGGCCTCGGCGGGCTGATGGGACTGGCGGCGCTCGCCTTGATCGGCATCGCCTTCGCGCCGTCCGGCCAGGACGAGCTGCGCGACATCCTGTTTTACGTCTTCGCCGCGACGGCGGTGATCGCGGCGGCGCTGATGATTTCCGACCATAACCCCGTTTACGCCGCGCTCTGGTTCGCCGTGACGACGCTCGCCGTGTGCGGGCTGTTTCTGTTGAATTCGGCCCCGTTCCTCGCGGCGGCGACTGTCATCGTCTACGCCGGGGCGATCGTCGTGACGTTCCTGTTCGTGATCATGCTCGCGCAACAAGCGGGGGCCGCGAACTACGACCGGCAGGCGTATCAGCCGGCGGCGGCCTCCGCGGCGGCGTTTCTGCTCCTGGGATGCCTGTTGTTCACACTCCGCGGCTGGGGTCAGTTGGAGGAAACACCGGCTGCCGCACCGGGCGCTTCGACGCGGCTGAAATTTGCGAAGCCTTCGGAGGCGTTGCAGGCCAACGCCCTCAGCCGGCCGAAGGACGACGACCTCGGCTCGCTGCGGAACGTCGGCGTGTCGCTCTTCACCGATTATCTGTACGCGGTGGAACTCGCCGGCACCGCGCTGTTGATTGCCACCATCGGCGCGATCGCCATCGCCCCGCGGCGAACGCAGGGGACGCTTTAGTCATGTCGCTGGAAAGCCAACTGGCCGTCGGTGCGATCCTGTTCATCCTGGGGATGATCGGGTTTCTGACGCGCCGCAACCTGATTTTGATTCTCCTCTCCGCGGAGCTGATGCTGCACGGCGTCTCGGTGAATCTGACGGCGTTCGGCCGCCATCATCAGAACGCGTCGGGCCAGGCCTTTACGATTTTCGTGCTGACGATCGCCGCGTGCGAAGCCGGCCTGGCGCTGGCGTTGATTCTGACGCTCTATCAGCGGCGCAAGTCGCTCGATGTGTTCCTGTGGGGCAACCTCACCGAAACCGAGCCGCCGCAACCGCCCGCCGCGCCGCCGGCGGAACCGGTTCCCGCAGTGGAGTTCCCGCAACTCACCCCGTCCGGCCGCGCGCCGAAAACGCCGGGTCCGGTCGTGCCGTCAAAGGTTTGAAGCTCCGGGTTTGAGATTTGGATTTTGGAGCTTGTTTGGAACTTGGTTTTTGGAATTTGGAACTTCTAACCTGGGCTGAATAGTGACCGAGTGGCTCACAAATAACGTCCTCTGGCTGATTCCCGCGGCGCCGTTGGCGGCGTGCCTGTGGATTGTCGTCGTCGGCACGACGTTCCGGCGGGCGCACGCGCACCGGCCGGTGGTGCTGGCGCTGTTCATCTCGTTCTTCGCCGCGCTGTATTTGCTGAACTCCGTTTTGCCGGAAACGTTCGACGATCACGACGCGAGTCATTCGGTCGTCTCGTATCCGGTCTATCAGTGGTTCAACGTTGGCGACGCGAACGACGTGGGGCGATTGAACGTCGACATCACGCTGCGGGCCGACGCCATGTCGGCGCTGATGCTGGTGATGGTGACCTCCGTCAGCCTGCTCGTGGCGATCTTCGCGTCGGGCTACATGCACGGCGACCCGGGATACCCCCGCTTTTTCGCCGAGATCGCGCTGTTCGTCTTCTCGATGTGCATGCTGGTTCTGGCCAGCAGTTTTCTCATGCTGTTCGTCTTCTGGGAAGCCGTGGGCCTGTGCAGCTACCTGCTCATCGGGTTCTGGTTCAAGAAACCGAGCGCCGCGGCCGCGGCGAAGAAGGCGTTCGTCGTCAACCGCATCGGCGACTTCGGTTTCATCCTGGGCGTGTTTCTCGTCTGGACGACGTTCGGCACGCTCGATTTCGACAAAGTCCTCGGCGATCCGACGTTGATCTCGGAAATCGTCGTCCAGCAGCCGGCAGTCTTCACGGCGATTTGCCTCTTGCTCTTCGTCGGCGCGGTTGGGAAGTCGGCCCAGTTCCCGCTGCATGTCTGGTTGCCCGATGCGATGGAAGGCCCGACCCCCGTCAGCGCGCTGATTCACGCCGCGACGATGGTCACCGCCGGCGTGTACCTCGTCGCCCGCTGCACGCCGCTGTTCGTGCACGCCCCCTACGCCCAGTTGTGGGTGGCGGGGATCGGCGCGGCGACGGCGCTGATCGCGGCGATCACGGCCCTCACGCAGCACGACTTGAAACGCGTGCTGGCCTATTCCACCGTCAGCCAGTTGGGCTTCATGTTCATGTCGCTGGGCGCGGCCGCCGGCGACGAGAAGCTCGCCGCCGCGGCGGTGACGTTCGCGATGTTCCACATGTTCACGCACGCGTTCTTCAAGGCGCTGCTGTTCCTGTCGGCCGGCAGCGTGATGCATTCGATGGGGGACATCATCGATATGCGGCAGTTCGGCGGCTTGCGCAAGGCGCTGCCGATCACGCATATCACGTTTCTCGCCGGGGCGCTGGCGCTGTCCGGTTTGCCGGTGTTCTCGGGTTTCTGGAGCAAAGACGAAATCCTCAGCGTGCTGAAAGAGGCGACGCATGGCCCGTATCCCCAGTTCTTTCTGATCGTGTGGGGATCGGCATTGCTGTCGTCGCTGCTGACGGCGTTGATATTGACGCCCCTCTGAGCAAATTCAGCCCCCAGGCGCTCTAGTTCGATCA
>CAZDGB010000186.1:0-15221 GCA_964504645.1 uncultured Planctomycetaceae bacterium | reverse complement strand
CCTGAAGCAGATCGGCCTGGCGCTGCACAACTATCACGACGTCTTCTTGTACTTCCCGACTCAGTCTTACGGTGGGGCCGGCGGGGGATACACGGGCTGCCATACCACCTACTCCGCAGCGCAATTTGTCACCTACACCCAGGATGGGAAAAATTTCAGTTGGATCACCAAGATCCTCCCGTATTTTGATCAGGCTCCGCTCTACAACCAGATGAATGTGGGCAGCGCGACCCTTGCCACCAGCGGCGGCATGGGCATGGCACTGCCGGGATTGGGCTGTCCCAGCGATCCGAACGGAAGATACCTGGATCAAGGCACTGCCTATACGGGCAGTACCAGAGTCGGCGTGACCAATTACAAGGCCGTCATGGGGAGCGATTTGGACTGGGGTGTGTACACGAACAACGTCGTTACCGGGTTATGTGGCGACTCCTACGTGTACAACAATGGGTTGTTCGAGGAATGGACCTTCATGCGTCCCAAGTCGGTGGCCTCCATTCCTGACGGCACCAGCAATACAATCGCCGTCGGCGAATCAGTCGTCAATAAGAGCCTCGCGTCTAACAACGGTTGGTGTTGGGTCCACACAGTCGAATCGAGCGCTTACGCGGCCGCTCCCATCAATACGTACAAGTACAATTCAACCGGAGTTTCCTGGGAAATCGGGTGGAGCTTTGCGAGCAGCCACGTGGGAGGTTGCCACTTCCTGCTGGCGGATGGCACCGTCAGATTCCTCTCGGAAAACATGAACCTGATCACCTATCGCAGTCTGGCCACCATTGCTGACGGCGAAACGATCGGTGAATACTGATTTCGTGCAGGACTTCGATGCCGGAGGATGGCAGCGCCTCCTCCGGCGTTTTTGCTTTCGCGCGGCCATGGCAGCGTTGTTCGTTCCAACGATTTATGCGATCCTGCGGCCCGCAAGTCGCCATCACGATTTTCCCACCCAACCAGGTTCTCCTTATGAATCGGCTTTCGCAGAAGTGGCGGCGCTTCGTTCCCTTGGCGGCGGTCGTCGCCAGCGCCGCTCTCGTCGGATGCGGCGGCGATACAGGCCCGGTCCTCTATCCCGTATCGGGGACGGTGACGGTGGACGGCCAGCCTTTGGAGAAAGCCGGCGTGGGCTTTCAGCCGGACGAATCCAAGGGGAATAAGCTCGGGTTGTTCCCCGCAGGGACAACCGACGCGTCCGGCAAATACGAACTGCTGACCGCATCCAAGAAGGGAGCGCCGGCCGGCCACTACAAGATCGTGGTCATTCCCTACAGCCCGCCCCCTTTCGGCGGCGCAGTTCCCAAAGCGGCCGCGATTCCCTTCAACAAGAAGTATTCGATTCCCGCGGAAACCGACCTCGCGTTCGAGGTGACGTCCAAGTCGCCGCCGACTTTCGATATCAAGCTCTCGAAATGAATTCTGTCCGTTCGCGGCTGCTCTCCCATCCAGCATGAGCGGGAACTATTCGATCGTTCTGCCCCAGGACCTCGCCGGCCAGACGCTCGCCGCAATTCTGCGCACGCAGTTGCCCGGTCAAAGCTGGTCGCAGATTACGCGGCAGATCGAACGGTCCGCCGTGCGCGTCAATCGGGTCGTCTGTCTCGACGCCGCGCGGCGGTTGCGGGCAGGCGACGTCGTGGAGATCGGAACGCCCGCTGCGCAGCCGGTCGACTGGTCCGCGCGGATTCGGCTGCTGCACGTCGACCATCATCTCGCCGTCCTCGACAAGCCGTCGGGGCTCGTCACCGAGCGGCGTCCCGAGGAGCAGCGGTGGCCGGCGAAACGAAAGGCCTTGCAGCCGACGCTCGATGAACTGCTGCCCAAGCTCCTCACCCGCGAACGGCGTTCGCGCGCGGCGGGCGGCGTGACCCTGGTCCATCGGCTCGACCGCGATACGAGCGGCGTGATGGTCGTCGCCCGCACGCAGCAGGCCGCGCTCGGATTGACGGCCCAGTTCCGCCGGCATTCCGCCCAACGGGTTTATCAAACCGTCGTCATCGGCCATCCCGGCACGGCGACGATCCAGTCGCGTTTGGTGCGCGACCGCGGCGACGGCTTGCGCGGCAGCGCCGACGCCCCCGTCGGCAAGACGGCGATCACGCACGTCCGCGAGTTGGAACAAATCGGGCCGTATGCGCTCGTCGAATGCCGGCTGGAGACAGGCCGCACCAACCAGATTCGCATCCATCTCGCCGAGCGCGGCTGCCCGGTGTGCGGCGAAGTGAAATACAACCGCCGCGCCGACGGCACGCTGCTCCCCGATGCCAGCCAGGCCCCGCGGTTGGCGCTGCACGCCGCCGAGTTGGAGTTCATCCACCCCGTCACCGAGACGCCGCTGCGCTTCCTCTCCCCGTGGCCGGCAGATTTGGAAACGTGGCTCGACGGCTTGCGCACGGCGGTGCGCTGACGCACGACCGACGCGGCCGGAGAAAACGGTACGCGGAGCTGCGCTACGCGGAAAACGCGGATTGCCGCGGACAGGCATGACTAATGGAGATGGCTGATGGTCCGCGTCCGTCCGCGGGCTTCCGGCCAGCGTCATTCCGCGTTCTTGCCTGTTGGCAATTCAGACTGCCAACAGAATCCGGTTCACCGCAGCTTGTCTTCGTAGTCCGTGAACTCGATGTAGCCTGCGGCGCCGGCTTGCGAGATGACGTGGCCGGGGATGCCGACGACCACGGAGTTGTCGGGGACGTCTTTCGTCACGACGCAGTTCGCGCCGACGGCGACGTTGTTGCCGATCGTCACCGCGCCGACGATCTTCGCTCCGGGCCCGAGGTAGACGTTATCGCCGAGCCGAGGATAGCCCTTGTGCTCGCCGCGATTCGCCTGGCCGAGAATGACGCCGGGGGAGATGTTGCAGTTCTTGCCGATGACGCTTTTGGCGCTGACGCCGATGCAGCCGAAGTGTCCGATGTAGAATCCGCTGCCGATGCGGGTCGCCGGCGCGATCGAGATGCCGAGCCGATACGACAGCCGCGACAAGACGATCCGGGCGGGGGGAAACAGGACATACTTCAGCCAGGGGTGCGCGCGCAAGTAGCCGCAGGTGCGGAACCAGAAGGTGTACGCGAACGACTCGTCCCACACGACCTGCTTGAGGCACTCGCCCCAGCCGGTTTTGCCGGCGATGCGATAGACATCGGAGAAGACGAGGTACTTGTATTCCGGGAACTTCATCGGACGCGATTCGCGGAGTCGACGGACGCTCAGGCAATCTTCAGACGATTGTCAGCGATCCCGCAGTCGTTGCGAGGGGAGAGTTCCCGGAACGGATCATTCTCCGAACGCCGCCGCTCAGGCGTGCGGATTGTGCGGGCCTTGTCGAGCACAACGGCCAAGCGAATCTTACGAACCCGCAAGGTTCTTCCAAGGCGAGCGGCGCGGCGTCAGCCCGCCGTGTGTTTCCGATCATGCGCCGGCTCACTTCGCACTACGGCAACTCCGCGGCCGGCGGCGGCGGAACCGCGAATAGGTAGGTATTGCCCTCCGTGCCGCCGTACATTGCGTTATATTGCCCAACGAACGGGCGCACATAGACGAACGGCACGCCGGGATCCTTGCCGGGAACGACATCCGGCACTCCCATCAACGGAATGCTCGGCCACTTGCCGTCGGTCTGCAGTTCCAGCGTCGTCATCTGCGGATAGAGTTGCCACCACTGTGCCGAACCAAATTCCGGGCTGACCTCGTCGAACGACACCGGCAGCCGGCCATGTTCCGCACGAAACGCGACAACGGCCATCGTGCCCAGCGTGCAGCGCAACCGGATCGGCAGGTCCCGAGACCAGACAAAGAACTGGTTGCCGAGTCCCAGCGGCATGACGAGACCGGGGGACTCTTGATAACGCCACGCCCGGATCTGAGCCGCTGATCCGATCGTCATTAGCTCGGGGCGGTGGAGTACGAGCCAAGGCAAAGGGTGCAAGTGAAAGTACGTCAGATAGAGAGCGCGATTGGAGTAGATGCAGGCCAGCAACCGTCGGCGATGTTCGAGCACCGGAGCGGATATCCAGCCTGTTTCTTTTTGCAGTTTATCGAGTTCGTCCACGCTCTCCCGGTACTCCTGGTCGAGCGCTCGAACCGAGGGAGACCACCATTCCATATCAAATTGAACAATGTCGGCCATCGCCCGCGCAACGTTCTCCGGTTTCTGGTGCGGATGCTGCGCCCAGGCGACGAGCCGCGCGTGGAGATCGGCATGAGTCTGCTTGATCGACACCCGCGACGCGGATGTCGGCGGTTCACTCGACAGCACGGCGCCGACGAGACGCACCGCGGCGCGGATGTCGCGAATCGAGTCCTCAAATTGACCCGCAGCAAGGGTTCGGTCGGCGTCGCGCAGCAGCATCTCCACAAAAAGCCACGCCTGTTCCTTCTTCGGCCACTCCGCAATCTCCAACTGTCTTGATAGCAGGTTCGGCCTCAGCAAACTGTCGCGGAATTTGCTCACGTCGGGATGGAAGTCCTTCCACTCCTCCGGTTTCAACAGGCGATCGGAAGCGCCAACACGCCGCCGCGCCTCGGTATGCTCTCGCAACAATTCGTCAGCGGCTTGCAGCGTTTCTCGCATGTCGGCCGGCACGAAGGGCTGCTGATTCCGATGAGCCTCCCATTGCAGCTGCGAAACGCGCCGTTGCACCGATTCCGCAAAAATTTGATCGACATCCGGCGACGGCACCGAATAAACCCAGTACGCAAGAACGGCCACGGCGAACACGGCGGGGAAGACCAACCACTCCGCGGCGATGACGGCCGCTGTCCGCCAGCCGGTTCGTTCCAGCGCCCACCGTGGCACTTGCCGCAGGCTGCACCACAAGAGCCACGCGACGACCGGCGCGTATCCCAGCCACGCCGGCACTCCCAATTCATGATTGAGGGATGCCAGATAGATCATCGCCGCGTACATGCCGATTCCGACGACGACGGCATAGATCGTCCGGCGAAAGTAAAGGCTCGTGGTGAAAATGGCCAGAAACACCAGCGGCACGGCCCAGATGTAGTCATAAAACCAGACCTCGCCATAGTGTTGATACCAGTGCTGAAACCATCGTTGGGCATAAGGATGGCTGGAACGTTCGGCCAACCAGGCGAAGTTTGCCGCCGTGAGCGCGACGGTCACGAGAACCAGCAGGGCGACCGAAGTTAGATAAGCTCCGAACCACAAAGCGAACTTGTTCCACCACAGCGCATAGGGTGAGATGCCGCGATTGATGAAGAAACGGAACTGCTCTCGCCGCTGTTCCCCCTGCCACGCCAGAACTCCCGTCACGAGGGGGCACAACATCGCGACAAGTAACGGCAAAGAGCCTAAACCCGGATCGCCTGGAAACCGGAAATAGGAGAGCAACGCGATCCCTGAGAACACGGCCCCCGCGGCGCCGGCTAGATAGAAAAAACTGCGAATCGGCTGCCACTCCAACCACCGGAACCGCTGCCAGGCGCGGCTCCACGGCGCTCCCGGTTCCATGGCGCTGACTTCCGCCACGGCGCGGGGGACCGCTTCTCGATGCAGACGCCAGCGTTCCCACGGGATCGACCAGGATGTGCTATGCCCGGTCAACCAGCGGCGGGCGAGGAAATAATCGATCACGAGCATGCCGAGCGTAAGGCCCGTCCGCAGGAACCCCCACGACCAGATGGCGTCGGACCAGAATCGCGCCATCGTGTCGGTGTTCGGCGCCCACAGAGCCGACGCGAAGATGTTGATGAACACCACGGTCAACGCCGAGAGCACGAGCGCCCGCAAGACGGTCACCGATTGCAACGACCAGAAAATGCCCCAGGCCAGCGACTCCAGCAGCAGAAACGTCGCGAACGACGACGAGCCGAGGTAAAAACGTTCCTCGTCCTGCAGCAGGCCGCTCGGTCCGAGGGTTGGAATATAGTGCCACCAAACTCGACCCGCGGCGAACAGCAGGAGGATTTGCATCGCCGCCGCTGTCGCCGCCGTCCACAGCAGCTTGGCTGAGATCAACGGCTGAAACGGCGCGGCGAAATGCGTCAACCAACTCGCCGTCCGCTCTTCCTGCTCGCCGGCGAATTGCGCCGCGGTGCACGCCAAGAGATACACGGCGGGCAGCCAGATCGCCAGGCTCCAGACCACAGAGACCAAGAGGGACAAATCGTTTTGACGCGACGCGTCCCCACGGAAGGACAGCAGCATCAGCGCCCACAGCACCAGCGTCCCCAGTGTGACGCCGGCCCACAGCACCCGCAGGGAGTGGTATTCTTTCCAGAGCAAGCGAAGGAAAGGGGTCATGGTGCGTCGCGGGTTGGAAGTTGTTGATTGAGAATGCAAACAAACGCTTGCGCTTCGCAGGTCACCGATTGTCACACACGTCGGGCTCACGCCTCGACGCTCGCCTGGCCTCAGCTCACGGGGACTTCCGGAAACGTCCACGAATCCGCGCTGTCCGTCCGCATGCACGCGACGAACAGTTCCTCCAGGGATGGATGCCGCTGTTCCACCGCGAGATGGTCTGGCGACGAACGCAACGTCGCGAGGCCCTCATCGGTCAGATCGCGCACCAGCAGTTGCCATTGCCGGTCGACGCGGTGCGCGCCGAGCAACGCTGCGCCCGCTGGCAAAATCGGCGGCGCGGTTTCGACCATGTCCTCTGAAACAATCAATTCGGTGACGCGGCTCTTGAGCACTTCCAGCCGCTCGCACAGCACGAGTTTCCCCTTGCGGAGAATCAGGACCGTGTCGGCGACGCGCTCCACCTCGGCGATCTGATGGCTCGACAGAAACACGGTCCGCCCCGTAGCGGCGACGTCGACCATGCTCTCCAGGAATTCCCGCCGCACGAGCGGGTCGAGGCCCGACGTCGGCTCATCCAGCACGAGCAGCGGCGGCTCGTGGGCCATCGCGAGCGCCAGACCGACTTTCGCCAGCATCCCCTTCGACAGATTTTTCAGTCGACGATCCAGCGGCAATTCGAAGTTGGCAATCAGCTTCCGATAGCTGGCTTCATAGCCGAGCGGATAAAACCCCGCGGCGAACCAGCCGATTTCGGCGACCGTCATCCAGTCGTAGAGCGCCGGCCGGTCGGGGACATAACCGACGCGGCGGCGAATCTCTTCGCCGTGATGCTGGCTGTCCATGCCGAGCACCGAAGAGCGGCCGGCGTCGGGCGGCAGCAAGCCAAGTAAGATGCGGATCGCCGTCGTCTTGCCGGCGCCGTTCTCGCCGAGGAGCGCGATCACCTGCCCTGGCTTGCCGAGAAACGACACGCTGTCGAGCGCCGTCGACGAGCCGAAGCGTTTGGTGATCTGCTGGAATTCGAGGACAGCCGTCATGAATTGACTCCCGCGGTGGAGGTTTCCTGCAGCACGTCGTGAATCAGAGAGCGGATTTCCGTAGCATCGAGCCCGCCGCGCCGGCATTCGAGGATTGCGACTTTCAGCCGCTCCTTCAGCAATTTCGTCCGTTCCTTGCGGCAGCGTTCGGGGGCTTGCCGCGCGATGCGGAGCCCTTCGCCGCGGAGCGGTTCGACGACGCCGTCGGCCTGCAGATCGCGATAGGCGCGGGCGACGGTGTTCGGATTGACGGCGAGCGTTTGGGCCAGCTCGCGGACGGAGGGGATCAAATCGCCGCTGCGGAGCGCGCCATGCGCCACGGCGAATTTGACTTGCCGGGCGATCTGCTCGTAGATCGCCAATCCGTTGCTGGGGTCGATGCGGTACAGCATGCGCTGCTCCTGTGTACTACCACGATAGTACAGAGATCAAGGGGAATGTCAACTCGAAAATTTCGAATTGTGGCGAGCGGAGCGGCGTAAGCCCGCCGTGTCTTTGATTGCGTAGTTGTGATCGACGCGAAGAGCACGGCGGGTTTGCGCCGCGCCGCTCGCCTGAACTGCCGAAAAACTCCCCAGAACCCTTGTGTCGAACCCCCTGATCCCTGAGGATAAAGGCTCGAAAACTTCTCTCACCGGGAGTGTGGAACGATGACGCAGTGGCAGCGCGGGATGATGCTGGCGGCGATCGGGCTCGGGTGTCTGTCGGCCGCCGCGCCGGCGCAGGAATGGGCCCGCTTTCGCGGCCCCAACGGCAGTGGCGAAAGCGAAACCGTCCTGCCGGCCGCCTGGACCAACGAAGACTACAAATGGAAGATCGACCTGCCCGGCCGCGGCAACTCGTCGCCCAGCCTGTGGGGCAATCGGCTCTTCCTCCTGAGCGCTAATCCCGAAACCGCGGAACGCCACGTCCTGTGCTACGACGCGGAGACCGGCGAGAAGTTGTGGCAACGCGACTTCCCGTCCACGCCGCACCCGATCCATAAGATGAGCAGCTTCGCCTCGTCGACGCCCGCCGCCGACGAGGAACGGATCTACGTGGGGTGGTCCGCGCCGGATCGCCTCACGCTGATGGCTTTCACGCACGACGGCGAGGAAGTCTGGTCGAAAGACCTGGGCCCGTGGCTCGGCCAGCACGGCTTCGGCACATCGCCCATGATCTTCGAAGACCTGCTCATCCTGTCCAACACGCAGGAGTTGAAAGACAAAGACAAGGACGCGGGCACCGGTATTCCGCCGCAAAGCTTCCTGATGGCGTTCGACCGCAAGACCGGCGAGGAACGCTGGCGCCTCCAGCGCAAGACCGACAGCGTCACCTATTCGGTTCCCGCCGTCTTCCAGCCGAAAGACGGACCGCCGCAACTCATCAACACCAGCACCGGCAGCGGGTTATTCGCCGTCGATCCCCACACCGGCAAGGAATTGTGGGCCACCGTCGTGTTCCGCATGCGCACCGTGAGCTCGCCGGTCATCAAGGGAGACCTGATTTTCGGCAGCACTGGCTCGGGCGGCGGCGGGAACTACGTCGCCGCGGTGCGCACCGACGGGAAGACCGCGGAACTGGCCTACCAGGTCGACACGCAGGCCCCGTATGTGCCCACTGTCGTAACGAAGGGCGACCTGGTGTTCTTGCTGGGCGACGCCGGCGTGGTGTCGTGCCTCGACCTGTCGTCGGGCAACGTCCACTGGCGGCAACGGATCGGCGGGAACTACCAGGGCTCCCCCGTCCGCGCGGCGGACAAGATTTACTGCGTCAGCGTCGACGGCGAAGTCGTCGTGCTGGCGGCGAGCGACCAATTCGCAGAACTGGGCCGCATCCCGCTGGACGAAGGCTCGCGCTCGACGCCCGCCATTGCCCGCGACAGCCTCTTCATCCGCACGTTCTCGAAGCTGTACGCGCTCGGCGGCAAGAAGTCGGAAACGGCGTCGAAACCCTGACGGTTCGACGCGCGGTTTCCATTTCACTCGGCGCTACGCCGCTCAGTTCGAGACCAAACCGGGATTGTTGTTCTTTTTCCGGGTGAGCGCGAGGGCGGCGATGGTGCCGCCGGCCGCGACGCCGCCGGCCAGAACGACGGTCGCCGGCGTGATGATGCCGACTTGTCCGCGGGCCCCGTTCGCTCCCATCACCAGCACAGCCTGTCCGCGGGCGGACGGCGGCGCGGTCTTCTCCGTCCACAATCGGAACACGCCTTCGGTGTTCCCCGACGACACCTGGTAGACGCCCCCCTTCAAATCCTGAAACGTGAAGAGGCCGTTCTTGTCGGTCATCGTGCGGCGGATTTCGGCGTTGTTTTGCTTGAGGACGACTTCCGCCCCCTCCAGCGACGTCATCGATTGATCGACGATGCGGCCGGCAAAGACGCCCCCCGGCGCCAGCGTGACGTCCGGAATCTGGCTTTTCGAGAAGGAGCGCGCCGGCGTGCGATCCTGCGCGCACAATTCCGGCAATGGCAATACGGCGCCCACCGTCGCCATCGCGACCGCGGCGTTCTTCAGCAGCTTCCATCCGGACATGAAACTTCCCCCTTGAAAGAACGACGCGAGTTCGACCGAACGGTCGTGAGCGAACGGCAGGAGCGCAATGCCGCAGACGGCGCGATCGCCCGGCCGCGAAAACGCTCAAACTCGGCAGAGTCGCTCGTTCGTCTCTGAGGGAAGGATCGGATGGACGGCGCGGAGGTCTCCATCACAGCCGTCACCGCCGTCAAGGTTTGCCGGCGCTGCCAGAATGGTTGAGGGTGGAGAGTCTGAAACCCGGTTCTGCTTGGATAACCGGGTTTCGCTATTCGACCTGCGCATCAAAGTGAATCCCGGTTAGAAGACGAACCGGGATTCTAAGCAACCCTCAACGAAAAAGCCCGGCATGCGGAGCAGCACGCCGGGCTTCTGGAGATTTCACGCGTCGAACCAGCGCGTCTCGATCAGTGCGAGACGCTGAGCTTGTTGCAGCAGTTCTCGACCTGATTGATCTTATCGACGGCGATCGCCGAGAGGACGACGGCCGCGATGACGCCGGCGGTGAGCAGCACGATGGTCGGGTCGATGGCGCCGAACTGGCCGCGGGCGCCGTTCTCGCCCATGACGAGCAAGGCCTGGCCCTTCGCCACCGGCGGAGCGGTCTTTTCGGTCCACACGCGGAACACGCCGTCCGTGTTGCCCGACGTGACCTGGTAGACGCCGCCCTTCAGGTTCTTGACGGCGAAGACGCCCTTCTTGTCGGTGACGGTGCGGGCGACTTCGGTCTTGCCCTGCTTGACGACGACTTCCGCGCCTTCCAGCGGGTTCATTGCATGGTCGATGACGCGGCCGGAGAAGACTCCGCCCGACGCCAGCGTGACGTCCGGAATCTGGCTCTTTTGCGGGCGCTGCGCCGCGGCCGATTTCGCGTTCGTCTGTTGATCGGCGAACAGCTTCGGGTTGGGAATCGCCAACCCGAGCGTCGCCATAGCCACGGCCACTCCCTTGAGCATTCGCAGTCCGTTCATCTGACTCAAGCTCCTATTAAGAACCGATTCTGGTTCGACGTTGGATGGAAGTTCGTACGGTCGTGTTCCGCCGCCAATTCCGGTCGACGCGCGGAATGTCATCACGCCTGAAATCGGTGCGGCTGGTCCCAGCGGTCGCTGTCCCCGCATTCGGAACTATCGGCCAAGCCGCCTCGTTACCTTCAGCGTTATCGTCAAATCTTTCCTAGGCGTTAATTAGCGTTGTTACAATCAAGCGGCGGCACTCCTGGCTGACGAATGGCCCGCAGCGGAAAATCTCGATGGGAAACGGGAAACACGGACGAATGGAGAGGCGAACTATAGTGATCTCGCCGGTCTCGTCAACCGGAATTCTCCGGCGCCGGTGGCGCACGTCGGCAGATTGCTGGAATCGCCGCCCCCTCCGGCAGTTTTCGCCGGTCTGACAATTCGCCGCGGCACAGCGCTGGCTGGCACGCCCTGATTCGTAGCGGAAGTCGTGAGACTTCCGACGCTTTGTCACCTGCCTCCGGAAGTCTCACGACGTCCGCTACGCCAGCTGTTCTCGCCTGTTCGCCACGCCCGTCGAAAACTCTGAGACCGTCCCGGAATTCCCAACCGAAGAGGAAAGCGGAACGCGGAAACACGCTGGCCCGCAGCCCGCGGAGGAACGCGGACCAGATCGCCGAGCCGATTTTTGCTGCTGATCCGCGCGCTTCCGCGCCGTCCGTGTGGCGCAGCCCCGCGTTCCGTTTTTCCTGGCAATACGCGGATGTTGGCGGCCAATCCGCCTGCGGAATTCCCGGACGGCCTCATCGAAGACTCTGGTTGTACCACCCAACGCAAATCACGTTGCGCCGGCCGACAGCTCGAGCCACGCGGGGCCGAGGAAGCGCGGCAAATCGCTGGCGATGAGGCCCGGCTCTGACAGCTCTGCGGCGGCGAGATCGCCGGCGCGGCCGTGTAGATACGCTCCCAGCCGCGCGGCGTCGAGCGGCTCCATCTTTTGCGCCAGCAGCGCCGTAATCAGCCCCGTCAGCACGTCGCCCGTGCCGCCGGTCGCCATGCCGCTGTTGCCGGTCGGGTTGAGGTGCGTTTGCTGGCCGTCGGTGATGACGGTGCGATGGCCTTTGAGCAGCACGACGACGTGATGCTTCGCTGCGAACTCGCTCGCGAGGGATTCGCGCTGGGACTGGACTTCGCTCATCGACTTGCCGGTGAGCCGCGCGAATTCGCCCGGGTGGGGCGTCAAGATGCGAGGCGAATCGTCGGCCGGCCGCGTCAGCAGTTCGGGCCGCCGGGCCAAGGCATTCAATCCGTCGGCATCGAAGACCATCGGCAACGGGGCGTGCTGATAGAGTTCCGCGGCGAGTTCCGCCACGCCCGGCGACTGCCCCACGCCCGGACCGAACGCCGCCGCCGTCTGCGCCGGCAACGACGACTTCAACTCCACCGCCGCGGCGTAGCTCAGATGGCCATCGTCGTCTTCCGCGAGGCCGCGCGTGAGATACGACGGCTCGTATCCGGCGACCAGCGACTGAATCGCCTTCGGCACCGCGACCGTCACCAGTCCCGCTCCGCCGCGCAGCGCGCCGAGCCCCGAGAGCATCGCCGCGCCGCTCATCCCGCGGCTGCCGGCGATGATCCAGACTTTGCCGAACGTCCCCTTATGGGAGTCGGCCGGCCGCGGCGGCAATCGGGGCAGATCGGCAGGAATCGTCGCACTCATACTTTTTCAGTGTGTGTGTGTGTAATTCAGCCATCGCTTGGACAGAAATTATCGACTCTCGGCGAATACTCGCAGCGCCTTTTCTAATTGGGCAGCTACGATTCGTTGATCCCGTGCACCAGGAAAGAAAGGCTTCCTCTGCGGTAACGTTGGGAATCCTTTCGCGATATCGATGGGATAGATTCGGTCCCACTTTTCATTTCTGAATCCATCGATACATGCCTGCCCAAATCGTTCATTCGATTCCGTGGTCTGAATCCACTTGGCCCCAGTGTGATAAATGATCGATTCGCCCAAATATTGACCGATTAAAGACGCGAGATGCTCCATGTCAGAAACGGATTGAGGAATCTGTTCGGGAGTGATCTCACAGTAGAGGTTTTCCAGGTCTTCGAGCGACTTTACGGAATAATCGAGTGCAATGGGAACGTGAAGATATTCGAGCAGAAATTCAAGACATTCCCGGCTGGTCTTTGCCGCCGCGACATAATCGCGAAACCACAACTTGTCACGCGGTGTGAGTTTCGGCATTGGAATGTGCTCGATTTTTCGAGGCCACCAGTCCCGCCAGGAACCCGCCTTTGAACCCCGCGTCGATGTTCACCACGCAGACGTTCGCGGCACAACTGTTGAGCATGCTCAACAGCGCCGCGACGCCGCCGAAGCTCGCGCCGTAACCGACGCTGGTCGGCACCGCGATCACCGGAACGGCCACCCACCCGGCGACCACCGACGGCAACGCCCCTTCCATGCCGGCGACGACGATAATCGCATCGCCCTGTTGCAGACGCTCCCGTTGCTGCAGCAATCGATGCGGCCCCGCGACTCCGACGTCGAGAATGAAATCGGTCTCGCAGCCCATCCACTTCGCCGTCTCTTCGGCCTCCGCGGCGACGGGGAGGTCGCTCGTTCCTGCGGTGACGATCACCACTTTGCCGGTCGATTTCTTCGCCGTGTCCGTGATCAGGCTGATCGTTCGCGCGACGGCGTTGTACTTCGCGCCGGGGAATTCCTGCAGCACGATCTCCGCCTGCTCCGGCGCGACCCGCGTGGCCAGCGAATTCTGGCCGGCGCGGCGCTGCGCGGCGAACACGCCGACGATGGCGTCCGGCGTCTTTCCCGTCCCGAACACCACTTCCGGATACCCGCACCGCTGGCTGCGATCGAGATCGACCATCGCCTCCCGCGTGATCGACGTCGGCGAGAGCGCCGTTTCGACCGATTGCCACGCATCGGCCGGAGTAAGCTTCCCCGCCTGGATGCGGGCCAGCAGTTCGCGGAAGTCGGCTTCGGTCATGATTTCATCACCAGGGAAGCCCGGGGATCGCTATCCCTGGGCAGCTTTTCAACGTGATAGCCCGAACTCCTTCAGCAGCACCGCGTGCGCTTTTTCCGCGTGTTCCGGGGCGACGACGACGCCGATGCGGGTTTCGCTGGTGTTCACCATCTGCACGTTGACGCCAGTTTCCGCCAGCGCGCGGAACATCTTCTCGCCGACGCCCGTGTGGCTCCGCAGGCCGATGCCCATCACCGAGAGCAGCGCGATCTCTTTGTCGAAGCTCAACTCCGCCTGCGGCCAGCGCTCCAGCAGTTCCCGCATCAACAAGAGGCAGCGCTCGAGATCGGTCCGCGGCACCGTGAACGACAGGTCGGCGATCCGGTCGTGGCTCAGGTTCTGGACGATCATGTCGACCATCACGCCCCCTTCGGCCACCGCGGCAAAGACTTCCGCGGCGACGCCCGGCTGATCGGAAATCCCCCGCACCGTCACACGCGACTGGTGCGTATCTAGCCCGATCTCGCTGACGACGATGTCCTCCATCCCCGCCAGTTTGGACACGACGTCTTTTTCCAGCTCGTCGCGATTCACGCCCGACGCGGCGTGATGTTCCAACTGCCGGAAGCCGACCGAAGGCGCGACG
Source organism: uncultured Planctomycetaceae bacterium (assembly GCA_964504645.1). Lineage (GTDB taxonomy): Bacteria > Planctomycetota > Planctomycetia > Planctomycetales > Planctomycetaceae > CAZDGB01. The sequence goes on along the minus strand of CAZDGB010000186.1, from coordinate 805 downwards.
CCCGTTTCCTTGTCGAGCCCGAACCCCTGATGCACGGCGTTGAGCGCGGCGAGGCTCTGATCGCGATTCACGAGGACGGAAATCTTGATCTCGCTGGTGGTGATCATCGTGATGTTCACGCTGGCGGCGGCGAGGGATTGGAACATCTGCGCCGCGACGCCGGTGTGCGTCCGCATCCCCGCGCCGACGACGGAGACCTTCGCCACGTTCGTCCCGTGCCGGACCTTGCCGGCGCCGAGCCGATCCACCGCGGCTTGCGCGGCGGTGAGGGCTTCGGCCAGATCGTCCTGCGGCACGGTGAAGGAGACTTCGGCGACTCCCTTCTCGGCGATGTCCTGAATCACCATATCGATCGGAATCTTCCGCTGGGCCATCTCGGCGAAGACTTCGCTCAACACGCCGGGCCGGTCGGGAAGCTGCCGCAGCGTGACGATGGCTTCGTTCTTCACCAGCGCGACGCCCGTGACGACGGGGCCTTCGCCGTTGTTGTGCACGGCGATCAGCGTCCCCGCGCCGTCGGAATGAGCGGGCCGCACCAAGAGCGGCACGCGGTACTTTTTGGCGAACTCAATCGACCGCGAGTGCATCTTGCCGCCGCCGAGGCTCGTCAGTTCGAGCATCTCGTCGTAAGCGATCTGGTTCATCTTGCGGGCCGACTTCACGATCCGCGGATCGGTCGTGAAGATTCCTTCGACGTCGGTGTAGATCTCGCAGACGTCGGCCTGCAAGACGGCGGCGAGGGCGGTCGCCGTGGTGTCGCTGCCGCCGCGGCCGAGCGTGGTGATGTTGAAGTCGTCGTCGATTC
>CAZDGB010000185.1:0-15280 GCA_964504645.1 uncultured Planctomycetaceae bacterium | reverse complement strand
ACAACCGGTTCCACACGACGGCGCTGTGCAGTCCGACTCGCGCAGCGCTCATCACCGGCCGCAACCACCACTCGGCCGCGTTCGCCAGCATCACGGAGCTCGCCACGGGCTACGACGGGTACACCGGTGTCATGCCGAAGGAATGCGGCACCGTCGGCGAGGTGCTCTGGCAGAACGGGTACAGCACGGCGTGGATCGGCAAGAACCACAACACGCCTCCGTGGGAAACGAGCCAGTCCGGGCCGTTCGACCGCTGGGCCAACGGCTTGGGGTTTGAATACTTCTATGGTTTCAATGCCGGCGACATGAACCACTGGAATCCGGTTCTCGTTGAGAACCGGAACCTCGTTCCGGCCTCGACCGACCCGAATTACCACCTCACGGAAGACCTGGCGGACAAGTCGATTGCGTGGGTCCGCAAGATGAAGAGCATCGCGCCGGACAAGCCGTTCTTTCTCTACGTCGCGCCTGGGGCCACGCACGCCCCGCACCATGCACCGAAGGACTGGATCGAGAAATTCAAAGGAAAGTTTGACGGCGGCTGGGACAAGTATCGTGAGGAAACTCTCGCCCGCCAGAAGAAGCTCGGCGTGGTTCCGCAGGACACGAAGCTGACCGAGCGATCGCATGGCCTGCCGGCCTGGGATTCGCTGAACGCGGACCAGAAGCGGCTATACGCCCGGATGATGGAAGTGTTCTGTGCTTATGGGGCACACGTCGACCACCACATGGGCCGCATCATCGACGCGGTCAAGGAACTGCCGGACGCCGACAACACACTGTTCATCTACATCGCCGGCGACAACGGCTCAAGCGCCGAAGGCGGCATCGAAGGGGGGAGTTCCTCGACGCTCGTCAGTTCCGGAGTCTTCCTATGTGCCGATCTCTTGTCGTAGTCTTGTGGCTCACAACCGTTTCTGCGGCTGCCGAACCGCTCCCCTCCTGGAACGACACCGGCCCCAAAGATGCGATTCTGAACTTCGTCAAGAAAACGACCACGGAAGGCTCGCCCGAATTCATCCCCGTCGAAAACCGCATCGCCGTGTTCGACAACGACAACACACTTTGGCCGGAGAATCCGGTTCCATTTCAACTCGCCTTCGCGATCGACAGTCTGAAACTCCAGATCGAGAAGGACCCGAAGCTAAAGGACGACGAGTTCGTGAAGGCCGCGCTCGCAAACAACGCGGCGGCTCCCGTCGAACTCAGGTGGACACTGGCCTGACAGTCAGCGAATAGGTCCACAGTGCGATGACGGTCGATGATTTGTTCTCGCGTTCGCAAATGCTGTGGCCGCCAATCCTGATCAGCAATGGCGCGGATCATCTGACAATAAACGGCCAACGTCATGTCATTGATGAAAGTCTGGCCGGGAGATTCGAGGGATGGTTCTCGATAGCAGAACCAGGTTGTATCTCCATCGATTTCCAGAAAATACTCGTTCCCCTCATAGGCTGTGCTTCCCAGTCGGGCGGCGACTTCCAAGGCTTCCTTGACCGTCTTGCACGTCCGCATGGCGGTGGCGATCGGGCCAAGGTGCTCCATCCGGAAGTTAAGGTACGCAGAGAAAACCGCTTCCGGGAAACGCAGCCGATTCACAACATCGAACGTGAAATCATAGGCTTGCTTCTTGCCGATCCACCCGCCAGATTCCACCAATTCGCCGGGGATGCTGGCGCGATCAAGGAATGTCTCACTGCGGACTCCGGCCTGATCCAGAAACTGCACCAAGGGGGCCAGCATGCGCGGGTCGAAGAGGTGGATGTTCATGCTCGGCACCAGCAGAGAACGCAAGATGGCCCGAAATGAGCGCGTGCCTTTGATTGTAACTTAGAAACAAGGTGCGGTAACATTCGGAAAGTTGAATCCCCGTCAAACTGTTTTCTCGATAGCTGCGTCTCCACATCTCGTCTTGAAGGGGACTGTCATGCGCAGCGTGTTCCCTCAAACTGTCTGCTCGCCCAACTTGGCGAAACGCGGCAATAGAGTAACGCGCATCAAGCGATGCAAACACTTCTGTTCCGAATTCACCTGTCACAATCTCTTTCGAAGGGCAAGACCATGAGAAAGCAGTCGATTCTGGCTGGCCTGACCGCGCTCACCATTGGTGGTCTCCTCGGGTGGCTGTCTGCCACTGCCCCGATGGGGAGAACTATTCAGGCACAAGAAAAGACCGCTGGTAGTTCGGATGTGCTTCCCCGACCGGCCCAGCCATTCAAAGGCAAGATTGGACGTACGGCGAAGGAATCCACGCCCGATTTTCCCAAAGGAATCGAAGCGCCCAAGGGCGCTCCGAACGTGTTGCTCATTCTGACGGACGACGTGGGCTTCGGCGCATCGTCGACGTTCGGCGGGCCGATTCCGACGCCCAATTACGACAAGCTGGCCAAGGCCGGATTGCGGTACAACATGTTTCACACGACGGCGCTCTGTTCGCCCTCGCGTGCCGCGCTCGTCACGGGACGGAACCACCACACGTGCGCCACCGGGGTGATCACAGAATTTGGAACAGGGTACCCCGGTTACAACTCGATTATGCCCAAGAGTTGCGGCACGGTCGCCGAGATCGTCAAGCAGAACGGCTGGAACACGTCGTGGTACGGCAAGAATCACAACGTTCCCGACTGGCAGTCGAGCCAGGCTGGCCCGTTCGATCTTTGGCCGACCGGCCTGGGCTTCGAGTACTTCTACGGCTTCATCGGGGGTGACACAGATCAGTGGCACCCCGCCCTGTTCGACGGCACAAAGCCGATCGAATCGCCGAACGATCCGAATTACCATCTTGATGCGGACCTCGCGGATCATGCCATCGCCTGGATTCGGCAGCAAAACTCCCTTGCGCCCGACAAGCCGTTTTTCGCGTACTACTCGCCCGGCCTGACGCACGCTCCGCATCATGCGCCGAAGGAGTGGATTGCTAAATTCAAGGGTCAATTCGACCAAGGCTGGGACAAACTTCGGGAGGAGACGCTTGCTCGGCAGATTACGGCAGGCGTAGTGCCAGCGGGAACAAAGCTTACGCCGAGACCGAAGGAGATTCCCGCTTGGGATTCGCTCACCGCCGACCAGAAAAAGCTTTATGCACGGATGATGGAAGTCTATGCGGGCAGTTTGCACTATTGCGACCACAACATCGGTCGCGTGATCAAGGCCGTCGAGGACACGGGCGAACTCGATAACACGTTGATCATTTTCATCATGGGTGACAACGGAGCAAGCGGCGAAGGGACGCTCCAAGGCTTATCGAACGAAGTCGGCGTCGCGGCCAACGGCGTAGAGGAGACGATTCCGTATCTCATCTCCGTCATGGACGATCTCGGTGGCCCGCTTGCCTACAATCATTATCCCGTCGGCTGGGCACACGCGATGGATTCGCCATTCCAATGGACAAAGCAGGTTGCCTCGCATTTCGGCGGCACACGGAACGGTCTGGTGATCTCGTGGCCGGCTAAGATCAAAGACCAGGGGGGCGTCCGCAGCCAGTTCTGCCATATCATCGACATCGCTCCCACGATCCTGGAAGCAACCGGCTGCAAGGAACCGACGATGCTCAATGGCGTGAAGCAAACGCCCATGGAAGGGACGAGCCTCGTGTACACGTTTGCCGATGCGAAGGCGCCCACGAAGCACAACACACAATATTTCGAGATGCTCTGCAACCGGGGCATTTATCACGACGGCTGGATCGCCAGCACCAGTCCGATGCGCTTGCCGTGGGCCAAGGCTGAACCAGGCGCGGCTGGCGCCGACCCTGATGATTTCAAGTGGGAGCTGTACCACGTCGCGGAAGACTTCTCGCAGTCAAATGACTTGGCAGCGAAGAATCCCGACAAGCTCAAAGAGTTGCAGGGCATCTTCCAACAGGAGGCGAAGAAGTATCATGTCTATCCGCTCGACGCCACGTTCGCGGAGCGGGCCGATGTTTCGATCCGCCCCAGTCTGACGCGCGGTCGGACATCGTTCACGTACTATCCGGGAACGATTCGCGTCCCTGAAGGGTCCGCACCGGACACAAAGAACCGATCGTTCAGCATCACCGCCGATGTGGAGATCCCCGATAAGGGGGGCGATGGCGTGTTGATCACGCAAGGGGGCCGCTTCGGTGGCTATGGGTTGCTGGTGATCGATGGCAAACCAGAGTTTGTGTACGCCTATTCCAACCAGAAACAACACAAGTATCGCGTTACCGGAAAGGACAAACTGGCCGCCGGCAAGCACACGCTCAAGTTTGACTTCAAATACGAGGGCCCGGGGTACGGCAAGGGCGGCACTGGCACGCTTTCTGTTGACGGCAAGGAGGTTGCAAAAGGCAAAATCGAACACACCATCCCCACGCGTTTTTCGTTGGACGAAACACTCGACGTTGGCCAAGACACCGGCACACCGGTGATCGAGAATTACGTCGATAAGATGCCGTTCGAATTCGCTGGCAAGATCGACAAGATCACAGTCGAACTCGGCAAGAGCGGAATCGCGGCGGCCGATGGGAAGAAACTCGCCGATGCTGAGGAGAGGCTGCGTTCAGCACGGGATTGACGGCGAGCGATTCTCAAGGTTCAGGAGGCCGCAGATCATCTCACTTCAGATTGAGTGCAATTCGATGAAGGTTGGAGGGAATGCAATTGCACGGAATACGCTGAAAACCGTTGAATTTGATCAAACTCAAAGAATTGATAGAATTCGCAACGTGTTTTTGCGACAAGAAGTTTCGCATTTCAAGCGATTCGCGTGAGTTGTTGGGGTGCAAGAGGTCGTGGGTTCAAATCCCGCCAGCCCGACTCCACTGGACAGGAAGCCCTTCGGCGAGAACGTCGAAGGGCTTTCTCATTTCGTAGCAGAGAGTTGTGTCGTCGAGGGAAAAGTTCAAACAGATGATTTCGAGGATGCGACGCTTGCAGGAGTAATCGGCTGTAAGCCACTTCTCACGAAGCGTTTGCGAAAGTTCAAACACTTTCGACACCAAATCCGCCATTTCATCGCGATTGCGGTCCAACGCATCCATCTGCACCTTGAGCGAAGCCATCCGGTCGCGAAGCTCGGTCTGCTTTTTCGCGAAAACTTCTGCGTCGATTTCGCCGTCCACACGCAGGTTCACCACGCGATCCTGCTGATTCATCGCCATCGTCAACTGGCGTTGAAGTTCATCCCGCTGTGATCGGGTTTCGTGCTGCTGGTCGCGAGTCTGAGACGCCAGCACTGCCCGGAACCACTCGCGGACCGCATCGTCCTGAATGCGGATGCAATCAAACAGCGTGAGAATCTGCTCATCGAGTTCTTCTTCCCGCACTCGCGTTCGCGGATGCCCTGGCCGGTTGTATTTGGCGCAGCGGTAATAAGTGTAGGCCCGCTCGCCGGTGCTGGACTGCTTGAACTTCCGCTCGCCCGTGATCGGGTAGCCGCAGAATCCGCAGCGGATGAGTTCGCCGCCGTAGGTCAATTCGTGAGAACGGTAGAAATGTCCGCCGAGAATTTCCTGCACCCGATCCCAGGTGCTGCGGTCAATCAGCGGCTCATGCTTTCCGGGATACCATTCGCCGTGAAATGGCACTTCGCCGATGTACGAGCGATCGTGCAGCATCTGATGCACCGAGCTTCGAGCGAACTTCGAAGCGGATGGCTTGTACGTCATGCCTTCGCGTTCCAGTCGCTCGATCAGTGAATCGAGCGTGAGGTTTTCGTACGCGAACAACTGAAACACCCGCCGGACCTTCGGCCCAGTCTCGGGGCAGATCTCCACGACACTGCGACCATTCTTGCGCACATTGCGGTATCCGTACGGGGCACGGTTGATGAACCACCCTTCTTGGACCCGACGAGCCAATCCCTCGCGGACATCGACCGATTGTTGTTCGGTGTAGAAGCTGGCCATGTTCGCCAGCGTCCGACGCATCATGCGACCAGCAGGATTGTCGTCGGTCGGCTGGGACACCGAAATGAACGGCACGCCGTATTCGGACTCAAGCCGTTCAAGCTCGACGTAATCGAACAGGTTTCGAGCCGCACGATCCACCTTGTAGAACAGCAGCCCATCGAGTTCGAGCGAATGCTTCTTGGCGAAGATGACGAGTTCGCGGAACGTCTTGCGTTCCTCGAATTTGCTGGCCGTTTCCGCAATGCGGAACAGCCGCACGATTTCGCCGCCGACTTTCTTCACGTAAGCACGTAGGGCGTCTTCCTGAACCGCCAGCGAAAACCCTTCTCGCTCCTGCTCACGACTGCTGACTCGGGCCAACGCGACGAACTTCTTCATGCCGCTGCTCCGTTCACATCCACAGAAACACCAAGCCCTTCTTAAATTGATGTACGCCGGTCGCCGTTGCGTCAATGCTGACGGCGTTAATCCGGTACAACTTTGCAGAGATCGCCGCCGCGTTACGTCCGACTCGTTCACGCATTCAGAACAAGCGACGTTCGACCTGATTGCCGTACACCGTCCAACCAGTGTGAGGCTGTTCCTCTCGCCCGTAGAGTTCCAGATACGGACCAGGGCTGACTTGTTCGATCAGACTGCGAAAGAGAAACGGCTTGCGACTGTGAACAGTGCGGCGGGCTAGCTGCCAGCTTCGGATTGTGCGAGCTTGAAACGGCAGATTGCCGCGCACGCCGAGCAGCAGGAATTCGTGCGAGACGCGCCAGTAGTTGCCCATGCCAAGCTGTGGCTTCACCCATACCAAACACGATTTGTAGCGGAAGCCCCAAGCTCGAAGGACATCGAACGCTTCCTGTAGAAAAGCGTTTGTCGTCCACAAATGCAGATGAGCGTCGTTGGCGATCAACTGCCGCACTGGCTCACCTTGAATCGCTTCCAGCGTCATCGTGCGGTAGTGGTTCTCTGCCGCTCCTCGCGCCGCCGTGTTTGAGTAAGGCCACGGAGGGTCCGCATACACCGTTGAGAACCGGACTCCGCTCAAGGCGAGCGAGTGCAGATCGCGCACGATGGTCGGCAACGGCAGGTCGCTGCCGTTCTCATTTGCCTGACCATGCGATCGTGTCTCGCGACCTTGCACGCTGCACTTCCACGTTTGACTTAGGGACGGGCTGAATCACCACCATTGCGGAGAGCCTTCGACGGCATCGCCATTTCGTCTGCGGCGAGCGTTCGGAATAAACGGCTCGCTCCGACAAGAATTCGCACGGCGTCTTCAACCGAAAGCGGCGTTTCGTAACGCGGTTGCCAGACTTCCAGCGTCTGTTCCACCAATGCGACAGTCACCCAGTCGGGCGTTCCCGGCGGGAGAGCTACACTTGGCGTTTCGTCCGAGTCGCGGACCGTCGCTTTGGAACGCCGCTGCGCCATCAAAGACTCCCCTCGTCGCTCAGCAGGCAGTCGACTGATGCCGCCAAGGACAGCAGTTCCCGCCGTCGCTCAGATGACAAGCAGCCGTCATCGGCAATGACCTGCGCCAGCACGCGGGCCAACTTGATCAGATCGAAGATGTCGCCCGGCAGCAGTCGTTGCGACACGCTGCCATTGCGGCTGTCGAGCCGGAAGATGTTGAACCCATACTTCCAACGCGCATCCAGAGCGCGTTCCTTCCAGATCGAAGCCGTCAGACTTCCCGCTCCGACCATCGCGTAAGGTTTCTTGAATCGGACGTTCATTGTTCCACCCCCGCGTCAGCAACGGCTCCGTGCTGACAAATCCAGGTGTGTGCCTGATCGACGACCTTGGCGAGAAGAAGCAGGTCATCGCGGCCGAAGTGGTTCGACTCGCGCCAGACATCACCGTCGCGGAACAACCGCGTTACGGTGACGTTGTGGCGGTCGCCCGCTTTCGTCTGGTTGTGCCAGACGCTGGCTTTGATGTACCCGATGCGAATGCTGTGAACAGGTTGCTTCGCCATGTCAGTTGCCTTTTCATGAGCAAGGATGAGGAATCGAACAGAGCCGCAGTGCGTCACTGCGAATTGCTTTGACCGGCGGCATGAGCCAGCACGGTCCAACCAGGGACCGGCTTGTTGCCGAAGAGTTCCAAGTATGGCCCCGGACTCACTCGCTCGATTAGCTCGCGAACCATTTCCGGCTTTGACGCTTGGATCGCAGCGTCAACACGAATCCAGCTCAGCGGCGACTTGTTGCGAAACGGCAGCACACCACGGACGCCGAGCGCCATCATCAGGTGCGCGGTGCGCCAGTAATCGCCGCGCTCACCCCTGCCGGATACCCAGACCAAGGAGCTGGCGAGCTTGAAACCCCAGGCCGCCAGCAACCGAGGCGCATCGGCGTAGTAGCGTTCTGGAAGCCAGAGATGCAGATGGGCGTTCTCGTGGCACACCTGACTCACCGAGAGATCGAACAGTGCGGCGAGTTCATCGCCGCTGTCGTTCACATCCGGCCAAACCGGATTGGCGTACACGCAGGCAATGGCAAGCAGCGGACCTGACGAACGATTGGTGTTTGTGGACCTGGAGACTGGCGGCCTCGAAACGTGGCGACCGATCATCCAGATTGCCGCGATCGCGGTGACCAGTTCGCTTCGCGAGATCGAAGTCTTCGAGGCGAAGCTGAAGTTCGAGTCGCGGTTCGTTGATCCGAAATCGCTCCGCAAAAACAACTACAGCCCAGAGCGATGGAAGCGGGAAGCCCGACCGGTGCGCGAAGTCGCAACGGCATTTGCTGACTTTCTCCGGCGACACGCCACGGTCGAAGTGTCGGCAGCGGGGAGGGGAGGGTTCCAGGTCGCCCAGCTCGTCGCGCACAACGCAGCGTTCGATGGCCCGTTTCTGCTCGCGTGGTTTGAGCGTATGGGGCAATTCTTTCCAGGCCATTTCCGCGTGCTCTGCACCGTGCAAAGAGCCGTGTGGCTGTTCCATGAAAACAAGTTGCTCACGCCGCCAGTTGATTTCAAACTGGGAACGCTTTGCGAGTATTTCGGCGTTCTGCTTCGGCCCGAAGATGCACATGACGCATTGAACGACGTGCGAGCAACTGTTGCGCTGTATCGGGAAATGGTCCGCTTTCAGTCGACCCCAAGAATTGCTGCCTGAACCTCAAATCGGGTTCGTGAAACGAGAGTAGGGGACGTGTCGCTGCTGTCCCGAAAAAACTCGCCTTCACGTGTCGCTCACGTCCTGTTTTGGGCCTTCAGACGTGTCGGTCCTGTCCTGTTTTTCTCGCCTTCCGAGGTTCTTGATCCCGACAACTCCCTGATTCCGTTTTGTTTTCCGTGTCGCATTCGGAGAAAGAGCCGTGCGCCAAAGTACTTGTACAAAGTACTGTGTACAGACAAAGCAAAAGACCTCTGCTTACGAGGATTGATCCGAAGGAAGAACCAGGCGAAGAGCATCGAGTGCGCGAGGAGAAGGTTCCGTCGACTTCGACATTCGCTTGATGTGCTCAGCGGCAAAACGCTGTGCATTCATCCGGGCGGTTTCCGGTGGTTGACCTGCTGACTGAAACTGCTTGAACAGTTCGTTGGTCACGTCGATGAACAGCTTTCGCGACTCTTTCGGTAGCGTGCTTTCAACCGGAGGTTCAGCAGCGATCTGCCGCCGTCGTCGGTCGTTCTCGGCTTGCTGCACGCGCTCGGCCTTCTTCAACTCATGCCACCAGTCCGGTGCGGTTCGTCCGCCGTCCCGAGCGTGCTGCACGTTGTCGACGAAATAGGCTGCAGGGCTGCGCTTGAAGTAGCTCGCACCAAACCGCTCAAGAGCGGCGAGCGTGATGTCGGCCCATTCGCGAAGGATGTGCGTGGGGTTTTGCTTGGAGAGCCTCTGGATCACCGCAGGCTCCAATCCAATCTGCGCCATCGACTCTCCGACAGCACTGTCTGCGATTCCAAGGGGAACAAACGTCGCTTTGTGGTCGAAGTACGGGCCGCGTTGCAGCAGCACACGATATTGGCCGGCTCGTTCTTTTTCGAAGATTTCCGCTGATGCACTTCCGGCAACAACACCCAGCTCTGCCAGCCGCTCGACGCAGCGCCGGACTTTCTTCTTCAGGTCGGCAGTCGTGATTGTCGGTGAGAAGCCCAGGACATTGACTGCCAAGTGCAGCAGGTCAAATCGTGGGCTTGTCGGCCTGCGTTGGAAGATCTTGCTCAGCAGCAGGAACAATCGACGGCTGGCAGGTTCGAGCGAGCGATACGTCGCCAGGTCAAAGCGGAAGTGCCCAGCCCCAGCTTGAACCATCTCGAAAAAGAGCGGGTTCCAGATGATCCGCCACGCACGACAGGACTCCGGCTCAAGCGGAAGGCTGTAGCTCAGGAATCCAAAGCTCACGCGGCGATGTTCTGAGCGAATCGGGTCGTAGAATCGGTCGTTCTGGTAGACAACCGCTGCAAGTCGAGCGAGGGAGTCGGTGAACTGCTGGTACTGCCGACCGCCGCGCCGAGCGTGCTGGTCGATCAATCCGAGTTGCCGGAGAAAGTAGTGCGGGGTTGCGTGAAGTTCCGCTTCCACGTCCGGCTGGGAAAGCGTGACCGAGAGCAGACCCCAGAGAAAAAGCTCATCATGCGCGGACAGGCCCAGCGGACTGAAGACTCGCGCCCGAGCGGTTTGCTGGTGGCGGTTTGCGTCCGTGTAATGGTATTCCGTCGCGTGAATGAGGTTTTCGCTGAGCGACGTTTCCGGGTCGAGCGGACACAGGGCGTGTTCGACCAGGGTCAACTGGCCGTGACCGCTCCCGCGAGGTCGCGAATGTGATTTGGATGTTTGTCTGGCCGGTGCCACGTTCCCCAACGAGTTGGTTTAACTCTGTTGAAGTTCGTAACACGTTCGTGGAAGTACCGACATTCCCAAAATACTGCTCACATCCGAGCGATTGCCACAGGTAACCTTCCTAGACCAAACGCCGTGATTCTCGAACTAGATTGCTGCCTTGCGCGGAATTGCCATTGGCAATTCTGAGGTGCGTCGATTGCTCACGCTCGGAAACGCTATCCCATTTTTTTGGAGACGTGTGGTGCAAGATTGCAGTCGTCATCACGTCTTGCTGCGTGCTAGCGTCATGTTCGTCGACGCTTGCACAAACTTAATCAAGGACGCGCATGCCAAGAGATCCGTCAGAAGAACGATTCATAGTGGCTACCGTCTTGCGAATGGCAAGCTTAGCAATGTACGAGAAGGCGCTGCGTGCCGCACTGGACGACGATGACCCCATCGAATTCCTGGAACTAATGGCTAAGAAATCCATCTCGGATGACTTAAAGGGAACCAACCAGTCGTTCCACGACACGATGATCGCGAGTTTGGCCGTTCTTGCAGTCGCGCTAGAGAAAAGTCAAAAATGAGGCTCAGGGCTTCCTGCCCAAATGTGTCACAACGATTGTTTTTGTTGTGTTGAGCTGCTTTGGCAAGCCAACACTTCATCCAGATCTTCGTTGCGACCTTCCCCGGCTTGTGCCATCGCATCGAAATAGATTTCAAGGGCTTACGCGGAATTGCCATTGGCAATTCCGCGACAACGCATTCTCTTAAGCTTCGGTCGGATGGGATCGCAGCAGCATCTTCGAGACCACAAACGCGACGTCGTTCTCGTAACCCGACTGCGACGCAGTCAACAGCCGCTGGCGAACCCAGTCGGGATCAAACAGCTTCCATCCCTGAGATTCGAAGTGCGCTTTCATGCCCGCAGCGTCTGACTTCTGAGCAAGCTTCCCGATTGCCAATGCCAGAGTAATCTTCGGCGACGGCGCGCAAGAGCCGCGTGAAACGAGCTGGAGCGAAAGCCGTTGCAGAACGATTTCCCGCAGAGTCGGGTCAGTGAAAAGCTTGTATCGATCGGGATGTTCGAATTGCCCGTTCCGAAAGACCACGCCCGTCGAATCCAAGAACGACTTACATTCAACCGCGAGCACCTCGTTGGTCTGCCCCTTGAATGCGATCAGGTCCAATTCCCATCGCGGGGTACTCGCTCGACCAATCAGCCGCTTCTCTTCCTTGGTCAGCTCGACCTTTACGCTGGGGGTTGTCCAGAAGCCGTCGTGCCGAAGCAGCATTGAGATCAGCGATTCAAAAGCGTCCATTAGCGAATCCGGTTCGGTTGGGAGAAGTCGCGAAACACGTTGGTCGCCCTCATTGTGCCAGACCAGCCAGTGCCCCGCATCGGATAACGACGAACCGCATCCCGGCACCGTCGCAAGATTTCCATTGCGACCTTCCCCGGCTTGTGCCAGCGTATCGAAAGAGATTTCAAGGGCTTACGCGGAATTGCCATTGGCAATTCCCAAATCGCGGAGACGTTGTGACAACCACCATTTGCCTGATCAACCAGAAGGGAGGCTGCGGAAAGAGTTCCACTTGCTTCCACCTGGCCGGGGCCTTTGCCTTGCAAGGTCACCGCGTGCTGCTGGTTGACGCCGATCCGCAAGGCTCGCTCAGCCAAGGTTTCCTCGGCTCTGCAATCGCCGAAAATCTTCCCGCTTCTGCGACACTCGCCTCGTTGTTCGATGACGAGTTCGGATTTGCTGATCTGCACTCGCTTCCTCAGCCTACAGAGTTCGAGCGAATTTCAATCGTTCCATCGAATCAGCACTTGGCTCAGCACAATCGACCTGTGCCAGAAAATGAAGGCATGAAGCAGTTCGCTGTTCGCGAGCTACTTGAAACAGTCACAGGCTACGACGTTGTTCTCATCGACTGTCCGCCAAATCTGTATTTGTGCAGTTGGGCTTCGATGGTTGCTTCGGATTTCGTCGTGATTCCAGTTCCGCCGGAAGACTTCGGCACGCAGGGCCTGCGAACGGTTCACCAAGCGATCGACAATGTTCGCAAGCTCAATCCAGATCTTCGTCGGCTGGGTCACTTGGTGACGCGCTACGATGCACGATTGCTCGTCCATCAGTCGTACCACGCGAAACTGCAAACGCTGTATCGCGACACCGTTCTCGACACGGTAATCCCGGAAGCATCCGCCTTCAAAGTGGCTCTCACCTGCCGCAAACCAGTCGGCCTATACAGCCCTCGTTCTCCGGCTGCAAAGCTGACCGACCAGCTCGCGCACGAACTTATGAACCGCATTGCTGCTCGATATTCGCGTCAGCACGTAGCGTAATCCCCGTAGGAATCAGGATGGGAAAGACACGTACGACCCTGGAGCAGATCTCAAGTAACCTTGACGAATCATTGGGAGTTCGGGAAATCGACCTCCGGCCAAAACTCAGCCCAGTGCCTTCAGCAAAAGATGTCGGCAGACGGGCGATTCGCAACTTCGGCAAGGTCGATGTGAACCAGGTCATCCCCGACCCCGACCAGCCGCGAGTCGAGTTTTCCGAAGACGCCATTGAGCGATTGTCTCAGAGCATTCGCGACAAAGGGCAGCTCTCGCCGATTCGAGTTCGATGGGCTACCGACTTGGAGAAGTGGGTCATCATTTCTGGCGAACGCCGCTGGCGAGCCACGCGACATGCGGGACTTCCCACCATCGACTGCTATTTCCACGAAGGCGAACTGGCCAAGACCGAGATCATGGAGCAGCAACTGATCGAGAACCTGCTGCGAGAAGATCTCTCCCCGATGGAAGAAGCCAAGGCGTTTCGCGCGTTGATGGAAGTCAACGAGTGGAACGGAAAGCAGGTCGCAGACGCTCTTCGGGTTCCTGCATCAAAAGTCAGTCGCGTGCTGTCGCTTCTCGAACTTCCGCCAGACATTCAGCAGCGAGTCGAATCCGGCGACATCGCGGCGCGGACTGCATACGAGCTGTCGAAGCTGTCGAACGAAGATGCACAGCGACAACTTGCAGATGAGGCCGCAGCAGGACGATTGACGATCAGTGATGCGTCGAATGCTGTTCGCAAGCGAGCCGGTAAACCGAAGGCAGCGCCGCGCGGAACTCGGCAAGTGTTTGTTGGGGAGAACGGCTGGAAAGTAACCGTTACGGCCCAGCAAAAGGGGTCGTACGACGAGATCGAGCGAGCATTGCAGCTTGCGCTCGAAGATGTCCGAACACGCATCAACAGCGGAATGCAGTTGTTCTAATGCCAGGTGATCGCTCGATCTCAGGAACTTACCGGTTTCGGGAAAAGCTGTTCGTCGTAGTAACTAATCCAGATGGAATGCGCTGGGCGTTCACGGAAGATGGCGAGGAAGCTAGTGCGGCAGATGTCACGCGCAAGGGGGAGCGCCTTTCCGCCAATATCCCTCAGTGGGCTCTCGACTTTGCAAAAGAAGCCCGAGAAGCTTGGGATGCAGTCGGCGACAAGATGAAACGCTTGGAGAGAGACAAATAGCCAACGCGTTCGTTGACCGAACACCTTTCAAGCGAAGCCGCTCCACAAAAAAATGGCCTGGGGGTTACCCAGGCCGACGAGATCACAGCCGACTGACGTAGATGATCAGATAAAGCGCGATCAGCCAAATGAGCAGGTGTTGGCACATGCTCAAAAACTGATCGAGACGTTTCATTGACCTCCAGAAAGCCGACTCTTGATCTCGCCACTCCTTCGCTTCGAGTTCCCACTTGTACATCGTGTTTCTCCCATTGTTGCTGACATACGTTCGTGCAATCAGGCCGTGGACCTGATTGACCGAATGCACCGCTGAACGAGAGACGAACTCTGTGGAGAAGGCCCTCTTGTGTTTGCGTTCCCGAGGATGGAACTGATCAGTCCGGTAATTCGGACTGAGAAACTCGATTCGATGCGAACTTGAAACAGTCATCCGAAGATGGCTGTGGAACCGTGCAAAAATGGCCTGGGGAGTACCCAGGCCGACGGAAGCAAAAAACTAGAGCTTGGACAAAGCCAGCGCCCAGACTCCAAAGGCCAGGAGACAAACCCAACCGAGTGAAATCAATCGGCGCTGTGCCATATCCAAAGCCATGTCTCTCGCTCTTCGCTTCCGCCACTCCTTCGAATCACGTTTCTTCTTGTTCATTTTTCCTCCATCGTTTTGTTGTTTCGTCCTTGCAGACAGGCCCAAACGAAAGCCTGCCGGTCAGAACGAATTACCGATGTCGGAAAGCGAACTCGACTGAAACGCCGAAGGTTCCTCTTGTGTTTGAGTTCCCGAGGAAGGAACGGAAATCAGCCTGGTACGCAGGCTGAAGAGTTCGATGGAATGCCGACTTCATTTTATGTTGCGTGGCTGCTGCCTCAAGATCGGAGACAGCAATCCGGGGCCGACAAAATCAAGATCGCAATGGGTCGAGCGGATCGAAAAAAGTATTGCGAATGACGAAGCGAAAACGAGAGGAGGTCAGGAGTTGCAGGAACCGGCCAATCTCCAATCTTCCGGTTTCCAGCGTTCAAACTCGCCGATGAAAAGTTCAAACGACGTCTTGTTCTCTCGATTTTTTCGGCCGCTGCTCCGTCCCAACCTGTTGGAAGAAGAGTGCTTGGGAC
>CAZDGB010000184.1:0-15296 GCA_964504645.1 uncultured Planctomycetaceae bacterium | reverse complement strand
ATTATCGACCGCCGACTTGACGATCGTCGCGATATTCGCGATACCGCGGCTGCCGGCCGTGATGGCGACCGTCTGTCCCGGCTTGATCTTCTCGGCCAGCGGCAACCGGCTGAGCTGCTTCTTCACTTCACCCGGAACGTCGCCCAAGCGCGGCGAAGTGAACGTCTGCTGCAAGCGAAACATACGGGGGAGGGCGGACATAGCTCGGCTTTCCTCGGGACGACCCGTTGAAGTCCCGGCTTCAGCCGGTCTGGCACCCATCCGCCTAAAGGCGGGACTCCAACGGCGTTTTGTCAGAAGTTCTAACCAAGATACACTGTAAAGCGGCACGCGTTTCCCCGGAAGAGCAACGAACCTTTTTCGCGATGCCTGTGTCTGCGAAAGCCTGCAAACCCGCCAGCGACGTAGATCATCGCTGGTGGGTTCGCAAGCTTTCGGAAAAAAACGATCATGTCCGACGAGTCGTTTCTCGAAATCACGTCCCGGCTCCGGATTCCGCTCCGCGAGTTCTCGTGGAGCGTCGCGCGCAGCTCCGGACCGGGCGGGCAAAACGTCAACAAGGTGAATTCCAAGGTCATTCTGCGGTGGTCGCCGCGCGAGACGATGGGGCTGTCCGCCGACGTATTGACCCGCTTCTTGAGCCGCTATGGCTCGCGTTTGACGGAAGACGGGGAACTGATCGTCGCCAGCGAGCGGTTCCGCGACCAGCCGAAGAACCGGGCCGATTGCCTGGAGAAACTCGCTGCAATGCTGCGCTCGGTCGCCGTGCCGCCGAAAGTCCGGCGAGCGACGAAACCGTCGCTCGGTTCGAAGCGCCGCCGCCTGGCCGACAAGAAGCAGCGTTCGCAGACGAAACAAGGCCGGCGGCGGCCGGAGGAATAGGTTGTCATCTGCAAGACTCACCGGTTAGCCGCGACGCGGAGGCTTCCGCAGCGGAGCGCGGCATCGCGTTGCCGATTCGCCACGAATGATGCCTGCTCCACAAGCTCGGCAATCCGCTCAAGAGCGTTAGAAGACGACCGTCCGGGCGGGAGCGGGAAAATGGACGAACCGCGCATCGATTTCCGCTTGTCTGCGCTCCATTCGATTCAATAATGGAGATGACAGCATTCGCTGTCTGGATCGGCCTGATCCGAGGAGTTCATCAAACTCCGGATGAACTCTCCGCCTCTTACCGACCCGCTGACGGGCCTGCCGGTAACGCGTCGCCCTCGATCGAGCGCCTATTCCGGGCCAAGGTCGGATGTCACTCACTCGTCCGACTCGACGCTTGGACTGCGCGCCGCTCTTTGGACTTCGTCCTCGCCTGCAGGCGGATGGCATCGAAGTTGCTCTCTCAAACACCACCAATTGGCACCTTGGAGCACCGTGCTGGAACCCCCAACCGCCGTAGGGAGTAAAGAACATGTCCGTCACTTTCGATGGCGCCAAACGCACGGAACACCTGGAGGCTGCGCCTTGGGTACGGCACTATCCCGCCTGCATTCCGGCGGAACTGGAGATTCCTCAGCAGCCAGTGTGGTGGCTCCTCGAACGCGCCGCGGAGCAATTTTCACAACGCACAGCTTGTCGTTATTACCACGAAAGCTTGACTTACTCCGAACTGCTCGACCTAGCCCGCCGCGCGGCGTCGCTCTTTCAAAAGCTCGGCGTGAAACCGGGAGATCGCGTCGGGTTGCTCCTGCCGAATGTGCCGGAATATCTGATTGCGGCTTATGGCGTGTGGATGGCGGGAGGCGTCGTCGTCTCTCTCAGTCCCCTGTCGGTTTCGGAAGAAATTTCCGATCTCGTCGCCGCGACCGGTTGCCGGCTCGTTGTGTCGCTTGATCTGTTGACGCCGCTCGTCACGACCGGCGCGAATCGGCCGAATCACGTGCTGGTCTGCTCGGTTGCCCCGCGGTTGTCGTGGCTGCAGCGTTTGGGTTACGACGCAATCTTGCTGCGGCGCGGCGGTCACCGCTTTCACGGGGTCGAACATCAAAAGTTTCTCACCGCGGTCAAAGCGTGCGGACCGATCGAAATTCCCGTTCGGCCCGATCCCGAATCTCCGGCGTACATCCTGCCGACCGGCGGCACCACGGGGCATCCCAAGGCCGTGATGCTGTCGCATCGCAATCTCGTGGCAAATGCCTGGCAGATCTATCACTGGTGCGGACAGCGGACGGGACGCGATACGCTGCTTGCCGTGATCCCATTCTTCCACAGCTACGGCCTGTCGACGTGCCTGACGACTGGCGTGGCGATGGGAGCGACGCTCGTACTCCATCATCGCTTCCAGCCGTCCAAGGTGCTCGACCTGATCGAGAAACAAAAGCCGTCGGTCTTTCCCGCGGTGCCGGCGATGCTGCATGCTTTGAATGATCATCTGAAAAAGAAGCCCCGCGACCTAACGTCGCTGATGTGGGTTATCTCCGGCGGCGCGCCGCTCGACCGGCCCACCGCCGAGCAATTTGCTGCCGCGGCACGCTGCCAGGTGGTGGAAGGCTACGGTCTGTCGGAAGCCAGCCCGGTGACGCACGTCGGTCCGCTCGACGGCACGGCACGCCTCGGCTTCATCGGTTTACCCTTGCCCAGCACAGAGGCCCGCATCGTCGATGCGGACGTCGGCATGGCGGAGTTGCCGCCCGGCCAGGTCGGCGAGCTCGTTGTCCGCGGACCGCAGGTGATGCTTGGCTACTGGAACAATCCGGAAGCGACCGGCCGCGCGATTCGCGACGGCTGGCTGTTTACCGGCGACCTCGCCGTCATGAGTGATGACGGCTTCTTCCAGATCGTCGACCGCAAGAAGGATTTGATCATCACCTCGGGGTTCAACGTTTATCCCAGCGACGTCGAATCCGTGTTGAAGCGTTATCCGGGTGTGACGGACGCGGCCGTTGTCGGCGTGCCGGACGAACATAAGGGAGAAATCGTCAAAGCGTTCCTGGCGGTAAGTGACAAGGTCCACTTCAAGCTGTCGGGCCTGGAGCACTTCCTGGCGGAACACCTGGCCCATCACAAGCGGCCGAAGCAGATCGAAATCTGCGAAGACGATTTGCCGCGCAACTTTTTAGGAAAGGTCTTACGGCGGAGGTTGAGAGAACCCGCCGTCGCCGCCACGTGACGGAGCCGCGAATGCGCGGGGACTTTTAGGGGACGCAAACCATGAAAGCCGCGAGAAACTTCCCAGAGCCACTAGCCATTGTCGCCGGAATGCGGACGCCGTTCGCCAAGTCGTTCGGTGCGCTCGCGTCGGTTCCCGCCGATGAACTCGGCCGGCAGGCGTTGCTCGCCGCGCTCGATCGCGCCGGGATGAAACCAGACGCCGTTGACGAGGTTGTTTTTGGCAACGTCGCCGGCCCCGCCGACAAGGCGAACGTCAGCCGCGTCATCGCCTTGCGGGCCGGTATCCCGGAAAGCCGCATCGCCCACACCGTGCAACGGAATTGCGCGTCGGGGATGGAAGCGATCATCACCGCGTGGCAGGCGATTCAAACAGGCCGCGCCGAAACGGTGATCGCCGGCGGCACGGAATCGATGTCCAACGTTCCGTTTCTCTGCGATCCGCGGTTGAAAGACCTACTCATCGAACTCAGCCAACAGAAAACGCTGTTCGGCCGAATGAAAGCGGCGTCGAAGTTCCGGCCATCGTTTCTGAAGCCGATTCCCGGCCTGCAACTGGGACTCACCGATCCGACGTGCGGCCTGAACATGGGACAGACGGCGGAGATTCTCGCACACGAATTCGCCATCTCGCGGGAGAGCCAGGATGAATTCGCCTTGGAAAGCCATCAACGGGCCACAGCGGCTTGGTCGCGCTGCTTTTACAAAGGCGAGACTGCGCCGCTGACGATTGACGGCGCGAAGGAACCGCTGGCCAAAGACGTCGGGCCGCGCGCCAATCAGACACTCGAAGCCCTCGCGAAATTGAAGCCGCTCTTTGAACCCAAATCCGGCACCGTCACAGCGGGCAATAGCTGCCCGCTGACCGACGGCGCGGCGGCGCTCATCGTGATGAGCGCCGCAAAAGCCAAGGCTGAGGGGCATCAGCCCCTCGGCTATCTCCGGGACTACGCGATCGCCGGCTGCGATCCGCGCCGCATGGGGCTCGGTCCGGTCTTCGCCATCTACAAACTGCTGGAGCGGCATGGCCTGTCGCTCAGCCAGTTCGATTTGTTCGAGATCAACGAAGCCTTCGCGGCCCAGGTGCTGGCGTGCCAATCGGCGATTGCGTCCCTCCGATTCGCCGCCGAGCACCTGGGACGCGAATCGGCCCTCGGCGAAATCCCCCGTGACAAGCTCAACGTGAACGGCGGCGCGATCGCGTTGGGACACCCTGTCGGCACGAGCGGCACGCGGCTCGTCCTTACATTGCTCCGCGCCCTCAAGGAAAAAGGCCTCCGCCGCGGCCTCGCCTCCCTCTGCATCGGCGGCGGACAAGGTTACACCGCGTGGGTGGAGACGGAATTGGAAGACGCCTGACGTTTCCAGCAATCCAAGGACGAACTCTCGGAGGAAAGTATGAACTCTCGCGAACTCACCAATTTCGATCTGCATCAGGATAGCCGTGGCGTGTTGACGGCGATCCTTAATGTGCCGCATGCGCCGGTGAATGTCTTCAATCCCAGCGTGCTCGCCGATCTCGCCGGGCTGATCGCCATGGTCGAGAAGAACTCCGACGTACAGGCGCTCGTCTTTCGTTCGGGCAAAGAATCCGGCTTTCTCGCCGGCGCGGACGTCCATCAGATCGAGCAACTCCACTCGGAAGAGGAAGCCCGCCACGCGAGCTGGATCGGCCAGAGCCTGTTCGCCAAGATCGAAGCGCTGCCGATTCCCACGGTTGCCGTGATCCAGGGCCCGTGCCTCGGCGGCGGATTAGAATTTGCGCTGGCCTGCAAGTATCGGCTGGTCGTCAACGATCCGCGGACGAAACTCGGTTTGCCGGAAGTTGAGCTCGGCATTCTGCCGGGTTGGGGCGGCACGCAGCGTTTGCCGCGACTGATCGGTGTGACGAAAGCCCTGCCGATGGTCCTCGCCGGGAAAAAGCTCGGCGCGAAGCAAGCGCTCGATGCCGGCCTCGCGGATCGACTGGCGGAGCCGGCTGAGCTCGATGCGGAGCTGCAATCGCTCCTCACTGATGCGCTCGACGGTTGGCGGCCGGAACCACGAAAAAAGAAGTTATTCGCGTGGTTCCTGGACGAAACGCCGGTGGGTCGTTGGCTCGCACTGCGGCAAGCGCGGAACAAGATTGCGTCGAATGACAAGCACTATCCCGCGCTGCAGGCGATTCTTGAAGCAGTCTCCGTCGGGCTGCGTCAGACAGGCGACACGGGCTTCGACAAAGAGCGGCGGCACTTCGCGCAACTCGCGTTGTCGCCGACGAGCCGCCATCTCGTCCAACTCTTCTTCCAGCGCGAGAAGGCCCGCACGGCCGCTACGTGGGTCTCCGTTGGAAGTGAAAAGCCCGCGCCGATCGGAAAAGTCGGCATAATCGGCGGCGGCGTGATGGGAGCCGGCATCGCCCATTGGTGTGCCTCGCAGGGCTTCGCCGTTGCCTTGAAGGAAGTCAACGCCGATCTGCTCGCACAGGGATTGTCCCGCGTGCGCGGTTTGTTCGACGCCGCCGTTAAAAAGAAAGCGATGACTGAGCAGGAAGCCAAATTCCGGCTGGAATCGATTCACGGCGGCACGACCTGGGACGGCTTCGCCGACGTCGATCTGGTGATCGAAGCGGCGACCGAAAAACTCGACGTCAAGCAAGCGATCTTCCGCGACGTCGTGAAGCACGTTCCGTGGAACGCGATCCTGACGACAAACACGTCGGCCCTCTCCGTTACGGCGCTCGCCGCCGCGGTCCCGGAACCGGAGCGCGTCGTCGGACTGCACTTCTTCAACCCGGTGCACAAGATGCAGCTCGTGGAGATCGTGACGACGGTCCACGTTCCGGACTCCAAGATCGCCCGGCTGGTCGAATTGGTGAAGAAGCTCGGCAAGACGCCCGTCGTCTGCGCCGATACGCCGGGCTTTGTCGTCAACCGCATCCTGTTCCCCTACCTCGACGAGGCGGTTCGGCTCGTTCACGACGGCGTGCCCGCCGACCGCATTGACCGTGTGATAGAACGATTCGGCATGCCGATGGGGCCGTTGGAGTTGCTGGATCAAGTGGGCATCGACGTGGCGTCGCACGTGGCGGATTCCCTGGCGAGCCTCAGCCCGCAGCCCAGCCCGACACCCGATCATCTACATAAGATGCTGAAAGCCGGTGCGCTGGGCCGCAAGGCGAACCGCGGATTTTATGACTACGTGAAGGGTAGGAAACGCAAACTCGTCTCGAAAGATTCCAAGGTCAACGCCGATATCACCGATCGCGTCATCGAGGAGCGGCTTGTGCTGCGGCTGGTGAACGAAGCCGCGAAAGTCGTCGCCGTGGGAGTCGTGACCGAAGCCTGGATGGTCGATCTCGCAATGGTGCTGGGGACCGGTTTCGCGCCGCACACCGGCGGACCGCTGGCTTACGCCGGCCAGGTCGGCGTGCCGTCGCTCCTGCATCAGTTGGAACAGTGGGAACTCAAAGCCGGCGCCCGCTTCGCACCCTCGACGTGGTGGATGCACCACATGGTGGGAGCAGCGAAGTAGCTTTAGCGGTGCTTCTTAGAGGCGTCTTATTGCCTACCCCTTGCCTTTTGGAATGCGGGAATTTCGACGATACTGAAGGAGGATGCCCCCATGATTGCTCATAAGGATTCCAAGATGGACCCCTCGCCGTCGGAAGTCCCCCCGAAAGTCGCCGAGCGCATGGCCGGTAACTTCGCCGAGATGGCGCTCCGCCTGAGCGGCAAGGAAGAGGACGAAGTCCGGCGGACGGGGGCAATCGACCAGGCCGACGATCAGGTCGAAACGCTCTATTCGCCGCAGTATCAGACGGTCCACAGCCCGATTCACCGGGCTGTGTGGGACGACGCGCTGCCGCGCGAACTGTTCGAATCCAAACCGGCCACAGCGGATGCCGCCACCGAGCGCGTCATGGCCGATTCGATTTCCGTCGTGTCGCGGCATCTCTACGCCGGCACTTTACTCGGCGACAACAAAAAAGTCCGTGAGGAAGTCTTCCAGCAACTGGCGGCGGTCGGTTACTGGGGATTGATCGTCAGCAAGAACTACGGCGGCGCGGGCACGCCGTTCACGCGATTCGCGGCGTTCCTCACGCAGATGGCGCAGTTCGATCCGACCGTGGCGGGGCTGGCTTCCGTGCACGGCTGCATCGGCGCCGTCGATCCGTTGGAAACGTTCGGCAACCGCGATCAGAAGCAGCGCTTTCTGCCGAAGCTCGCCTCCGGCGAGCGGCTGTCGGCGTTCGCCCTCACTGAACCGTGTGCCGGGTCGGATCTCACCGCACTCCGCACGACCGCGCGGTTGGAAGGAGACCATTACCTCGTCAACGGCGAGAAGCTGTTCATTACCAATGCGACGACGGGCCGCACGATTGGGCTCGTCTGTTTGATCGATGGCAAACCCGCCGTGTTGATCGCCGACTTGCCGGACCAGGAAAACGAATCGTTCCGTTTGAAGCAATACGGCCTGTACGCCCTGAAGCACGCCTACAACCAGGGGCTGCTCTTCAAAGATTTCCGCGTGCCGGCGGAGAACCTGCTCGATCCGAAGGAAGGCGACGGCCTGACCGTCGCCTATCACGGACTCAACCGCGGCCGCGTCGCGCTCTGCGCCAATGCATCCGGCGTGATGCGGGTGATGCTGGCGAACATGCTGCCGTGGGCCCGGTTCCGAAAGACGTACGGACACGCCATCGTGACGCGGGAACTCGTCACGCGCCGCGTCGGGCATCTCGCCGGTCTCATCGTGGCGTGCGACGCCCTCACGCAATGGTGCGCCAGCTTGCTGGACCAGGGCTATCGCGGCGAGATGGAATGCATCATCGCCAAGATCTTCGGTAGCGAAGCCCAGAAAGAAGCCGCCATCGACCTGTTCATGAAAACGCACGGTGGACGTTCGTTCCTGCATGGGCATCTATTCGGCGACAATGTGCACGAATTCCTCGCCCCCTGCATCTACGAAGGCGAAGGCGAGATGCTCGGCATGGCGTTCTTCAAGTCGCTCGTCAAGCACCACGGCCGGCAGTTCTTCGAACCGATCGGTTTGGCGCTCGTGGCGAACAAGATCAAGCAGCCGAACATGATGAACCCGGCCCATCTGTGGGCGCTGAAAGGCCCGCTGTGGAGCTACAGTCAATGGATGTTCGGCCGCAGCCTGCATCGCAGCCGGCATTCGTTCGGCGATCTTCCGGAGAAGCTTCGCGGCCACGCCGAGTTCGCCGCCGGTTGGCTGCAAAAGAGCGGCCTTTTGATTTCCGGCGTGATGCGGAAGTACCAATTGAAGCTCGCGGACCGGCAATGCCGCATGGCCGATCTATCGAACCGCATCCAGCTGGCGACGGTGATTCTTGTCACGTCGCTCTACGCCGCAAAGCAGTCCGACGCGGTGACGCAAACCGCCGCCGCAACGATCTGCCACGAACTGCGCCGCCGCATGCAAGGCGGCCTGCCGAGCGACCGATACTACAAGGACGTGACGCGTCTCGGGGCAAAAATCGCCGAGGAAGGCTTCCCGGGCCTCGACGAAACACCGCAAGCGCCGGTGATGATGTCGTATACGCCGTGACGCTACGGCTTTTCCGCGGTGATCGGCGGGGCGCCAAGCGTCCGCAAGTAAGCGTACAGGTCGGCGTAGTCCTCGGGCTTTAAGTCTTTCAATAGTCCGTTCGGCATCAGCGACAAGGGCGAGCGCGAGCGGCTGGCGATGTCGCGGGTTTCGATACGGAACGTCTGATTCGTCGCGTTGCGTAAGAGCAGGCCGTCGACCGATTCGTAGACGATCAACCCCGAATAGACTTTGCCTTGCGCCGTTTCGATGATTGTCGTCTGGTAGCGGCTCGGAACGTCGCGGCTCGGCAGGACGATCGCCGTGAACAGGTCGTCCCGCGAAAACCGCCCGGCGGAACCGGCCAGGTCCGGACCGAGCGCGTTGCGTCCTCCGTGGCATTGGGTACAAGACCGCGCGGTGAACAGCTTCGTACCGCGCTGCACGTCGCCTTTGTCCCACGGCGCTGCGGCGAGGATTGTTTTCATCTGGGCGAACTCCGCGCCCGTTTCGCCGAGCTGGCCGGCGGCTTCGGTCGGCCATTTCTCGGTGATCCACTTTGTCCACTGCGCAACGGCCTCCGGCTGCGGCGCGTGGCCTGCTTTGCCAACGATGAACGGCACCGCATGCTGCGTGTTTCGCTCCAGCAATTTGACGACCTGCTCGCGGGCCGTGTATTCGCGCTCATCGAGTCCGAGCCGCCGCAGCGCCTTGAGGAGCGCTAACTGCTCCTCCGGTCCGGAGTCGGCTGGTAGCTTTGCCAGCGCGCTGAGGCACGCCGTCAGCACTTCGTGCTGCGACGACTCCAACCCGGCGAGGAACTTCTCGCGATCTTCCGGCAACGCCTTCTCGGCCAGCGTCATCAGCACGGCACCGCGGACGGCGAATGTTTCGAACTGGTCGC
Source organism: uncultured Planctomycetaceae bacterium (assembly GCA_964504645.1). Classification (GTDB taxonomy): domain Bacteria; phylum Planctomycetota; class Planctomycetia; order Planctomycetales; family Planctomycetaceae; genus CAZDGB01. Next base: position 5,758 of record CAZDGB010000184.1, on the reverse strand, counting down.
GCACGAGTTGCAGATGGACCGGGTCGCTCGAGGCGCCGAGCACGAAGACGACGTCGTTGTTCCAGGGGTAGTCGGGCGACGCCTGGATCGTGCGGACGAACGACTCGATCGCCTGCGACAGAAAGTTCCCCGGCAACTGGCTCATGAACAAGACGTGCCCCGGCCGGCCAAACGCCGGCTCCTTCACGATCGTCCCCGCGAGATAAGGATCGAGCTCAGCCAGCCGCGCGTACAATTCCTTGATGCGGTCGTTCCAGTTGAGATCCTGCGGCAACTTCTGCGCGGCGAACTTCACTTCCAGGTTGACGAACGCTTTGGCGATCTGCTGCCGCTGCGTCGCATTGCGTTGCACTGGAATGCGGGCCGCGACGAGCAGCAAGTGGATATCGTTCACGGCGGGCGAATCGTCGGTGATGTTCGCCAGTACGGCGTCGAGGAGTTTCGGATTGTACGGCTGTAACATCGCGATCAACCGGGAGAGCTCCTCGTCCAGCAGCGGATCGCCCGCGGGATAGACATCGACAAGCTGAGTCCGCAGCGGGTCGAGATCGCGTTCGCGGGCTTCGAGCGAAACCGGACTGGCATAGCCTTCGAACGCCGCCGGCCGATTCGCGACCGGGCCGAGATCGCCGAGACTGCGCTGCAAGAGCCGCACGGCGTCGCGTTTCGCCTCGGCGGGGTATCGCCCTTTCAGCATCTGCGTTGCGATCGGAATTACGACTTGCTGTGACCGCGTCAAGTCCTGCTCCGACCGCGTTTGCCAGCCGTGGGCGTAGGCGAGGACCGCCAGGGCCCCGATTTTCGTCGCGGCCTGCGAGATGGCGATCAAGGCGGAGTCGTTTACCTTCGTGACGACCGCGGTCGCCGCGTGGCGGACGTGCCGCTGCGGACTACCGAGCAATTGAGCGATATTCAGCACGAGCGGCGTGAACTCCGTTCCAGGCGGCAACGTCAAACACGCTTCCAGCGCGCAGCGTTGCACCAGCGCATCGGCATCCGATAGATACGGTAGTAGCGCCGCCACATTCGCCGGGTTCTGCTTCGACAACGTCCGTCCCACCGACCACGCGGCACGGGCACGGACTTCGGGAACCGAAGAACTCGCCAGCTTCGCGGACCAATTCGCATCGAGTCCCTCAAACAATTCCGTCACGATTTCAATCACCCTGATCCGTTGCGTGATCGAACGCTGTTCGTCCACTGCTGCTGTCAGAAACACATCACGGCCAAGTTGCTTCGCCAGCGGCATCCAGATGTTACGCGACCAACTGCTGAGCGGCTGTTGGGCGTCGAGACACGCGGCCAATTGTTCGTCCGGTGTGTTGATGGCGGGTGGCGCCGGCACCTCGCTCGTGCTTGTCGCGCGAATCTGATACACGGCCCCGCGCGTGCCGCGGCCGCCGACGGAAACGTACAAATATCCGTCCGGGCCGACTTCAATGTCGGTCGGCGCGAAACCGTGTTCCCCCTGCCCGGTCATGAAGACTTCCGGCTCGGCAGTCCACGTTTCTCCTTGGCGTTGCAGCGGCAAAAACAGGACGCGGCCGTAGGTCCAATCGAGAATGAACAAACCGTTCCGATACCGTTCCGGGAACTGCACGTGCTGATAGCAGGCCATCCCCGTCGGCGAACCGCGGCTTGTCGCGGCAACGACGGGCGGCATGTCGCAGAAGTCATCGGGCCGCTTCCAGCTTTTGCTGACCCAGCCGTGATCGCTTCCGAGCGTCGTGTGAAACACCCGCGTCGGACGATACCACGGCAGCGAGATGTCGCGTTCGTCGTCGCTGTCGTAGGTGAAAATGTCACCTTGCGCGTTGAACGTGAAATCGTACGTGTTGCGAAAGCCGTCGGCGATGAGTTCCCCGCCAGAGAGATCGGGCTTGAACCGCAGCAAGACGCCGGCCCGCGGAGATTGGATCGGCGACGTCGGCAGCGTCGCGTACGCCGACGTGATCTCCGCGAAGTTCCCCGCGATGACGTACCACCAGCCGTCGGGGCCTTGCTGGATCGCATGGGCGTCGTGCTCGCCGCCCGTCTTGAAGCGGAGAAACAAGTCGGGCGGCCCATCGGCGCGGCTGTCGCCGTTCTGATCGCGATAACGCAGAAGTCCGCCGTCCCCCATCGCCAGGAGCGCGCGGCCGTGGAAGCACATTCCCTGCGCGCCGGACTTCGGGCCGTTGGCGAAGTCGATGACGGTCTCCGCCTTGCCGTCCCGGTCGCGGTCTTCCAGCAGCTTCACATAGCCCGGCCCGGACACCGCGACGCGGCCCAATGGGTCGAACGTCAGCGAATAGATATCGTGAGCCTGCTCGTCGCCGGCGAACTCGCGAACCTCAAAGCCGTCGGGCACCTGCAACCCCGGCGCGTTCTGTGCGATCAGGGGAGAGACGGCTCCACACACCGCCAGGACGAGTCCTGCAATTCTGGCAGATCGATCGACAGACCTCATGTCGGCTCCGCATCCTCAATCCGTTCTTGCCCGTAACTAGCGAATCTTACAGATTCCCCCAAGTTTATGGCAACGGCGGTTTCTTGTGCAGATTGTCGGCGTGCTTCCGGACACTCGCTCCGCGATGGCGAGCGGCGCGGCGCAAGCCCGTGTTTTTCGGACTCCACGCGGAACAAGAGGTCACTCCCCCTCCACCGCCGACACCGGCCCCTCCGCCTCGGCGGGCGTTTCCAATGTCGCCGGTTCGGAGTGGAGCGGCAAATCGGACTTCTCCTGGTAGAACGTCACGATCGCCCCCATCTCCGGTTTCAGGTACGCCCCTTCTTCCTCTTTCGGGACGCGCAGCCGCACCCGCACCGGCACAGCCCCTTTCGCCCGGTCGGCGATCGGCATCAGTCGTGAGACGACGCCGTCATAGTTTCGTTCCGGAAACGCCTCGGCCCGCACGCGGCACTTCTGGCCTTGATAGACCTTCGAGATATCCCGCTCCTGGATCGAAAGTTCGACCTCCAGCCGCGACAGATCGGCGATGTCGCACAGACTGAACGAGCCGTTGAACGCCACGGAGTTGACGAGGTTGCCGAGCTCCGCGTTCTTCTTCAGGATCGTCCCGCTGATCGGAGCTTCAATCGTGCAGTTGTCGAGCCGCCATTGAGAGCGGGTCAATTCGGCTTCGGCCTGCTCCACCTGATACGCCGCCACTTTCTTCCGCTCGATTCGCGGGCCTTCTTGCATCAGCCGGAACGCAGCGTTCAGCTTGTCGTTGCGTTTGACGAGGGCGTCGAACTGGCTCTGCGCGTCGTCCAACTCCTGGGCCGTGACAATGCCCTTCTCCCGCAGCTCGCGCTTGCGGCGCAGATTGCGCTCGGCCTGGTCCATGTTCGTTTTCGTCTCGGCGAGCTCCGCTTCCGCCTGCCGGATTTCATCGGGCCGATTGCCGACGAGTGCCTCGCTTAACTGCACGCGGGCCAATTCCAGGAGCGCCTTGGATCGGGCCAGGTCAGCCCGATATTCGGTGCTATCGAGCACGGCGAGGACGAAGCCTTCTTTCACGCGTTGCCCGGCTTCGAAGTTGAGCTCGATCACCCGGCCGCTAACTTGCGGGCTGACGAGAATCTGCTGCTCCGGGATGATGTAGCCCTTGGATTCCAGCACGATCGTTCCCGGCGCTGGACCGGCTTGGCCGTTCGACGGGCGAGCCGTACCCGAATTCTGCGACGGGCTTTCCGTCAGCTTGGCGTTCGCTTCGTCGAGTGCCTGCTGCAACGTGGCCTGCTGGCTCCGCATGGAAACTGCTGCCACCGCGGCGAACACCGTGGTGGCCAACAGCACGGCGGACAGAATCCAAGGCAGCGGACTCGCGGTCGAACGCGCCGGCGGCGGCAAGCGCAGCGATTGCACCCGTTCGCTCAAACTGCCTGACGGACCGGGACGTGGCGTCGAGGGCGTCATCGTTTTGACTTCGGCCACGTCATCGGTCTCCGTAGCGTCCGCAGTGCGGACCATTTCTAAGCGAATTGAGAAAACTAGTCCCCACAGCGGACCCTACGGGGCGCTCCCGCTACAATTCTCATTGTAACTGGGCCGGGAACGGCCGCCACCTCGATTTCTTCAGCGAATCGCTCCGCATGAACGACGATCACCTGCAACGACTGCAACATATCTACGGCGTGGAAAACTGGTCCGCCGGGTATTTCGACATCAATCCTCAAGGTCACGTCATCGCCCGTCCAACCGCCGGGGATGTCCGCTATGTCGACTTGAAACTCCTCGTCGACGAGCTGATCAGAGAGCGCAAGGTGCAAACCCCATTGACGTTGCGGTTTCCACAGATTCTGACCAGCCAGTTGCGGAAACTCTCGCTCGCCTATCACCACGCGATTCACCAGTTCCAGTACACGGGCGAGCACCGGCCCGTCTTTCCGATGAAGGTGAACCCCCGCCGCGAAGTGGTGGAGGCGTTTCTCCGCGACAGCCCGAAATTGTCGGTCGGCCTGGAATGCGGCTCGAAAGCGGAGCTTTACGCAGCGATCGCCCAGGAACAAAGCCCCGATTCGCTGCTGATCTGCAACGGCTTCAAGGACGACACATTCATCGACCTGGCGTGCCTCGCCGTGCAGGCCGGGAAGCGCGTCGTGGTCGTCGTCGAAAAACTGAATGAGCTTCGCATGCTGATCCGGCATCATGTGGAAACCGGCGTCGCCCCGCTCATCGGGCTGCGGGCGAAACTCTACACCCGCGGGTCCGGCAAATGGGCGTCGTCCGGCGGCGAGGCCGCGAAGTTCGGCCTCACGACGTCCGAAGTCCTGAGCTGCGTCAAGCTCCTGAAAGAGGCGAAGCTCGAATCGCATCTCAAGCTGATGCATTTCCACATCGGTTCGCAGATTACCGACATCAAGCGCGTGAAAAACGCGATGAAGGAAGCCGGCCGCGTTTACGCCAAGCTCCGCCAGATGGGTGTGAAGATCGAATATCTCGACATCGGCGGCGGACTGGGCGTCGATTATGACGGCTCCAAGACGCGCAGCGAATCGTCGATGAACTACACCGTGCAGGAGTTCGCCAACGACGTCGTCTACGTCATCAAGACGGTCTGCGACGAGGAACACGTCCCGCATCCGCATCTGGTGACCGAATCGGGCCGGATGATGACGGCGTACCATACCGTGCTGGTGGCGTCGATCCGCGACGAAATCGAAACGTTCGCCGACGACCAGCCGCGCGTCGACATCGACGCCGACGATCCGCAGGTCATCACCGAGTTGAAGGAACTGCTGGACGGCATCAGCAGCAAGAAGTACGTCGAATACTATCACGACGCGTTGGAACACAAGGACGAACTCCACACGCAGTTCAACCTGGGGCTGATCTCGCTGGAAGACCGGGCGAAAGGCGAAGTCCTCTTCTGGGAGATCTGCGCCCGCGCCCTGAAAGAGGCCGAGGAACACGACCTCGCCAGCGACGAGTTTGAGGACCTGAAGAAAATTCTCGCCGCGAAGTATCTGTGCAACTTCTCGTTGTTCCGCTCGGCCCCGGACAGTTGGGCGATCCGGCAGCTCTTTCCAATCGTGCCGCTGCACCGGCTCGATGAATCGCCGAACGACTTCGCCACGCTGGTCGACGTGACGTGCGACTCCGACGGCAAGATCGACCGGTTCATCGGCGGCCGTGACGGACAGCCGTCGCTGCCCCTGCACGTGTTCAAGGACGGCGACTCGTACATCCTCGGGATCTTCCTCACCGGCGCCTACCAGGAGATCCTCGGCGACCTGCACAACCTCTTCGGCGACACCAACGCCGTGCACATCC
>CAZDGB010000183.1:0-15384 GCA_964504645.1 uncultured Planctomycetaceae bacterium | reverse complement strand
CGCTTCCTCGACAGCGGTCTGCAGTTTGCCCAGACGATATAGCGCCGCGGCCATCTGATAGCGGGCGATGTGCACTTCCCAAAAGTCGCCCGTCCGCTCCAACAACCGCACGGCCTCGCGGCAACGTTCCACACATTCGCGATAACGCGACCCGCTGAACAGCACCACACCTAGGTAGTGCAGCGATTGCCCCTGTCCCCAGACGTCGCCGAGGTCTTTGCGAATCTGGAACGATTTCCTGGCGTAAGCCTCGCCGCGGCCGTACCACGGCACCAGGCTCATCGCCGGCGCGTGTTCGGAGTAGGACTGAGCCAGCTCGAGCGTCGGCGGATATTGTTCGGCGAGATTCATTCCCCGTAAATGCGTCCACAAGACGTGAATCTTGCTCCGCGTGAACCAATAGCCGTGCGCCAGCCGGCTGAAGATGCGGTAACTCAGCAGTTCTTCTTCCGACGGCGGTCCCGGCGTGCGCGAAGTCAGCCAGCGGGGAAAGACGCTGTGCAACGTCTGAATCAACGCTTCCCAGAGGAAGAACACGAGAAACGCCGCCGTGCGGCGCGGGACCCAGCGGCCGAGTTGTCGCAACGCGGTTTCGAAGGAATGCGTCGCGGCTTCCATCTCGCCGCGTTTGAACGCGAGTTCGCCCAGTTTGCACGTGGCCTGCGCCCGCGACAGCGAGCCTTCCGCCAAAGTCGCCGCTTCCTCGAACAGCGGCGCGGCGTCGGCATAGTCGCCTTGCAGCATCAGCACTTCGCCGAGTCCGATGGCGATGCGGTATTTGATCGCCTGATCGGCCGATTGGTTTCCCCGGCTGGCGATGCGGTATTGCTGCTCCGCCACCGCCAGTGAGTGTTGGGCGCGCGCCTGTTCCGCCGCGGACAGGGCGTATTCCAGCGCCAAGTCGCTGACCCCCGCCGCGTCAAAGTGGTAGGCGATCTCGAACACCCGGTCCGGCGCTTGCTTCTGCAGTCGCAACGCGGCGCAAAAATGGAGCTCCGCCCGCTCGTCGGCCGGCAGGCGGTCGAGCAAGGCTTCGCGAATGCGGTCGTGGACGAACGCCACCAACCCGCCAGCCGGTTTCGTCCAGATGAGATTCCTGTCCCGCGATTCCTCCACCGCCGCTTCCACTTCGTCGGGCTTCAGGTAGGTGAGATGCGCGGCGAATTCCAGGTCGAATTCTTTGCCCAGCACGGCGCCGGTCGACAGCAACTGGACCGTGTGCGGCTGGAGCAGTTCGAGACGCTTCAACAGCAGCGACGCCGCCGAGTTTGACGAGTTCAAGTCGGACAAGGCCAGCGGCTCGACCCGCCAGCCGGTTTGTTCTGCGACGAGCGCCCTCGATTCGACCAATCCGTACAACATGGCCGACGCCATGAACGGGCTGCCGTCCGCCAGACGCAGCACCAGATCGAGCGCTTCGTCCGGCAATGGGCCGGCCATCGATTCCAGGAGCTCGCGAATTTCCTGCGGCTCGAAGGCGGAGAGGCGGAGATGCGCCGACGCCTGCAGTTTGTACAACCGGTCCGACGCCTGTTCGTCGGAGCGCAAACCGACGACGAGCAGCACCGCACGTTCCTGATCGGCGTCCGCCAATCGCCGCGCGTTCCACCGCGCGATGAGCCGGACCATCATTTCATCGGCCCACTGGCAGTCGTCGAGAATGATCAAGGCCGGCCGCGACGCCGATCCTAGGACGTCCAGAAACGTCGCCAAGGCTTCGATGCTGCGGGCCTCGCCGAATGCTTCGGGGGCGAGCTGTGCGGCGTCCGCATTGCCGAGCAGTTCCGCCAGTTCCGGCAACGCCGCGGCGACGGAGTCTTGTTGATAGCCCAGCCGTTCGCGGAGCGCGTGGAGGAACTCCGGTTCGCCCTCCGCCGCCGCGAGCAACTCCTGCACGATCCCTTCGAGCAGTTGCAGCGGCTTTTGTCCGATCTGGTCCTGCGCCCGGCCGCGAAACACGCGGAATGAATTCTCCGCGCCGCGCTGCGCCAATTCATCCAGCAACCGCGATTTGCCTTGCCCCGATTTTCCCTCGACGACCACCAGTCCCGCCTGGCCAAAGCTCGCCTGCTGCAAATGCAGGCACAGTTCGTCCAGTTCCTTGCGGCGGGAGATGAACGTCGGCGCGGTCAGCGTCCGCCGCACGTCCGACCGGCCCATGACAAGATCGGGATCGACGTCGCCCGCCGACCAGGCGGCGGCGATGAGTTCCAGATCGGCAAGCACCGATTGAGCCGACTGGTAGCGGTCGCGCGGATCCTTGCGCAGCAGCCGCTGAATGAGGTCGTCCAAAGCCCGCGGGACGTTTGGATGCGAGACCCGCAGCCGCGGCACTTTCTCCGTCATGTGCTGCAGCAGGACCAAACCGGCGTCTTCATCCTGAAACGGAGGCCGGCCGGCGAGACATTCGAACAATACCAGGCCCGCCGAGTAGAGATCGGACGACTCGTCGATCTCGCAGTCGATGAGGCCCGCTTGTTCGGGGGAAAGATACAGGCTGGCTTCCAGCCGCTGGCCGGGAGCCGATTTTTCCAGCAGGTCCTGGTTCCGGAATCCGCCATCCACCAGAGTGGCCTGCAACCGGTCGTCCTGCTGTTGCAGGATCAGATTCGACGGCTTGATATTGCCGTGCAACACGTCGTGCTGATGCAGATGCCGGATCGCAACGAGCAGACAGCGGCTGACGTCCAGAGTTTCGGCCACGCCGAGCGGTGCTTCGCGCAGCCGCGCCGAAAGAGGACGTCCGACGACGAAATCTCGGATAAAGTGCCAATGATCGCGTCCGTGGCCGATTTCCCGTAAGGGGGCCAGATGTTCCGGCGCTTCGGCGCCGCAGACCGCCTGCTCCTGTTCGAACCGAAGTTTCGCCCCGGCGGGCAACGCGGACAGCCCGAGCGACTTGATGACGACCGCACGGCCCGCGACACGGTCGCGGGCGAGACAGGCGTCCGCTGTCGACGCGCCGGTCCAGGCCTCGATCACGTCGAACCGCTGAGGAAAAACCGCATCGAGAGCGTCGGACCAGCCGGCCATTGCGAAAGGCGTCCCTGGCGTGCGGCGTTCGATTCTGTCGTCATGTTGCCGAAAGACAACGCCGCCCGTACCGCAAACTTAACCTGCCCGATCCGCAGCAACGCCAAAGCCGGGCGATTCTTGCGGCGATTTTCGCGAGTCCGATCGCCGGCGCTCCGACCCAGCGGTTTGTGCCGAGGCTGCCGCGCGTGCGCAACGTAATCACAAAGCTGGTCACAACGAAATTTCCACGGCCGAAAAACTGCGCGCGCTTCGATCGCGAAATTTCGATTGTAGGGATTAGCGAGATTCTGCCGGGGTCCCGAGGAAGCTGCGCTTTCGCCAGAGAGGGACACGGAACGGTTTCTTGCGCCTAACCGGTTCGCTCGCCGGCAGTTCGCCTAATGGCAATCGATGGTCGAATTTCGCTGAATTTCGTGATCGGCGCGCATTCCAAAAAATGGCGGAGGGAGTGACAGTTTTTCTCCTGTCCTACGAAAGGCGTCTTGCATAGTGGAATTGTTCCTCGACAGCAGCCTGACGCGCCGACGCGGCACCTGTCGATAGTGGACGTTTTCTTCCCAGGCTTTACTTCGAGGAGCGGGGGCTGCGACCCCCGGAACATTCATGACGACTGCTCTTTCGGTGCCGCCGCGCGGCAGTTCCGTGACCGATGATGCCGCCGCGTGCGACACGCAGATTCTGACCGAGAGCGATCTCGATCTGATGCGTCTGCTCGATCGCACGCAGGATCTGCTGCTGCACTCCGACGGAGATCGCGCTCAGGTGAACGTGGCGCTGGACAACCTGTTCGGCGGATTGGCGCGGCGGAAGTTCAGCGTTACGCCGGAGGAATGGCAGGCCGACATCAAGACCTGTCGGGCGCACGCGCTCCTCTCGACGATTCACGAAGACCCGTTCACTTACCGTGCGTACTCCAAGCCGCGGGGCTATGCCGGCGACGCCCCTATGCTCGACTTGATTTACGGACCGGAAGAACGCTGGCCGGAACCGGACACGACGCCGCTCGGCCTGGACATCTACCGCTATACGGCCGCCGCACCGGCGGCGGAAGGCGTCCGCGCCCGGCGGGCCTTTGTCGCCGATCTAATCGACTATGCCACCAGCCAGAAGGCCGATCAGCACATCCTGGCGATCGCCGCCGGACATCTCCGCGAAGCGCTGCTGAGCTCCGCCATCCGCCGCCGGCGCTTCGGCCGGTTCGTCGCACTCGACGTGGACGAGATCAGCCTCGCGGAAGTCCAGCGGCAGTACGGACCGTACGGCGTCGAAACCGTCCCGGCGCCGTTCATCTCGCTCATCAAGAACAAGCTCTCGATCGGCAAGTTCGACATCATCTACTCGACGGGCCTGTTCGATTATCTCGGCGACAACGTCGGCAGCCGGCTGGTCCGCACGATGTTCGAGATGCTGAATCCCGGCGGGCAGTTGATCGTCGCCAACTTCATGCCCGGCATCCGCGACATCGCCTACATGGAGGCGTTCATGGACTGGAGCCTGATCTACCGTACGCGACAGGACATGGTCCGCCTGACGAGCGAGATTGACGAGTCGGAGATTCGCGAGCTGTCGGTCTTCGCCGAAGACAGCCGGAATATCATCTTCTTCCGGCTGCGGAAGCGGTGAGAGACGGCCGAAGCCCGGCTTCCGCTGGAGGAAGCCGGGCTTTGGCTAAACCGTCACGAGGCAGGCGCTTTCCGGGCGGGCTTCCGCGGCGACGGGTTCCGGCGGCGTCTCGGTATCGGCCAGTCGTTCGCGGATCGCGACGAACTTGCTTTCGCAGGCGAGGAACGCCTCCACGATCGCGGGGTCGAAGTGCTTCCCTGCGCCTTCGAGGATGATCGAACGTGCCTTCTCGTGCGGGAACGCCGGCTTGTAGACACGCTTCGTGGTCAAGGCGTCGTAGACATCGGCGAGCGCGACGATGCGGCCGCAAAGAGGAATCTCCTGGCCGGCCAGTCCGCGGGGATAGCCGGTCCCGTCGAATTTCTCGTGATGCGAGTAGGCGATGTCGCGCGCCATGCGGAGATATTCGACATCCGGCCGCGTCTCGAGCGCAGCGTTCAGCGTCGCCCCGCCGATCGCCGCGTGCTGTTTCATGACGGCGAATTCGTCGGCGGTGAGCGCGCCAGGCTTCAGCAGCACGTGGTCGGGAATGCCGACTTTGCCGATGTCGTGCAGCGGGCTGGTCAGGTAAACCAGCCGTACGAAGTCGCCGTCAATCTGGTCGGTATACGGGCCGTGCTTGACGAGATGTTCGCAGAGCACCTTGGAGTATTCGCGGATGCGGTCGAGATGCGCGCCGGTCTCAGGATCGCGCGATTCGGCGAGCTTGGCCAGCGCGAAGATCGTGACGTCGCGGCTTTCCAGCGAGAGTAGGCGCTCGCCGACCCGCAGCCGGACGTGCAGCTCCTCCGGTTGAAACGGCTTGGTGATGAAGTCGTCGGCTCCGGCTTCCAGGCCTTCGACAACGTTTTTCGTGCCGGCTTGCGTGGTCAGGAGAATGACGTAGGTGTAGCTGCTAGAGGGCCGCTTGCGGATCTGCCGGCAGAGTTCGATGCCGGTCATTTTCGGCATCTCCCAGTCGGAGATCACGAGCTGAAACTCGCCGGAGCGCACCCGTTCGAGCGCGTCCAGACCGTTGTCGACGACCGTCACCGCGTAGCCGTACTGCTCAAGGCAGAACTGCAACATCAGCGCGGTGACGGCGTCGTCTTCAGCGACTAGCACCTGCATGGCATGCTTCCAGGGTATTCTGCAATTTCGGGCCCGAGGCCAGCGACTGTGCGAAGCGTTCGAATTCTTCCCATTCCGCCTGTAGTCGGCCCAGAATCATCAACAGTTCGTCGCGATTCTGCTCGCGGGCCAGCCGTTCGGCGGTCTTCAAGACTTCTTTGAGACCCGTGGCGGAAACGTTTCCCGCGGATCCGTGCAAGCGATGCGCCGCGTGGACGGCGGCGTCGAAATCCGCGGATTCGATCGCATGCGACAAGGTTTCGAGGTCCGCCTGTCCCGTGACGCGAAACGTCGACAGGACCCGTTCCACCATTTTGAAGTTCCCCAGGCAGCGTCCCAGCAGCGCCATCAGGTCGACGGCGGGCGCACCGGTCGTCGTGTTCGCTGTTTGAGCCGACATGTCCAACCTCTCTGTATTCATCCCCAATGACCGGCCGGCGTCGAAGGAACGACTTACCAGCCTCACTTCAACAGTAGGACAGTTTTCTTTCGGCAACGTTAAAGAACCCGAAATCAACGCAAATTGATTTCTGGCAACCTGCCGTCGGCGGTGCGACCGGCATAACCGTCAGCAAAACGTTGCAGGAAAAAGCGTGTCTCGCGCGGGCCTTAACGAAAATTTGATGCAGACCGGCGGCGTCTCTACGCCCATTTGAGGCCGTTTCGAGTCCAATTCGCCGGTCGGCCGCGCACAGGCGAGGCGACTTGTGCGCCTCGCCGGGCGGGGGTGGCCGGTAGACAGCCGGCCGCCCCTTGCCGTTATTTAGGGACTACGGGCGTTTGTAGATTTCGCCGTCTTTCATCACGAAAACGACGTCTCGCATCGCTTTGATGTCCTCCAGCGGGTTGCCTGTCACGGCGACGACGTCGGCGATCTTGTCCGGGACGAGCGTGCCGAGTTTATCTTCGACACGGAGGAGTTGCGACGCGACTTTGGTCGCCGATTGAATGGCCTTCATCGGCGGCAGGCCCCCTTCGACCATCAATTCAAATTCGCGGGCATTCTCGCCGTGGGGCGAGACGCCGGTGTCGGTGCCAAAGGCGATCTTCACGCCGGCGGCTTGCGCCTTGGCGAACGTGGCGCGAATCACGGGACCGATCGCCGCGGCTTTCCCGCGCACGATGTCCGGAAAGTAGCCCGGCTCCTTCGATTTCTCGGTGACGAATGCCCCGGCGAGCATGGTGGGAACCCAGAATGTGCCGCGCTCTTTCATCAGGTTCATGACCTCGTCGGTCATCAGCGTGCCGTGTTCGATGGAATCGACGCCAGCCAGCACGGCCCGCTTCATGCCTTCCGCGCCGTGCGCATGGACGGCGACCGTCATGTTGTAATCTTTCGCCGTCGCGACGATGGCTTTCAATTCCTCGTCGGTGAACTGCGGATTCTGGCCGCTGGCGGCAAGGCTGAGGATGCCGCCCGTCGCCGTCAGCTTGATGAGGTCGGCCCCTTCCTTATAGCGCAACCGCACGGCCTTGCGGGCCTCGTCCGGTCCATCGACGACGCCATCGGTCGGAATGCCGTCGCGGCGGAACTCGCCCTTCAACCCGTTGGTCGGATCGGCATGGCCTCCCGACGTGGCGAGCGCCTTGCCCGACGTGTAAATCCGCGGGCCGATGATGAATTTCTGGTTGATCGCCTTTCGCAGCGAGATGGAGTTGATGCCGTTATCTCCTAGATCGCGGACTGTGGTGAACCCGGCCAGCAGCGTGAGCCGCGCGTACATCGTCGACCGCAGGGCGTAGTCGGCTTCTTCGAGGAAAAACTGCTCGGAGTAAACTTCCTTGGAATGCTGCGACATCAGATGCGTATGCATGTCCATCAGGCCGGGCATCACGGTGTACTCGGTGAGCCGGATCAGCGTGTCGTCGGCTTTCGGCTCGATGTACCCGGTCGCGATGCGGACGATCTTGCCGTTGTCGACGACGATCGTCATTTCCGTCTTGGGCTGATCGCTTTCGCCGTCGATCAGCCGCCCGGCGTGAATGATCGTGGCGGCGCGAACCGTCGGACAGAACGAGATCGCCAGACAAACCAGCCAGAAGCGCCGCATGATGATTCCCCTTTGATGTCTCACGGATGGGAACATCCTAGCGGCGGGCAACCAGCGGCGCAAACCCTACGGATCGCTGCGCAGCACGGCGCGATCGGGTTCGAGCGAAATCTGATAGGTCGCCGCGCGTTGGATGGATTGGTTCGCCTTCCGCAGAGTCAGCGTCACCGGGATGTTCTGGAACGGGCGCGGCGAGCCGCTGGTCAGCTCGATCTCGTAGTCTTCCAATTGGAACCCGGCGAGTAGATCGTCGTCGAGAAACCGGATCGGCGATTCGAGCGTCACTAGTACCTTCACATTGCCGTCTTTCCAGGCGTCGAGCGCGGAAAGCAGGGTTTCGTGCGCCAACTGCGGATCGTAACCCTCATCGGACTGCACCGACACGAAGCAGCCCGTCAGCCACAAGGCGAGTGTCGCGGCGTAAGCCCGACGTGCCATCGAGCGCTGCATCACGCTTCCGATTCGCATTCTGGAAATTTCAGTATTCGCCCACGATTTCGCTGCCAGCCACAGTGCCGAGACCACGCCAGACGAAACCGTCGATCGACGATGAGATGAACCGCACCGTGCCGTCGCCGAACAGCGAATGGACGCCGCCGACGTGGTGGCTGCGAGAGGTGATGGCGGCGAACGTCGGACCGCCGATGCGTTCCCGCCGGCTGTTCAAGTCGACGTCGGTAAACGTGGCGCCGGGCGTCTTCTTGTTCGGCGTCCAGGCGGTCGTCATGCCGATGTGATGCACGGCGATCTCGTTCCATTGTGTGTGGGCGTTGTCGAGGACCGTGCACCCCGAACCGGCGTACTCGGGCACGAGCGCCGGATCGACATTCGGACTCGGGACGGCGTCCGGGTCGTTGATCGAAAACGGGATGGCACAATCGCGGATGTACGGTTGATAGTTCTTCACTTCCGACATGAGCAGCGTCTGCGAAGTGCCGTCGGTGAAATCTCGCCATTTGCGGTTGAGGTTGACGCCGAACGCCGAACGTGTGGCCGGATCATAGGTCTGACCGACGGCGGCTTGCCAGACGTACCAGTCGCCCATGGAGAAACCATAGTTGACGCCGCCGGTGTTGCCGTATTTCGCATGGGCGAACGCTTCCTGCCGCGGCTCGGACGGGCAGAGGAACAACGAAATCACGCGGCCGACGGCAGCGGTGTTCGCCGTCGTGTTGTTGTACTCGGCATTGAGGTTCATCAGGTTGTAGACGTTGGCCTGTTCGAAGTACGGCAACAGCCGCGCAAACGGGCTGACGTCCTGCGTGTAAGTCGCCCCGGCGGCGCTCAGCACGATGACGACCGACGCCGGCGGCAGGCTGGTCATCGTCGATTCGTAGTTATGGATCGCCAAGCCGAACTGCTTGAGCTGGTTGCGGCACTGCGTCCGCCGGGCCGCTTCCCTCGCCTGCTGCACGGCGGGAAGCAACAGCGCGATCAGCACGGCGATGATGGCGATCACGACCAGCAGTTCAATCAAGGTGAAGCCGCGGCGACGCATGATTCGGTTCCTCTCATTGATTGAGTCGGATGACGTGTCGCACGTGTCAGCGGCGTGAGCCAGCCGTTGATCGTCTGCTGGTTCGATTGTTCAGTTAAGGCTGCGGAGTGTCAATCGAGAACTCCGCCGCGGGAACGTGCTGCGGATACTCCCAGCGGCCGACGTTATCGCGGACCCAATCGTAGTAGAAGCGGATGCCGCGGTCGGTCGGACCGGTGCCGTAGCCACCCATCTCGCCGTGCGGTGCCGTGCCGCTGAAGTTCGTGATGCCTTGCACGTGGCCGGAATGGAACATGAAGACAGCGTTCGGCGCGTCGAGATAGTTGCGGCAATTCGTGAAGATCGTCTCCAGATTCGTCGCGTTGAAAATGCCGTCGTTGTTGAAGTAGTCCTCGCGGACCGGCTCGACGTTGACGACGAAACCCTCTTGCGGAATGGCCATCGCCTTCTGGATCAGCCGGACATCCATCGTCGGGTAATGGTCGAGCGTGTCGGTCTTCCAGTGCGGCGTGATGCCCGCTTCAATCGTTGGCGCGATCGCCTTGAACCATTTCGTGATCTGATCCTTTTTCGTCATGCCGTCCGGTTCGCGGAGGAACGGCTGGTCCATCCGCAGCGGGTTGTTGAACTCGTGGCACAGGTCGACGAAGACGTTGTGTAGCTTCTTGTCGACGAGAAACTTTGCAGTCTCCTCGACGGCCCGCTGAATCGCCGCGTCGTCGTAAAAATCCTGATCCTTGCGCGGCGTGAGGACACCGACCATCACCACCATGCCCCGCTTGTCGGCTTCGCGGACGAACCATTCCACGCGGCGGGCGACTTCCGGCAAGAGCTTGCCGTTCCGCGCGAAGCCGTTGGCGCCGGCGTCACCGTCGGGAAACCCGGCGTTGACGCCTTGAATGTACGCCCCGACGAGATTGATGCCGTGCGCGTTCATGTTGTCGAAGTTGCGGATGTAGCGCTCGGTGACGGCGTCGCTGTAAAACGCATTGCCGCAGCGCAGGCCCCACAGATCGACTTCGTGCCCGCCGAGATAGGCCCGGTCATTTTTGATCTCGAACTCTTTCGTTTCGGCCGGCGCAGAAGGCGGCTCGACGACGAGTCCGTCGCCGCTGACTCTCAGATCATCGAAAGACGATTGAGCGTCGGCTTTCGACCACAGGCCGATGCGGCCGTAGCCGCGAATGGAGTTGTCCTCGACTTCCATCGCCACTTCGCCGTCGAAATAGCAGGCGATTTTGTCTCCCTGCATAGTGACGCGGAGCGTGTGCCATTCGGTGTCGCCGGGTTTCTTCACGCTGCCGAGCTGCGAGCGTTTGCCGTCAACGACCTTGTAGACGCGGTAGGAATCTTCGAGCGGATTGTAGCGGGCGACGTAATAGGTCTTCGCGTTCTTCGCCCGCCAGATGAGGCCGCCCCCTTGATCTACGACGCCGGCGTTCGCTTTCAGCCGCACCGCAAGATCGACCTCGGCGAGCAGCACGTCGGCGCGGAGCAGAACGTTGAAGACCGTGTCATGGTTCTTCGCCGTCTGCGCGAGGACTTTGTTGCCGACATCCGATTGCACGGTCCAGTCCCCTTTGGCAGCGCGGAAGCCGGTCGGCGTCTGGCCGACATCATCGTCGGTGAAGTTCCAGGTGCGGGAGATTTTCTCCGTGGTTTGGGCAACGAGTTGTTCCGTGCCGGCGAGTGCAAGCAGAATGATCGACCACTGGAAACGCGTCATGGTGTTTCTCGTGAGGGGTTGCCAGACCAAAGCCCGGCTTTCGCTCTGGAAGGCCGGGCTTTCGAACACATCGTGCGTGGAAGAATCCGGGCTTCCCGAAGGGGAAGCCCGGATTCGATCCATCTCATCCGACCAATTCGCGGATGGGCCGGCAATCTTCCGGGAGGATGATCACCGGGCGCTCGCTGGCGTCGCGCACGAATTCGTGCGGGTCGATCCCCAGGTTGTGGTAGATCGTGGCTAGCACATCGCGATAGTGAATGGGCCGCGTCTCCGCGTACCCGCCGGTCTTGTCGGTGGAGCCGATCACCTGCCCGCCGCGCATCCCGCCGCCGGAGAACAACGCCGCCTGCACCGGCGCCCAATGGTCGCGGCCGGCGTCCTTGTTGATTTTCGGCGTGCGGCCGAACTCGCCCCACACGACTAGCGATACGTCGTCGGCCAGGCCGCGCTCGTGGATGTCTGCCACCAGGGCCGACAGGCCGGCGTCGATCACCGGCAAATTCCCTTTGAGATGCCCGAAATTGTTGCCGTGCGTGTCCCAGAAGCCGTAGGCCACCGTGACCACGCGGACGCCGGTTTCGATCAATCGGCGCGCGATCAGGAGTTGATCGTTCCAGAGCGGCGCGCCGTCGCCTTGATGATTCGAGCCGCCGCCCGTGTAGCGCTCGCGGATTTTCGGATCTTCGCGAGTAACGTCGAGGGCTTCGACCAGTTGCGACGACGTGAGAACTTCAAAGGCTCGACGATAGCTCTCATCGACGTTGCCGAGGCCCGTGACTTCCGCCGCGCGGCGGAAATTGTCGAGCCCGTCGAGCAACTTCTGTCGGTTCGCGAACTGGGCCGATTCGACATAGCGCAGCTTCATGCTCGCCAGGTCTTCGCCGTCGGCTCGCACTTGATGGAACTGACTCCCGAGGTAGCCCGCCCCGGTGCTGTTATACGGCCGGTGCTGCATTGTGGGGAACAGGTCGACGAACGGCGGAATAATCGGCTGCGTCGGGCCGAGGACGCGGGCCGTCATCGAGCCGAAATTCGGATAGCCGTTCTGCTGCGTCTCCCCCATCGTGTAGCCGGTGAGGTTCTGGAAGCTCGAATGCTCGTCGCGCTGGCCGACGATCGAGCGGATCACGGCGCAGCGATTCATCACGCCGGCAAGCTTGGGTAACAGCTCGCAGACGTCGAATCCGGGAACGACCGACGGAATCGGCTGGAACTCGCCGCGGATTTCGGACGGGGCCTGCGGCTTCAGGTCGAACGTGTCCTGGTGCGACATGCCGCCGGACAGGTAGACCATGATCACAGCTTTGTGCGATTTCCGCCCGGCCTGCTGTTCGGCGGCAAGCAACCGCGGCAACGTCAGCCCGCCGACGGCGAGCGACCCGATCTCCAGAAACGATCGCCGTGAAAGTTGATCGCAGAATTTTCTTTGGTTTCCCGTCATCAACCGCATCGCGCAGTGACTCCCGCGTTTTGGAGACCGTGTGGAGCGCCTTGAAAACTGTACCGCAAAAGAACGGGCGCGGCCAAGGGTAAAGAGGCTTGCCTTCTCCCGCCCCAATCTTGTATACAAGATTTTTCGCAGGAGTTCTCATGAGCCGTTCGCAACTCGCTTACGATCACATTCGCTCGAAGCTGATTCGGGACCGGATCGATCCGCGGAAAGGGTTGTCGGAGCCGGTCTTGGCCAAAGAGTTGTGCATCAGCCGCACGCCGGTCCGCGAGGCGATTCGCCGGTTGGAGAGCGAAGGGCTGTTGGAGCAGCGTCCCAGACGAGGGACGTTCATTCGCCAGTTAGACCGCCGCGAATTTGATGAGATCTATCAATTGCGGCTGCTCCTCGAGCCGTTTGCCGCGGCGGAAGCAGCGACGAAGATTCGTTCCAAAGAACTGCGCCGATTGGAGCGGATGACGGCGGAGATTCTGCGGATCGCGCGGCTACTCCGCGACATGGACGACGCCGAACGCTGCGAAGAACTCTGGCTGGAGCATCGCGGCGTCGACATCGCATTTCATGAAGTCATCCTGCAGGCCGCGGGCAATCAGCGGCTGATGAAGATTCTTACCGACGCCGGGATTCTGCTGAAGGCCATGAGTTTCCCCGAAACGACGATGTCGCACGCGGCGGAGACGCTGGCTCGCAACTACCGCCAGCATGCCCGCATTCTGCAAGCGATCCGCAAGGGAAACGTCGTCGCGGCCCGCGAACGGATGCACGAACACCTTGATTTGGGGTGGCGCAACGTCGGGCGGTTTCTCGACGCGCTCGACGACGGATCGCAAGACGTCACGGAGGTTCTCCCCGCCCCGCGCGAAAGGGAACGGCGATGCTGACGTTTAATGGCTCGCGAAAAGTTCTTTGCGATGGCGTGGCCCGCCGCGACTTGTTGCGGTTGGGCGGCCTGAGTCTCTTCGGGCTGTCGCTGGAGAATTATTTCCGACTGCAAACGCAGGCGTCGGACGCCGCAGCCGCCGCGCCAAACTACGGCCGGGCAAAACGCTGCTTGCTGATCTATCTGATCGGCGCGCCGCCGCAACACGAGACGTTCGATCCCAAGCCCCTCGCGCCGGCGGAAATCCAGGGGGAAATGAAGGCGATTTCCACAGGCTTGCCCGGAGTGGAAATCTGCGAGGGTCTGCCGCGTACGGCCAAAATCCTCGACAAACTGACCGTGATCCGGTCGCTGACGCATCACTTGCCGTTTCATCACGTTCACTATGCGATGTCCGGCATTCCCGATTCGCCGATCGTTGAGGCCGATCCGAACAACCGCTCCGACTGGCCGTCGATCGGCTCGGTGGTGGACTATCTCGATCAGCAGCGCGACGGGGAGCAACTCCGGGAAATTCCGCGCCATCTCGCCTTGCCGTATGTAATGTATTCGCGGTGCAAGTTCCGCCCGATTGGCGGTCCGTACGCCGGGTTTCTCGGCAGCAAGTTCGACCCCGTATGGACCGATTTCCGCGGCGAAGGGACGAAGCTGGTGCCAATGTCGCTCGCCAACGACAAGATCGACTGGCGCGACCCGTTCGCCGGCATTCGCCTCGAAGACCGCCTGGAAATCGCCAGCCAGCCCGGCGACGGGATGACGCCGCAACGGCTCGGCATCCGCAAGGCGCTCATGGCGCAGTTCGACGCCTCGCGACGCTGGATGGACGCCCACGACCGCGTCCGCTCGCTGGACCGTTACCAATCCTTGGCGTGGTCGCTGCTGTCGTCCGGCAAGATCGCGCAGGCGCTCGATATCCAGCAGGAACCGCAGGCTGTGCGCGAGCGGTACGGCATCGACTTGTTCGGACAATCGCTGCTGACGGCGCGGCGGCTATTAGAAGCGGGAGGCCGCTTTCTTACCGTCTTCTGGGATGCCTATGGACATTTTTCCGCTGGCTGGGACACGCATTACCAGCACTATCCGCGGCTGAAGGAGTATCTCCTGCCGGTCTTCGATCACTCGTTCACGGCGCTGATGGAAGACCTGGAAGCCCGCGGCCTGCTCGACGACACGCTGGTTCTGTGCATCAGCGAGCATGGCCGCACGCCGAAGTTCAATACGAATCCCGGCGCTGGCCGCGATCACTGGTCGAGAGTTTATTGCGGCGTGATGGCTGGCGGCGGCATCGCCCGCGGCAACGTCGTCGGCAAGAGCGACGCCATCGGCGGCGACGTGGCTCAAACGCCCATTTCGCCGAAAGACCTGCTCGCCACGTCGTTCCATCTCCTGGGGATTGATCCCCACACGACGGTGCCCGATCAACAAGGCCGCCCGTGGCCCATTGCCGGGGCTGGCGCGGTGCGTCCGGAACTTCTCGGCTGATCGCAAAGCCGCGGTTGGCAACCGCGGTCTTCTAAAGGACGTCGCCGAAGAGGAAAACCCGCGAATACTATTCGCGGCTTTGGGGCGGAACGCGTAGCTTTTTTCTCGTTCTCCAGGTGTCCAGTGAAGCGTGCGTTCAGAAGGTTTTCGGGAAATTGCGTGGAGATTTCCGAAGAATCGAGTTCTAACCGCGGGGCGATTTCTGCGGATGAAGTTTCTGTGAAACTCGTCTAACTGGTGAAAGTTGAGGGACTTGCACCGCGGATTCACCACGGGGCGACTCTCCACATTCCTTGACTTACAGACTGAGCCAGCTAAACTTTTCTTCGACAGCAATCAGTTGGGCGGAACCATCCCGCAGTTGCCTGTTGGCCGTTTGTCAAGCCCCTCATCCGGGCGCGCTGGCTAGCCAGTCGACAAACCCCCGGCAAACTTCAATCAACGTGCTGCATTAGCCAGTCGGCTCGGGAGTAGTCGTCTTCGGACGGTGACGGAGTTGGTCGGCGGCAAGGGCGTGTTGCGCGC
>CAZDGB010000182.1:0-15483 GCA_964504645.1 uncultured Planctomycetaceae bacterium | reverse complement strand
CATCGGCAAGTTCGAGCTGGCCCACGGCGGCACGCTGTTCCTCGACGAGATCGGCGAGATGCCGATGGCCACGCAGGTCAAACTGCTCCGGGTGCTGGAAGACCGCAAGATCACGCGGCTCGGCTCGAACGATGAGATCGAGATCAATGTCCGCCTCGTCGCCGCAACGAATGCCGATTTGCAGGAACTCGTCAAAAAAGGCTCGTTCCGCAAAGACCTCTACTATCGTTTGTCGGTCGTGACGATCTTTTTGCCGCCGCTGTCGGAACGACGGACCGACATTCCGCTGTTGGTCGAACATTTCCTCAAGCAACAGGCGGCGAAGCAGAACCGCCCGATGCCGACCGTCACGCGGCAGGCGATGCACGCTTTGATGGCCTACAGTTGGCCGGGCAACATCCGCGAGCTGCGCAACGCCGTGGAACGAATGGTCGTCCTCGACACCGACGGACGTTTGGATGTCGATGACTTGCCGGAAGAAATCGCCCCGCTCAGTTCGGCGATCGACGAGGAAACGCTCGGCGCGACGCGCAACGGGACCGACCTGTTGATCGGCCGGCCGCTGACCGATGTCGAAAAATTTTACATCGAACGCGCCCTGGAACTCTCCGGCGGCCGTCGCGAAGAAGCCGCCACCATGCTCGGCATCGGCGAGCGGACTCTGTATCGGAAGATCAAAGAGTACGACATCAAGGCGTGACCGATTTCCGAGTCGGTCACTTCTTCCGGCTGCGCTCGCGCCATTCCTGGTAGGTTGCTTCGCTCGTCGGTTCGGGACGAATCCAGTCGGGGTGGTGGCGTTCGTATTCATCCCAGACGGGCTGCATCCGGCGAAAGTATTCGCGGTCCATCTCGATGATCTGCTCGATGCCGAACGAGTCGGCATCGGTCGCCTGCCGCCAGCAGTCGACGCCGGACGTAACCAAAGCGACCACCGCGCCAAGGAACAGGATCGACCACAACCGAGAGCGGACCGGTTTCATGCAGCGACTTTCGGTCAAGAAATCGAGGCACTCTGGGTTCGCAACCTATTCTGCATCCGGTACTCGCCGCGGCCGAGGGAAGAAGACCCAGTCATAGCCTTCGCCCGGGGCCAACGGTTTCTGGGGTTTCTGGAAGATCTGCCGATGAAAATCCTTTTCATCCGGAGCTCGACCGCCATCGTCTTGTAGGTCGAAGCCGACAGCATACACCACCGGGCCGTCCTGGAGGCGATAGCCTAACGTCTTTCCCGTGAACCGGTCCATCGGGATTTCCGGCAGATACTTCGGCACAAGCTGTTCCAGTGACGCGGGCCAGTCGCCGTGCCGGCGGCGATAGAGTTCCAACGCGATCGCCGTCAATGTGCCGTCGCGGACCTGACAGAGTCGCTCGGCGGCTATGTCAATGATGTCGATAGAGGGGAAGAACAGTGCTGGGACAGAATAGGCAGGCACCAGTTTCTCGTTTTGTTTTTCGCTCCAGCGTCGGTGCTGTTTCGCGAACTCCTGGAAGGGATCATTCATCGGCCATGTGTGAAGAGGCCCTTGCCGTGCCGTCCGCATCTCGGAAAACAACCGATCAGTCAACTCCCGCGATTCTCGCCGGCCCATAGCCCGCAACATGGAGAACGGCGCCACAACCGCTGCGACTAAATGGGCCTGGGGATCTCGCTCAAATTCACTCCAATCGATCGAGATCTGCCAATCGGTCGATGTCCACTTGGCCAAGAGATTCAGACCTTCCGGCGTCAGTGTTCCATCGCCGTTGCCATCATCGGTGTAGCAGCGCTGCAACACATCTTCCTGCATCCATTGTTCTCCGCGAAGGTCGAAGCGAATCGTGCCGCCACCGTAGAATGCGCCTAGGCGGTGTGCAATCGCAATCCATTGATCGTCCGTCAGTAATTGCGGCGAGTCTTCCAACATGTCACGCAACTTTGCCATCGTCATTTGCAGGAGAGCTGTCGCTACAAGGTCTTCAATTATGGTGAAACCGCGCGCTTGCTCCGCCAGACTAATGAGGGAAAGCAAATCGCCCGCCATTCTGTCTCCGTCACCATCCACTGCAGCGATCGTGGCATCTGCGGTCAGTAAGCGCGCGAATTTCCGCATTTCCTGGGTTTGGGTGTGAGATAACTCAATGAGAGGCCGATCCGGTTTCATCCTCGAATTCGGGTGGTCTGCGGGATCGTAGTAGATGATGCCCCGCTCCGGTTTCGCTGCCCCTTGATGGATAAGTCGCACCGCCGGTTGATTTTCTTCGACGTACTGTTGCATCTGTTTCCAAGGCAGCGCATCTCGAGAGATGCGATTCGGGTCAGAAGTCCACCAACCTTCAGTCCAATCTGGCGGCTGATCCTTCTCCAGCATCGGATACGGCTTCATCCCCTTCAGCGCCTGCCGATAGAGCGGCCAGGCCCACTGCTCTTCCGGGATCGCTTTCGTCCGGTCGTTGAGTTCCTGGATGTAGTGCCGCGTGATCGTCGGTTTCGAGAGGAAGAACTTCGCCGAGAGGCCGAAGTACATCAGGATCAGCGCGGCGACGCTCCACAGCGAATAGCGCCACGTGTGCCACAAGGCTGACCGGCAGCGGATGCGGGACTTGCGGATCAACCGCGCGGCGATCCGCGAATCGCCGAACCGTTCGCGGAGTTCCGCGGCGGACGCGCCGGCTTCGAGGCCGTCGCGAAAATGCCCGGCGAGTTCGCGGGCCACGTCGATCTGCTCGGCACGCCACAACCGCGTGGTGCGGACAACGGACTGCACCAGCGACGCCAGTTCCGCCGGGAGTTCGGCTTGCTCAATGGTTTTACTCAGCGTGAGCGACGACGGGGCGACGCGGCCTCGGGCGAGGTCGCCAACTGGCGTTCGCACGATCCGTCCTAACGTCGACGGCCACGATTCGGGCGAAGATGTCTTCGGAGAGGGAGATTCTGGCAGCGGAAGCGTCTCGTCGGTCATGGCGCGCCTCCCAGCGAGGGCTGCGACTCGCCGACCACGCCCAGCGTACCGAGCGCCTGAACGAGGGCCGCCCACTGCTGCATATCGGCGGCGAGGCGTTTCTTCCCTTTCGCCGTCAGGTGGTAGTACTTCCGCCCGCGGGCCGAATCGGTGTCGCGCCATTCGGCTTTCACCAGCCCTTGGGCCTCCAGATTGTAGAGGAGCGGATACAGGGTCGACTGGCCCATCGCCAGGACCCCTTGCGACCGGCGTTCCAGTTGCTCAACCAGTTCGTAACCGTACTTCTCGCCGGACTGCAGCAGCTTGAGCACCGCCACCGGCCCCGCCCCGCGCATCAATTCGCGATCGACTCGCATTGCCGATCTCCCCGTGAGTTTTGTGACACATACTATGTGTTGCATAGTATAAGTCGGCCGATGTAGTGTCAAGCAGAAAAACAGGCCTAAAGCCACGGTTGGCAAGCGCGGTTTTCTGAGCGATGCCGATAAAATACGGACCGCGGATGCCATCCGCGGCTTTGGCAGGCCGAATCCGAGTTCAGCAGGATTTCATTCAAAATTCCCTCGGCTGGCTCACGCTTCACGGCGGTTCCGCGTATGATGTGACGCTTTACGCTCCTTCATTCCCGCCGGGAAAATCGCTGGGTGTCGCCGTTCGTCATGAGGATTTGGGCCGCTCGGTCGCTTTTGCCAAAACCGCTGTTCGCCGGTTGGGTGTTGGCCTGCGCTCTGGCGTGCGGTCAGCGACTGTGCGCGGCGGAAGAACCAGCGGAAAACCAGGCCGACATGGGGTGGAATGGGCATGTCGTCCTCGGGGCTTGGACCCTGCTGCGGACGGAATGTCAGGTGACCGAACCGGGCCGATACCGCGTCGATGTCACCGCGACCGATCCCGACGGCAACTTGGCGACGTATGCGGGGCCGGAATCCGCGTGTGAACCCGGACTGTGCCCATTGGCCGGACGTTTCCAACTCGGGCGGCCGGACGGCGTCGTCCAGGCACGAATTGTGAAAGATGGCCAGCCGTGGCGGGACGTCGTCGTGCCGAAAGTCGGCGAAACAGTCGCGGCGCTTGTGCCGCATCCGCAATCGGAGCGGCTGCTGATCACAGCGGGACTTCCCGACGCCGTGCAGGCGTTGCTCCCGAGTTCATCGTCCGGGCAGCGAACAGTGATTCACCTGCCTGATTGCTTGGGTTTGCCGACCGAAGCTCTCGCCTACGACGGCGTGGCCGAATTGTTCCTCGCTGGCGCGACCGTGCCGGACGAAGCGCAAGCCGCGGCGATTTCGCAGTGGGTCCAGCGCGGCGGGCGATTGTCGATGTCCATCGGCGTGCGTCCGGCCCAGTTCCGTGAGACGCCGCTCGTCAAAAGTCTGCCGATCGAAGTCGCTGCCGAACCGAACTCCACGCGGGAACTGACGTCGCTGGAAACCTACGCCGGCAAGACGGTGCGGATCATTCCCCCCGGCACGCGGCTGCCGGTGCCGAAGGTGTCGTTCCCGTTTGGCAAGGTGTGGGCGGGGAACCGAACTGATTCGTTGTTGGTCGAGGTATCGCACGGCTTCGGCACGGCGATGGTCCTGACGCTCGACGTCACACAAGCGCCGCTCAAGAACTGGCCGGGATTGCGGGACCTGTTGCGGAAGATGACGGGCAGTGCCGATTACGCCGCGGCGGCCGGCAACCGCTCGCAGCAGTTAGGGACGACCGGCATCACGGAACTGGCGTCGCAGGTGCTCGCGTGCCTGGAACACTTTCCCTCGGTGTCGCGGCTCTCGCCGTGGTGGGTGCTCGGCGGATTGATCGTCGTCACCGCGCTGATCGGGCCGTTGGATTACTGGCTGACGGGCCGCGTCTTCCGCAGGCCGTTCGCGACGTGGATCACATTGCCGATCATCCTGGCGGCGAGCGTCGTCGCGGCGGCATGGACGGCGGAACGAACGAACGGGCCGCGGTGGCTCGCCAATCAGCTCGACGTCGTCGACATCGACGCCGAAAAAGGCTATGTGCGCGGCTGGCATTTCGTCACGATCTACAGCCCGGAGTCGAACGCCGCGGAGATTACTGTGCAGCCGACCTGGACGAAGTCCGGCGCGCGAAACGACCGGATGCAGATCGGCTGGGAAGGGTTGCCGGAATCGTCGTTTGGCGGCATGTACGGTTCGGAAGGGGGCCGCTTGCGGTTTGGCCAGGCGGAGTACGAGATCGCTTCCCAGGCCGGCACGATTCACGGTTTGCCGCTGGCCCAATGGTCGACGGCGTCGCTGTCGGCTCTGTCCGAAGCCGACAGGCCGGATCTTGTCGAATCGCAATTGTCGAGCACCGCCACCGGACGATTGTCGGGGACGATTCAACATCACCTCCCCGCTGCGCTGACCGACTGGTTCCTGGTGTACGCAGGCCGCATTCATCGGCTGCCGGTGAAGTCCGGCTCTGAGGAAGTCGTGCCTCTGGCCCCGAAGCAGCTCTTCCGCATCGAGCAGAAATCGGTGGTGCAGCGCGAACTGCGGGGCTACCTGACGCAGACGACGGCCCGCGAACTTCAGGAATCGAAGGACCGCAACCAGATCGTCGTGCAGCAGACGGCGTACAATCCGCTGTCGCGAGATTTGAAGCGTTTGTTGCCGGTGCTGACTTTTCACGGCGACATCGGCGGATCGACCTACACGAACCTGTCCAACGAAAGCCTCGCGGAGCTCGATCTGTCGG
Source organism: uncultured Planctomycetaceae bacterium (assembly GCA_964504645.1). Lineage (GTDB taxonomy): Bacteria > Planctomycetota > Planctomycetia > Planctomycetales > Planctomycetaceae > CAZDGB01. The sequence continues at coordinate 9,832 of CAZDGB010000182.1, read as the reverse complement.
AATTGCTCGCGCTCGACCGGGCGGTGCTCATCGGTTATCTCGAACGGCCCGCCGCCGAGTTGAAATTCGCGGAGGGAGTGACGCCCGGCGTACAAGTGACGACGTTTGTGCGGCTGGTGCTGCCCGTGGACAGCAAGCAGCAGACGTTTCGCGAACTGAAGAAATTTGACAAGCCTTGAAGCCCAGGGATAGCTATCCCCGGGCGTCTTTGGAACTTTCGCTGTGATTGAAACCCGCCAACTGACGAAACGCTACGGTTCGTTGATCGCCGTCAACGAGATCGACCTGACGCTGAAGGAAGGCGACGTCTTCGGTTTCATTGGACCGAACGGGTCCGGCAAGACGACCACCATGCGGATGTTGGCGACGCTTCTCAGCCCCGATTACGGCGAGGCGTACGTCTGCGGCAAGTCGATCTACACGCATCCGCAGGAAATCCGCCGGCTCGTCGGCTACATGCCCGACTTCTTCGGCGTCTACGACGACATGACGGTGATCGAGTACCTCGAATTCTTCGCCGCCGCGTACCGCATCAACGGTCCCGGCCGCCGAAAAGTCTGCGAGGAAAAGCTCGAACTCGTCGATATGGCGTTCAAGCGCGACGCGATGGTGAATCAATTGTCGCGCGGCCAGACGCAGCGCATCGGCCTGGCGCGGACGCTGCTGCACGAGCCGCAGGTCCTGCTGCTCGACGAGCCGGCGTCGGGCCTCGATCCGCGAGCCCGCATCGAAATTCGCGCGCTGCTCAAGCGACTCGGCCAGATGAACAAGACGGTCATCGTGTCGAGCCACATTCTGCCGGAACTCGCCGACGTCTGCACCCGCGTCGGCATGATCGAAAAAGGAAACCTGATCGTCGACGGCTACGTCGACGAAGTGATGCGGAAGGCGCGGCAACAGATCCTGTTGTATATTCGCGTCAAGGAAAATCTGCCGCGCGCCGCCGGTCTGCTGGAAAAACATGCCGACGTTGCCAAGGTCGACGACTTGCAGGGAACGCTGCATGTGCTGTTGAAGCCGGAAGTGATGGATTACAGCGTGCTGTCGTCGCTGCTCACCGACCACGGCCTGCATCTGACGCTGTTCCGCGAAGAAGAAGTCAACCTGGAAACGGCCTTCCTGGCGCTCACCAAGGGCCTGGTGCAATAGTGACTCTCAGAGACGCTTCGCAGAAGCGTCGTGTCCTCGAGGAGTTCGCCGAATGGACTCGGGCCGTCAATTCGTGCTGGATGTTTTTTCGCGGGCCGATTACACCGGCGACGACGTTCGCCGTGTCATCGCCGCGCTCACGGACCGCGGGACGTTTCACTTTCCGCAACTCGCGACGGGGCTGTTTTCCGCGGCGGCCGGGCAAGGCGACGACTTCGCGCAGTCCGGCTATCAATCGGTCTGGGTCCGCGACACGATTCACATCGCTCATGTGCACTGGGTAATCGGAGAAACGAAGGTCGCGGTGAAAGCCGTGACATCGTTGCTCGAATTCTTGCTGCGAAACCGCCAGCGATTGGACGATATTCTCTCCGGCGCGGGCGATCACAACGAGCCGATGCAACGACCGCATATCCGCTTCGACGGCAATACGTTGACAGAACTCGACGAGAAGTGGGCGCACGCGCAGAACGATGCGCTGGGCTACCTGTTGTGGTTCGCCTGCCGGCTGATTCGCACCGGCGCTCTCGAGCCGACACCGGACCAACTCGGAGTGCTGACGTCGATAGTCAAATTCTTCGGCGTCGTCGAATACTGGCGCGACGAAGACAGCGGGCACTGGGAGGAAGTGCGGAAGATCGCCGCATCGAGCATCGGCGCGGCGCTGGCGGGACTAAACGAGTATCGCGAATTGATCGCCGCTCCCCATTCGCTTGCGCTTCGCGGCGCCATCGACTCCGCCGATCTCGAAGCTCTCCTCGCACAAGGCCGCGCAGCGCTGAAAGAAATTCTCCCTTGGGAATGCCGCCAGGCGAACCCGTTGCAGCGTCGCCGCTACGACGCCGCCCTGCTCTTTCTGATTTATCCCTTGGAAATCGTCGACGGCCCGGTCGCCGATCAGATTGCGGCGGATGTGATCGAAAACCTGCAAGGCCCACACGGCATTCGGCGGTATCCTGGCGATTCCTACTGGTGCGCCGATTATAAGCGGCTGCTCTCCGCCGACACCCGCACCGCCGATTTCAGCGACGACCTCGGCTCCCGCGATCGGTTGCTCCAACCCGGCACCGAAGCGCAATGGTGCATCTTCGATCCGATTCTCTCCGTCATCTTTGCCAAGAAGTATCTCGCGAGCCGGCAGCCGCGCGATTTGCAGCGGCACCGCGATCATTTGCTGCGTTCGCTGCGGCAATTAACGACGGCCGAAACTGGTTTCCCGTTGGATCGGTGTCCGGAGTCGTATTACTGCGAGAACGGTACGTGGACACCGAACGACATCACGCCGCTATTGTGGACGCAGGCGAATGTTCGGGTGGCGCTGGAGTTTGCGGAACAGGTGGCGCGCGAAGCGTAAGCGATTATTTGACGTTCGCTTTTGCCGGCGCGGATTCCAGCCCGACCGAATTCACCGAGATCACTTCGTACTCACGTTTCTCACCCGTTTTTGTCGACGTGTCGACGAACTTCATCTCTGGCAGCGGCTTCTCAGGCGTGTCGTGGTAGCTCATCGACTGGAACAACGGCCGGCCGAACTTGCCGACCGGTTTTTCCGGGTGCTGAGTCAGCACGTTGCCGTCGCGGCGAATCACGAAACACTTCAGGCCGCTTTCGAAATCCGCTGCGGCATCCCAGGTCAGCGTGACTGAGCCATCGGCATTCGTAGCCGCTTGCACGTTCGTCGGCGCTGCCGGCGGCGTGTCGTCGCTCGTGGAACCGACTTTGATGTATTCGGCCCACAACTTCGCGAATTTCTCGTTCGGCAGCCAGACCGATTCATTCTCCAACCCCTTGTACTCCGCAAACGGCGCCGGCGCGTCTCCTGCCAGATTCGAAAGCCATCCCTGCTTCTGATCGAGCACCTTCAACGCTTGCGAGTTCGCACCCTTCTCCGGCAACCGCAACTCCAGGCACGCATCGAAAAATGGAATCGCCAGGTACCGGCTGTCGGCGCATTCGTGACTGCTCCGCGGATCGGCGGCGAACCCGATCGGCGCGCCCTGCGGCCGGTAAAGATGAAATAGCCCCGTGCCGGCGGTCCACGCGCCGATCATCCGCGGATCGTCGCGCTCCTTGACGCCGGGGTTGCACATCGTCGGAATGCGGAACGCTTCAGCCGGGAATTGCGGACGCGGGATTTCGTCTTTTGCCCAGGCATTGATCGCGCCGCCGGAGCGGAACCAGATCGCGACGATCCTCTCGGGATGCAGTGTCTGCATCAGGCTGGCCCAGAACGCACCGCCCGAATGGCCCCACAAACACCACGGCACGGTCTTCAATTCAGGATGAGCCGACTGCTCGGCAAAGTCGTCGAGCGACTTCAGAAACGTCTGGGCCGACCCGTTCCGCGGATCGCACCACAGCCGGCAATTCTGCTGCTCCGCCTGATGATAGCGCGGCCCGAGCAACGCACAGTCCCATTTCCTGGCGAGCGCCTGCCAATGGAGATCGTTGGCGGCCGTCTCGCCCCCTTCGCACGCCCCGGTCCCGCAGCCGTGCTGATGGACAATCACGCCCCGCAAGCTCACGACGCCGTCGGGAATCCACAAGCGATACGTGACGGCCATCTGCAAGCCGCTGGCTTCGGTCGACGCGGGGTAATCGACGGAGAAGAGTTTTCCGGCGGCGAAAGCGGAAGACGACAGCGCGACCAGCCAAATGACACAAACGGAGAAAAACTTCATCAACGTTTCCTTCATCGGTTAGCCGCGATACGAGGGTTTCCGGGCGGAGCGCTCTGCTCGCAGAGCCTTCGCGTCGCGGCTAACCAGAATGCGTTTTATTGCGGGTCAGACTTTCCTCAAAAACGTCACGCGGCCGATGTTGACCCATTCGACGACGTAGATATTCCCCTCGGAGTCGAAGCAGGCGTCGTGGGGGTGGATGAATTTGCCGTTCTCCCAACGCTCGGGCTCTTCGCGCATTTTGAAGCCGTCGAGGACCTGCGTCGTCCAATCGGGATCGTAGCCCAGATGCGCGATGACTTCGTTGTCGATATCGAAGATCGAAACCCGTGCGTGCAAATCGGGGATCAGCAGCTTGTCCCCGCGAATGTCGAAGTGGGCCGGAAAGCTCACGTTGCCGACGAGGCTTTCCGCTTGGCCGTCGAGCGTGAAGTATTGCAGCCGGGCATTGGCGCGGTCGGCGATGACGAGTTTCGGTTCGCGGCCGGGGCGATCGTCGGTCCACAGCCCGTGCGGCGTCTTGAACTTGCCCGCCTCTTCCCCGGCGCCGCCGAACGTGCGGACGTACTTCGCATCCTTGTCGTATTGATGGATGTAGTGCTGCCCATAGCCGTCGGCGACGTAGAATCCGCCGTCGGGAGCGAAGGCGATGTTCGTCGGACTGTATTTCTCGGGCAAATCGTAGACGTTTGCTTCCGCCGGCGCGCCGAGTTCCCAAACCTTTTCGCCAGTGAGCGTCGTCTTCGTCACCAACCCCGGTTTACGCGGCGACTTATCGGGCGGGTTGGTCGTGGTGATGCAGAGGTAAAGGTACTCCTCGTCGCCGTCTTTACGGATGTCGATGCCGTGGCCGCCGAAGTTCCATTGTTTACCAAAGGAACGAACAAATTTGCCGCTCGGCTCGAAGACGGCGAGCGTGTCGACGTCGGAACCGAACGGCGCGCGGTGCGTGATGTAGACGAGCCCCTCCGCGTCGACCGACACGCCGTGCGTGTTGTGCCACCGGATATGTTCCGGGACTTCACCCCAGTTGTGATGGCACTCGTAGGCGAACTCGCCCGTGCCGACGACGGCGGGCTTTGTGCCGGCCTTGTCGGAGGCGTGAACGAAGAAATTGGAGGTGAGCGCGGTGGCGGCGGCCGCACCGGCAGACTTGAGGAAATCGCGGCGCACAGGATCGGTCATGGCGTGTCCTTCCGAGGGCGAGACGACGCCGTGATCATACGCCCGCAAGAGAGGGGCGTGCAACGAGCCAAAGCCCGGCTTTCGGAGCAAAGCCAGGCTTTGAGCGTTCTTCTTACTCCGCGGCTTGCGTCAGGAAGCGGCGGCGGAATTCGCGTTCGATTTCCGGCAGGCGGCCCTCGTTCTCCTGCCACAGAGTCCGCAGCGGGAAGTCGTCGGGCGGGTTTTCGCCGGGCTTCAAGACTTCCAACCGCAGGATGCTGTGCCACATGTGCACGGCGAGCATGCACTCCTCGATCATGTTGTCTTCGTTGCGGAGTTCCGGATATCGCGAGAGCAGGTTCTCCAACCCCTTCATCGACTTCTCCACCTGGTCGAGCGCCGCCCGCCAATCCTGTTCCTTGTACTTCTCGCCGGCGTCGAAGAACTGCTGGTGGGCGTCGCTGGTCTCCTGCTCGGCCTCGCTCATGCCGCGGGTGCGCCAATAGCGATAGTTGACAATCTTCTGAAAGCTGTCGATGGCGTTGCGAACATCGTTCTCCTCTTCCGGCGTCGAGGCCAGCGCGCGAATGTCTTCATCGGTCGCCTCCAGCATGTATCGCACGATCTTGCCCGTCGGGCCCCACGGTGAGTAAAGCTCCTCGCGGCCGAATTTGTTGACCCATTCGTCCAGCGCGTTGGCCCAGGCTTCGCGGGCCACTTCGCCAAACTGGCCGTCCTTATGCAACGTGTTCGCGTACTCGAACAGGCAGCGGGCCGGCAAGGCGTGAAATGCCGTGCGGTCGAGCGTCCCCTTGATCAGCGGCACCTTCCAGTTCTTTTCATTGTCCACGGCGGCGCGATACCAGTCGTGCGCGACGAGGTAACTGTCTTTCGGCTCGTTGTAGGGACCGTCGGGGCCGCGATGGAAGTTGGTGTCCGGGCCGTTCTTCCATTCTTCGACGTCGGGGTCCGACAGGAAATACCGGCGGAAGTACGCCGATTCATCCGACACGCCGAGCTTCTGCTGGTAAATCTTGGCGAGGTCGTAGCGGATCTCAGTCGATTTCTCGTTCCGCTGCACTCCCTTGATCATGAACTTGCCCCCCTCCTTGACCCAATAGTAGCGGTCGGGGACGGCATCCCATTCGACAGACGTGTTCCAGGCGAGGTTCCAGCCGTTGAAGTCCCACACCTTTTCATAGTGCGGCTGCAGTTTCACGATCGATTCCGTGGCGTTCAGCATCCGCGGCCAGTCCTTGTCGGTCTTGGCCTGGTCCATCTGAATCCACAATTGATTCACGGCGATGCCCCGCAAACCGAGAAGCACCAGGTTCATCGTCACGCTCGACGGATCGACATCGCCGAGATTGCTCTCGCCGAGATCGTACTTTTGCCGCGTGCGGGCCAGCGCGCCCCCGGAGCCCGGCTTTTCCTTGCCGTCCGACGGCAGGCCGAATGCGATGATCGGCACCAGCAGGACAAGAATCCCACCGAGATACGCCAGTTTTCGCTGTTGTGACGTGAATCCGCTCATTTCGATTCCAACTCACGAGACTGCAAACTGAAATAGCCGATGAACAAGCACGGCAGGAAAAATCCGAGGGTGACCAGGAGGGCCGGCAGCAGCGACTCCATCCACTGCACGTCGAAGCCGTTGGCGACGTATTCCGGCATCCGCGCGAAATGCTCGCAATTCGGGATGTAATACCGCACCGACCACAGGAAGAGCTTCAGGATCCAGTCGACGTACTGCATGATGAAGAACGCCGGGCCGGCGGGAAGCTCGGTGGTGGGATTCATGTGCATCAGCATGCGGTAAATCGACTCGAACACGCCGCCGCCGGAGAAGCCGCCGGCCTCGGGCGCCTTGATCAGTTCGTCCATGAATTTCTGGCCGAACATGCCGACCATAATGAGGCACGCCGTCAGGAACGTGGCGACGGGGCCTTTCACGAACGTGCTGGCGGCGACGCCGATGAACACGACCAGCAGCATTTCCGCCCAGATGCCGACCAGCGACTTCAAATAGCCCACGAGGAACCACCGGTCGGGCTTGCGGAAGAAGAGGTCGATGCGGGACATGCCGATGTACTGGCCGGGATCGATGCAGGAGACGTGGACTTCCACATTGCCGTTGGAGACGACGTCTTTGAAGAAATCGCGTTGCGCCTCGGCGCTCGGCGACGCGGTGAGGGCCTTGCCGGCGTCGTCGGCGAGTTGAATCGACGGCTGCGTCGTCACGAAGTTGGAGTTGTTCCGGAACTCTTCGATTTCGATGAACTTCAACGGGACTTGAACTTCAGGTTTGTCCGGGTTGACGAGCGTGTACTGAAAATAAGTCGCGCGTTTGAACTGCCCTTTGTGCGTGCGGAACGCTTCGAAGCGGGATTCGAGCTGGAAGCAACCGTTGTCGTGCAGCACGCTGGGATCGACGTTGTTGAACGTCCAAATGGCACGGGCTTTCGTCGCTCCGTCGATGTAGCTGCGGAATTCGGACAAGTCCCCGACGTTCACGCCTTTCGTCGCGGTGGCGCCCAGGCGGTCGAGAAACCGGATCGAACCGAACAGCGGATCGCGACAAATCAATTGATTCTGCTGGCCCGGCGGCACTTGGCGCACGACCCAGATGTAGCCGAAGAAGCCCATCACCATCAGGATCAGCGTGCCGATCAGGCTGAAGCCGAGCATGCGGCCCAGCACGATTTCCATCCGACGCGCCGGCTTGGTGACGACCGTGTGCAGCGACCGCTGCTTGATGTCTTCCGGTATGGCCCAGCACGCCAGCAGCAGCATCACCGGCAGCAACAGCCACGTGATCGTCCGTAACGCGAAGCTGATGTAGACTTTTGCCTGGAAGTCCTTCTGCTGCTCCGTCCCGCCGGTGAGGAACCAGCCCGCGAACATGAACAGCACGGCGAACACCACAAACACCAGCAACGCCTTGCGGCGGATGGCCTCCTTGAACGTCAGCATCGTCAGCGCGCCGAGCCGGCGCGGCGACAAGCTGAACAACTCTTGCAGTCCGCGGGCGATCCCCTGGAAGAACGCTCCGGGGCCCCGCGTGCCGTAGACGAACATCGACACCAGGAACGAGATGATCCCGACGACCACCAGGAACCCGAGGAAAAAGCCGGCCCAACTGCCAAGCGTGATCGGCAAATTGATCGGCTGAAGATCAAAGTTCATGAGCGAGAGCCTTGGACACGAATGAAAACGCTGATGAATACTTCATAGAGTCCCGCCTTGCGGCAAACTGGCAAAGCCGGGACTCCAACAAAATCAGGCTTTGGCCGCCGGCGTCTGTGGTTGATCGTCGGCAGTGAACCGACGGCCGGGCCGTTCGCGGCTTTCCTGAACCGTCTTGAGGAACAGATCCTCCAGGTTCGCCGTCGGATGGTCGACTTTCTCCAGCTTCGCGCCGTGTTTCTTGAGGACGGCTTCGACTTCTTGAATGGCCGCATCGCTGAGCTTGGAGCTGAGAATCTGCGTGACGTTCTGCTCGCGTAGCAATTCATCCACGCGGCCGAGCACTTTCAATTCGCCGCCGTAGAGAATGGCGATGCGGTCGCAGACGTCCTGCACGTCGGCGAGTAAGTGGCTGCACATCAGCACGGTCTTGCCCTGCTTCTTCAAGTCGAGGATCAAATCTTTCATGTCGCGGTTGCCTAGCGGGTCGAGGCCCGACGTCGGCTCGTCGAGCAGCACCAGGTCGGGATCATTGATCAACGCTTGCGCCAAGCCGATGCGGCGGGTCATGCCCTTGGAATACTCTTTCAACTGCCGCTTGCGGGCGTGGCTGATCTTGACCATTTCCAGCAGCTTTTCGGTCCGTTCGCGCCGCTGGGCCGCCGTCATGTTGAACAGCCGGCCGTAGAAATCGAGCGTTTCCTCGGCGTTCAGAAAGCGGTACAGGTACGACTCTTCCGGCAGATAGCCGATCCGCTCGTTCTTGCTGACGTCGGCAGCCGACTTGCCCATGATCTGGATTTCCCCTTCGGTGGGGAACAACAGGCCGAGGAGCAGCTTCAGCGTGGTCGTTTTGCCGGAACCGTTCGGTCCGAGCAGGCCGAAAACTTCCCCCTTGCGGACGTCGAGGCTGAGAGCGTTGACGGCACGGACCTTTTTGCGGCCCCAGAAATCGCGGTAAATCTTGGTCAGATTTCGAATTTCGATCACGGGTTCCGACGGGGCGGCCTGGCTCATGGAGACTTCCAAAATGCGGATCTGAACAGGTTCGATGACGAAAAATATGAGGATTGCCGTCCTGCCCTACGCGGAACCGGCATCGTTTGCTGGCAGCATTTTTTGGGAATCCAGGTGGCGGCATGTTTCGAACGTGCCGAAATTCCCGCAATGCTTGACGTCGACACACGTTAAAAACGTGTACCACGAGGCGCGCCAGCATGGTAAAGATCGCCGATTGGCGATGCAAGCAGCCGTTCCCCGCCGGGCCCCCGGTTTTTCCACGCCGCGCGGAATGTGACGCCTCTGCCAACCGCGGGTGTTGGCGAAAAATTGACGTTCCCTTCCCTCGTCCTTCGGGTTCCCCTACACTCTGATTTCACAAAATTTGACCCCGACCCCAGGAGATTGTCGACGATGGCCGAACAGCTCGCCACCAATGTCACGTGGCACGATCACACCGTCACCAAGGACGAACGCGCCAAACTCAACGGCCACAAGGGAGCCGTCTTGTGGTTCACCGGCCTGTCGGCCTGCGGCAAGAGCACCGTCGCCAACACCGTGGATCACCTGCTCCACTCGATGGGCAAGCACAGCTACGTCCTCGACGGCGACAACATCCGCATGGGGCTCAACAAGAACCTCAAGTTCTCCGC
>CAZDGB010000181.1:0-15525 GCA_964504645.1 uncultured Planctomycetaceae bacterium | reverse complement strand
AAAGTGCGGATGGAGATTGTCATGGCGGACTCGAAGCCCGGCTTAGGCTCTGATAAGCCGGGCTTCCGGTTGGTGATGTCGATGGTCGATGAAAGCCCGGCTTCCCAAAGCTGAAGCCGGGCTTTGGTCGTGGTCAGTGATTCAGCAAAAACTCTTTCGTATTGAGCAGCGCCCACAGGAGATCGCGTGTTCCCTGGGCGAGATCGCCGGATTGCAGGACATGTTCTTTCGCCCGCTGAACTTCCTCGTCGGTCGGCGGGCGGCTGACGGTGCGAAGGTAGGCCTCGCGGATCAGCGTCGGAACTTCCAGGCTCGCGACTGGAATAGCCGCCTCATTCGCCTTCGGAGCATCGGCTACTTTGGTCAGTTTGGCGAGCCGCTTCTCCGCCGCTTCGAACTGCTGCTTCAATTGCCCGACAAGTTTTTCGTCGGGTGGATTCTGCTTCTGCGCCTTTTTCAGCTTCTTTTTCAATTGGTTGACTTGTTTCGCAGTGGCTTTGCGGCGCTGATCCTGTTTCTGGTTCTGATCGGCCGTGGATTCCGCTTTCGCCGCAGCGGTCGAGCCGTTGCCCACCTGAGCGATCCAGCCCCCTTTGCGGTCGATCGTGTTCAGCAGTTCCTGGTCGTTCTGCATGTAGACGGTCTGCAGCAGGCTGGCGTCGTTCGAGCGGTCGCAGTCGCAGTTGCTGGCGCGGAGCGACTTGCCGAAGACATTCAGCACGTAGCCCGCCCCTTTCTTGCCTTCGCTGCCGTCGGCGATGGCCCGCGGCGCGAGGTCCTGTGGCCACTTCGCGTTCTGCTGTTCGCTCGCCGTCGCCTGCTGGATCGCGTCGAGCGCGACTTCCGCCGGCAAGCGCCGCGGCTCGGCGTGGCTGAAATTCCGATGGTCCTGCCGATTTGTGTCGTTCGTCTTCCAACTGAGTTGATACGTGCGGCTGTTGGCGATTTCGCGATGCAGCCACTTCATGTCGTAGCCGCGGGCGCGGAACTCAGTCGCCAGATAGTCCAGCAGCGCCGCGTTGCTCGGCGGGTTGGCGAGGCTGAGATCGTCCGGCGGCTCGACGATGCCGCGATGGAAATAGCCGGCCCAGACGCGGTTGACGAACGCCTTCGCGAAGTAAGGGTTCTCCTCGTCGCGAAGCCAATCCATCAGCAGCGTGCGCGGGTCGTCGACTTCATCGAGTTTCACTTCCTCGCCGCCGAGATACTTCGCTGTGCGGCCTTTGACGAGCTGCGGCTGCTTTTTGGCGTTTTTCGCATTTTTCGCATTCTTCTTCATCTTTTCCGGATCGGGTTTCTTGGCCGGCGGGACGAAGAGTTCCGGGAACGGGACCGTCGATCCTTCCTTCAGCAGCTTGGCCAGGCTTTGAGCCTGCTTGTTCTTGTTCAGCTTGGGATCGAGCCCAAGTTTCTCGAACATTTCTTTCGCTTCCGCCTTGGATGGTCCGTTGCCGTAGGAGACGCGGCTGAAGAACGACGTAAAGCGGTCGAAATCGTCCTTCGTCCATTGGTCGAACGGATGCTTGTGGCACTGGGCACACTGAATGCGGACGCCGAGAAACGTATATGCGAAGCCGAGCGCCCGGTCTTCCGGCTTTGTAAAGTTCTTGCGGGCCCAGTAGTAGGGGAGCGAATCCTGCGACTCGAACTTCTGCGCGGCGTCGGCGTGGTAGTAGCCGCTCATCCGTGAGCAGTAATCGGCGTACGATTCTTCCGGCTTGCGGCTGGTGGCGACGACGATGCCCGACGCCAATTCGTCGTACGGTACGTTCTTTTCAATGCGGACGCGGATCCACTCGAACCATTCCTTCGTCACCTGCTGCACACCGAGCGCGCCGACGTTGTTCAATTGCTTGCCGCTGTTGCCGGTGTAATCGCAGAACTTCGTCGCCCACCACGCGGCGTATCCGGGGCGTTCCAGCAGTTCGTCGATCTTCTTCGTGCGTTTGTCGGGCGCGGAATCGGCGAGGAACGCTTCGACTTCTTTTGACGTCGGCAGCGTTCCGGTCAAATCGAGGCTGACCCGCCGCAGGAACTCGGTGTCGGTGCAAAGTTCCGATGGAACAATCCCCAGCTTCCGCAGCCGGCCGGTGATCAATTCGTCGATCTTCGTCGGCGCGGGAACGGTCGGATACTTGTCCCCGTGCTCGGGACCGACCGGCAGCAGCACTTCCACCGGCACCACGCTGTTGTCGTAGAACACCACGATGTGCGTGTCGCCCGGATGCTGCACGGCGACGCGGCCGGCGGCGTCCACTGTGGCGATCTCGTCGTTGTTGGTCTGGAACCGGCAGAGCGGCGTCACGTCTTCGTGCACGCCGTTCGACCAAACAGCGACCGCCCGCAATTGGAATTCTTCCGCCGGATTCGCCGCCACGATTTCGGCCGGCGTGATGTCGAGCCGCACGAAGTCGGGCATCGTCTCGGACAGCCCTTTCGCTCCGGAGCGAATCCAGTTCCGCAGGACGTGATGCTGCCAGCTTCCGGGCTCGAAGCGTTTGCCCCCTTCATGCTCTTCGATCATCAGCGGCTTCTTAAGAGCCAGACTCTCCGCGGGATTCGCGATGTTCACCCGCGGGTTCTCGCCGGCCGCGAGGTTTTCGTGATCGGCCTTGAAGTCGTAACCGAACAGCGACAAACGGAAGCCACCCTGTCCCTGGAACGCACCATGGCAGGCGCGGCCGTTGCAGCCCAACTGCCCGAGCAGCGGCACGATGTGCTGCCGGAAATCGGGCACTTCCTCGGCGGCGTCTGGCGCGAATCGTTGATCGATGCGCGGCAACACGTCGTCGGCCGGTAGAACAGTGGCACAGGCCAGAATCAATCCGGCGGAGATCAGACGCAGCATGGCATTTCCTTGCAGATCAGTCTTCATTTGCTTCGGCTTTCACAGTCGGCGCCGGCTTGGATTTCTTGGCCTTCGCCGAGTCCTTCTCTTTAGCTTTGTCTTTGCGCTTGGCGTTCTGTTTTTGGTTTTCCTGTTCCAGCGCCGCGAGTTTTTTCTCGAGCCACTCTTCGTCGTTCGACGGGAATTCGGCGGCTTGTTTTTCGAGTTGTTCCAGGCGGCGCTGCTGCTTTTCCAGATTCTGCCGCACGGTGTCGATTTCAAGTTGCAAGGCCGCCAACTCTTGCTGACGCAATCCCCGCAATTCCGCTTTAAGGAGTTCCTTGAGCTCGTCGTCTTCCGACACCGACAACCGGGCCGAGAGCAACCGGATGCGCGACCGCGCCTTCCACAAGCCGAGTTCCGATTCGTAGCGCTTGGGGGCTTTCTTCTCTTGCTGTTCCAGACGGCGAACGTCGCGGTCGAGATCCTTGAGCGCGGCCTGGTATTCGGATGTCTTCATGGGCCGCAATTGCTCGAGCAGATCGGCCAGTTCCGGATGATGCTCGCGGACGAACGTCAGCAACTCCGCGGCCCGTTCCGGCTTCACATCGGGCGTCTTCGCCGCGGCTTTCGCTCCCTTGCCTTTCGCCGGGGGATTTTTCGGAGAAGCGGTCGGACTCTCCTCGGCGAATGCGAATCCGCCGAATAGCGTCAAAACCGCGACGATCAAGATTACGAATCGCTTCACGGAACGAGCATCCTTCAGGGAAGTTTCCGAGCGGCGGTCAACTCCACGGCGTTGAGCAACCAATGCGGCGCTGCGAGGCTTTCGTCCAACACCTCGGTTTCGAGGTCCGAATCATCGTGCTCGCCGTTGAAGCCGTGGTGATTGTCGGCAACCCACCGATCGAGGAGTTCCACCGCGGCGAGGTCGTGATGCGACGGAGTCAGCGGCTTCCAGGCCGACAGCAGAGCGATGCCCGACAGCGCCGCGGCGACGCCGCAGAGACTCACCGCCAGCCAGCCGCGCGATTTCGTGGAAGCGACCTTGCCGGCCGGATGACTTGCTGCGACCGGTGCGGCGGACTGCAAACCGGCGCTCAACGTCACGGCGTCGGCGACCGCGGCACAGGCTTGTTCGTCGTGCGCCAGACGTTCCTCGAACGCGGCGGTTTCGGCGGGCGTCAGTTCGCCCAGCACGTAACGCATGGCGTCCCAGAACAGCGCGGAATCGGAAAGATCAGGCGTCATCGCGAAGCTGCTTTCGTAATCGTTCCACCGCCAACCGCATCCGAGTCATCACCGTGCCCAAAGGCGTTCCAGTCTCCGCGGCGATTTGTGCGAAGGTCGTTTCATCTCGCAAGCGCCGCTCGACCACGTCGCGTTGTTCCTGCGGAAGCTCGTTCAAGGCCGCCGCCAATCGTTGCTCGATTTCCCGTTGAATCAGTTCCTGGGAGGGATCGCCCGGTAGCGGCAGGCTGCGGCAATCGCCCCAGAATTTTTGTTGCCGGCGAACGTCTCGTTGCTGTTGCCGCCGAAGTTGCATTGCCTCGTTATACGCCACCTGGAACAACCAGCCTCGCAGGGTTTCTTGCCGCGCAGTCGCACCGGTTTCCGTCACCCGTTGGAACGTCTGCTGCAGGGCGTCGTGCGCGGCGTCGACGTCTTTCAGCACTCCCATCAGAAAAGCCAGAAGGTCGCGGCCGTATTCGCGGTAGATGCCGTCGACTTCGACCGCGGAGAGGCCGGCCGGTCCGGTATTTCCCGCGAACTCCTGCTGCGGCATCAAAGCCACCCGTTCCTGCTGACCACTTCCGGAATGAACGATGTCCGCCAAGCCGGGATTATTCTCTCAAAATCGGACGGGAAACGAAAATTTCGTCCCTCACTTTACCAGGTGATGTTGCGCAACAAATTGTTCGCAAACAGGCGTTCGGCTGGAGACCGTCGTGCGCGATTATTGACGCTTAGTTGTCGCGTAGCGTCGCTTAGCTGGCGGTTAACTGTCGCTCGGCGTGCATTGCGAGATATCGCATCGGCCTATGCCTATGCGTGTTTGGCGGTTGGCATAGAGAAAATGGTATGCGTGAATAACGGGGAATGGGGCTGGCCTGATCGCAAACAGGTTGTTGCGCAACATCGACACATACTAGGACACGTGCCATTCCGATTTCGCGTGGATTGAAATTGCTGCCGTTCCGGTCTACACTGACCACTTCGCAAGTTCAGAAGCATTCGGAAGGGGAAACCCGTGGCGCAATACACTTATGAAGGCATGTTCCTGCTCGACAGCGGCCGATTCGCTGCGGATCCCAACGGAACCGCGAACGGCGTGCTGGCGATTCTGACCCGGTGCGGTGCGACGGTCGTCGCCTCGCGCCCGTGGCAGGAAGGAAAGCTCTGCTATCCGATCTCCAATCAGCGGAAGGGTTTGTATTACCTCACCTGCTTCCAGATGGACGGCGAGCAGATGGGCGAATTCAACCGTTTGTGCAGCCTGAACGATACGATTCTACGACAGCTGGTGATCCGGCATCCGCAGGTCGTGTTCGACGCCATGGTCAACGCCCTGACGTCGCACGACGGCACGATTCACAGCCCGGAACAGAAGGAAGCCACCGGCCGCGAATCCCGCGGCGGCGACCGCGGACCGGAAGAAGCCAAAGAGCGGTAAACCCTCGGCTAGACGCGTCGAATCCGAACGGCGTCCCGTGAAATACAGGGAAGAGCTGCGATGGCAAGTTTCAATAAGGTCATTCTCGTCGGCAATTTGACACGTGATCCGCAAGTGCGATATACCACCGGCGGCACGGCGGTCACCGATATCGGGCTGGCGATTAACAGCCAGTGGTTCGACAAGCAGTCGAACCAGCGAAAAGAGGAAACGACGTTTGTGGACGTGACCCTGTGGGGTCGCCAGGCGGAAGTGGCGGGGGAATATCTCTCCAAAGGCCGGCCGGTGCTGATAGAAGGCCGCCTGCAACTCGATCAGTGGGACGATAAAGACACAGGACAGAAGCGCAGCCGGTTGAAAGTCGTCTGCGAGAACATGCAGATGCTCGGCAGCAAGGGCGAAGGTGGCGGCGGAGGCGGTGGAGGGAATCGCGGCGGCGGTCAGCAAGGCGGAGGGTACTCCGCTCCGGATGCCGGTCCTCCCCCAGGTGAGGCGAGTTACGATGCCGGTCCCGGCGGTCCGCCGTCGGATGAAGTTCCGTTTTAGTCGTTAGGGTGAAAGCAAATGGCCAAAGGTTCCATCGCCGAACAGCATTTCCAGGCGTCCCGCAACATCGAGCTTCTGCTCGCCGAGGACGTGCCGAATCTCGGCCAGCAGGGGGACATCGTCCGCGTGAAGCCGGGCTATGCCCGCAATTATCTGCTGCCGCAGGGGCTGGCGACGGTCGCCACGGCGCACAACAAGCGGATGGTGGAAAAGCACCAGGAGAAGCTCGCCGAGATCCGCGCCGAGAAGCTGAAGAAACTGACGCAGCTCGCCGACCGCGTGAGCAAGTACAGCGTGACTCTCGAAGCGAACGCCAACGACGAGGGGAACCTCTACGGCTCGATCACGGCGCCGGAAATCAGCAAGGCGCTCAAAGCCGCCGGCTACGACGTCGACCAGGACCACATCAAGCTGGAAGGCCCGCTCAAGCTGCTGGGGATGTACTCCGTGGCGCTGCAGTTCGCCGCCGACATTCAGACCGAAGTCAAAGTCTGGGTCGTGCCGACGTCCCGCGCGAAGTAGGTCGAGAGCGATCCGCAGATTTCACAGATTCACGCAGATTGAAGGCCTTCGGAATGTTGAAGTCTGAATAGCGGCTTCAACACGCTTCCTTCAGAGTCTCTGCCGCGTGTTGTCGGCCGCATTTCGATTGCCGTTTCAATCTGCGAAATCTGCGGACCGTCGTCCGAATTCTTCGCCACGTCCCGGAAGGAGCCAGGCAGATGGCCGTCATGCGAGTTGAGAGCGGCGCGCCGCACGTCAAGTTGCCGCCGCAGAATCTCGAAGCCGAGAAGAGCGTGCTCGGCAGTCTGCTCCTGCAGAACAACGCCCTCGACGAAGTGGCCGACTTCCTGCACGCGGACCACTTCTACAGCGACGCCAACCGGACCATCTACCAGGCGATGATCCGCATGTTCGAGACCGGCACGCGAGGCCTCGATGCGGTCACGCTGGCGGAAGAACTCGACCGCCGCCAGCAATTGGAACAGATCGGCGGGCCGGCGTATGTGATGGAGCTGATGGAGACGGTGCCGCACGCCGCGCACGTCAAATACTACGCCGGCATCGTCCGCGACAAGTGGATTCTGCGGCGGTTGACCGAAGTCTGCACCGACGTCCTCCGCGACTGCTACTCGGGCTCCGACGACTCGAACGAGACGCTGCAGCAGGCCGAGCGCGGCATCTTCGAAATCCTCGAGCAACAGGATTCCAGCCAGAAAATCTCGATGGAGGAGATCCTGTTCGATGCGTTCAAACGCATCGACGAACGCGCGGCAAAAGGAGGCCAGATCAGCGGCCTCTCGACGGGATTCCTCGACCTCGACCATCAGACGAACGGCTTCCAGCCGTCGGAACTCGTCATCCTCGCCGCCCGGCCCAGCATGGGGAAGACGGCCCTCGTTTGCAACATCGCGCAGGCGGCAGCGCAGGAATCGCGAACCGGAGTGCTGCTCTTCAGTCTGGAGCAATCGAAGCTGGAACTGGCCGAGCGGTTTCTCTCGATCCAGGGCCGGATCGACGGGCACCGCATGCGGAAAGGGACGCTCGACGACGCGGAGCGGCACGCGTTAATGGAGGCCTCAAGCGTCCTTAGCAAGCTGCCGATCTACATGGACGACCGGCCCGGCCGCACGGTGGCCCAGATCGGCGCGATCGCCCGCCGCATGAAGCGCCGCCACAACATCGGCCTGATCATCATCGACTACCTGCAACTCATCGAATCCGACGACCGGAACATCTCACGCGAGCAGCAGATTTCTCAGATCACGCGGCGACTGAAGGGGATCGCCAAGGAAACCGAAGTGCCGCTGATCGCGCTGTCGCAGCTCAACCGCGGCGTGGAGCTGCGGGAGGACAAGCGGCCGCGTCTCGCCGACTTGCGCGAATCGGGCGCCATCGAGCAGGACGCCGACATCGTGATGTTCCTGCATCGCCCGGACGCCTACGATCAGGAGGACCGGCCGGGACTAGCGGAGGTTGTCGTCGCCAAGCACCGCAGCGGCCCGACGGGCATCGTCAACCTGACGTGGAAGAAGGAACACATGCGGTTCCTCGACTACAGCGCCAGCTCGGTCCCGGCGGGCGGGTACGATTTTCGTTGATCCATAAACACTGCGAACCCGCCAGCGATCCTCATAGTCGCAGCGTTTTCTTTACGCGGCTCAGCCGGCTTCGGGCGTCATCTGCTCGGTGACCGCGTTCTCGAACAGATGCGCGTAGCCCGCATTTTCCAGACGGCGGCGTTCCTGCCGGCTGATCCACATCACGAGCGCGCCGACCAAGCCGAACATCGTGAAGATCATCCCCATCATGAAGAGGATGCTGATCATGTAAGCCCGCGGTTGCGGATCGTCGGTCTCCAACGCGAGCTTGCACATAGGGCACGCCCACGCGGAGTTTGCGGAGGCGAGGAGGAGGGCAGCAAGCGACAGTCCACGCACGAAACTCTGCCGGAACATAATCGAAACTCTAAATGGGCCAGTGATACAGCATTCCATAAATGATAACGCCCGTCACGGAAACGTACATCCAGATCGGGTAGGTGATTTTCGCGATCCGCCGGTGCCGCGCCCAGTCCGATTTCAGGCCGCGGTAAATCGTGATGATCGCCAGCACCGGAACGGCGGCGGCCAGCACGACGTGGCTG
The DNA here is from genome assembly GCA_964504645.1 of uncultured Planctomycetaceae bacterium. GTDB lineage: Bacteria > Planctomycetota > Planctomycetia > Planctomycetales > Planctomycetaceae > CAZDGB01. The sequence continues at coordinate 6,831 of CAZDGB010000181.1, read as the reverse complement.
ATCAGAATCGAGAAATAGACGGGCCGCACCGGTCCGGTCCCCGCGAACTTCTTGCCGGCGAGTCCCGTGTCGTGATGCAAGGCGGCGTGATAGACGAGGTAGCAGACGAGAAAGACGATCGACACGCCGAACGCCGTGAGCATCACGTTGCGATGGGCGATCACCCGCTTTTGCTGGATGAGGACGTAACCCGCCGCCAGGAGCACCGTGGCGAGCCCGTTCAGCCCGGCGTTGACGGCCGGCAGCGCCATGTACCAGGCGTTGGCGGGGATCTCCGCGGCCGGTGCGGGATTCAGAGTCGCGGCTGGCGGCGGCCCCTCCGCGGACGGTTCCTGCGGATGCAGCATTCGCCGCAACTCGCGCCGCAGCGCGGCGACAGCTTCATCTTTCGCGCCGTCGAACTTGCCGCGCACCACGCCATTCGCATCCACCAGCATCAGATTGTTCGAATGGATGACTTGGTAGTTGCCGTCCAATTCGCTCGGCATCTGCACGGGCATTTGGAAGTTGCGATGGATCAGCCCGTACACGTCGACGGCTTCGCCCCTTAGAAAATACCATTTGTCGAGATCGGCCCCGTTCAACTCGGCGTACTTCTGCAAGACGTCCTTCGTATCGCGTTTCGGGTCGACGGTGAACGATACGAACCGGACGTCATCGTTCGGGAACGCATCCTGCAGCGACCGCAGCCTGCCGGTGATCATCGGGCAGGTGCTGACGCAGTGCGTGAAGACGAACGCCGCGACCCACGGCCGGCCGAGCAAGTCCTGCTTGGTGATCGTGCGGCCGTCGCAGTTCTCGAACGAGAAATCCTCGACGCCGTCGGGACTCCACGGCGATTTCGCGTCGGCCGCTGCCGGTGGCTTGCCGGAAAGGACGTCGTTCAGGTTGATCGTACCGTCGGCATTGGTTTCGACGCGGATGACCTTCTGCGGCGGCTCGTCGTCGCTTTGCGCCGCGGCGTCTTGAGCGCGCGGCATGAACCATAGGCCCAGGAGTACTAGGCCGACGCAAACCCAGAGCACCGCCCCGGCCGTCCGCAATGGCCGTCGCGGCGGGGGGAGTTCGGTGTTGGGCAGGTTGTCGGTCAGGGGATGTTCCTTAACGCACGTTGAGGGCGCTGCGGCGTTCGGTCATCCACACCGCGATCGTCGTGCAGACGACGCCGAAGGCGACCGTAATCAAAATGCACAACTGCAGCGGCGGCAACTGCGCGACGGCTTCCGAGTTCGACGACATCAAACGACGCAGGCCCGCCACGCCGTAGGTCAACGGGTTCAACCGGATGATCCAGCTCAGCCAGCCGCTGTCCGAGCCGGGAAAAAACGCGCCCGACAACAGCCACATCGGGAACAAAAACACGCTCATGATGGCATGAAATCCGTGGATGGAGTCCATCGGCCAGGCGATCAGATAGCCGAGCGCCGTCAGCGTCAGTCCCAACAGGCAGACGAACGCCAATACCGGCAGGAAGTTGGCGAGCGTCAGCCCCGTGTGAATGCTAGGCGCGAGTCCCACGAAGGACAACAGCGGCCCGACGGCCAAAAAGAGGACGGTCTGAATCACGGCGAGCGCCGTACCGCCGAGGAGTTTTCCTGTCACCAGCGCCAGCCGTGGAATCGGCGCGACGAGCACGCCCTGCAAGAAGCCTTCGCGGCGGTCTTCGATGATGGAAATCGTCGAAAAGATCGCCGTGAACAGGACGATCATCACGGCGACGCCCGGGAAAAAGTATTCCTGGTACGACATGTCCGCCGGGCCGCGGAACGAGCCTTGCAGCCCCGCGCCGAACAAAATCCAGAACAGCACCGGCTGGACGAGCGCCCCGATCAGCCGCGACCGTTGCCGGAAGAAGCGGACCACTTCCCGCTCCGTCAGCGTCCACACGGGAAGCCAGAATCCGGAGGCCGCTTCAGCCATGACGGGCCTCCGCTAAATCGTGCTCGTTCTCCCAAAATCGCCGGCCGGTCCGCTGGAGGAACACGTCTTCCAGCGACGGCTGCGACAGCGCGATCGACGACAATTCGCTGCGGAACTCGGCGACGATCTGCCCCAAGAGCTCTGCGGCACGCGGATGTTCAATCCGCAATTCGTCGCCCGTCACGCGGCAGTCGAGTTGGAACCGAGTCCGAAGTTTCTCGGCCAGACGTTGCGCATCGCCGCTGTGAATCGTCAAGCAGTCGCCGCCGACGCTGTGCCGCAACTCGGCGGGCGAACCGGCCGCGACGACCTGGCCGCGATCGAGGATCGCCAACTGCTCGCAGCGCTCGGCTTCGTCCATAAGGTGCGTTGTCACGAGGATCGTGGTGCCAAACTCGGCTTGCAGATGCGTCAGCACCGACCAGACGTCGAGCCGGGCGCCGGGATCGAGGCCCGTGCTCGGCTCATCGAGCAGCAGCACGCGCGGCTGATGCAACAGGCACTTCGCGAGCTCGACGCGGCGCTTCATCCCGCCCGACAAGCGGTCGGCGAGTTCCGATTTCCGATCGGCGAGCGACACGTAGTTCAACACGGCATCGATCCGATCCCGCAATCGGTTTCCCGATAATCCGTAGAGATGGCCCTGGTGCATCAAGTTCTCGCGGACCGTCAGCCGGCCGTCGAGGCTCGCCGATTGAAACGTCACGCCCAATAACCGCCGGACGGCCTGCGGCGTTGCCGCCACGTCTTCGCCGGCGACCGAGATTGCCCCAGTCTGGAGCGGGAGCAGCGTGGCGATCAGCCGGAACAGCGTCGTCTTGCCGCCGCCGTTCGGCCCGAGCAGCCCAAAAATTCGTCCCGCGTCGACCGAGACGTCGACCGCGTTCAAGGCGACGCGTTCGCCATACCGATATCCCACCCCTCGAACCGACAGCGCGAGCGACATGGGTGGCGTGTCAAACTCCTCAATGATGTCCGCCGGCGTGTTCGGCCTGCTGCTGTTGATCGGCCTCGTATTGTTCCATCTGCGGAGTGTCGACGGTGTAGTAGTGCTCGCCGATGTCCGGAATGAGGGCGACCATCATGCCGGCGGCAAGGATGAACGTCGGGGCCAGCAGCATGTACTTCCAGGTCCGCTCGAACTTGAGGTGCATGAAGTAGGCCATCACGCACAGCGCCTTCGCCGTCGCCACCGAAAGGACAATCGCCACCAGCAGCGCCCGGCTGGGGATATGCACCACGTCCGAGACGATGGAGACGCCGGTGAACAGGCACAGCGCCATGAACACCGCAAAATAGAGCTTGGCGTGCGATTCGTGATGGTCGTGTTCGGTCATGAGCGAGTCCAGAGTCGAAAGTCCAGCGAGAGACGAGCCTATGCGTTCTCGACTAGAGGATGTAAATCAACGGGAACAGGAAGATCCACACGAGATCGACGAAGTGCCAATACAGGCCGATGTTCTCGACGAGCTCGGCGTTCAGGATCGACAGGCTCGGGCCTTTGCCGATCACGATGATGAACATTATCAGCCCCACGATCACGTGGATGGCGTGGAAGCCGGTCATGAGGAAGTAGTTCGAGGCGAACAGGTTGCCGTAGAGGATTTTCGGGCGGACTTCGACGTGCCCGGCCAGCGGCGCGAGTTCGGGATCGGTCCGCAGATGATGCACGGCGGCGCGGAACGAGTTGGGCTCTTCCGCCGCGTGCTCCTCGCCTTCGGCGCCGTGATGCGCTGGGGCCTTGCCGAAGACGAGCGGCGGCAGCTTCGCCGGGTCGGTCACTTCGCGGAGCTTGTCGATCTCTTCGAACGGGACGGCGAACGACAACTGGCTACGGACGTGCTCGCGGATGCTGACGTATTCGTTGTAAAGCTTCTTGAGCGCCGCGCCGTCCTTCGGAGCCTTGCCGGCGGCGAGCTGCTCGTCGAGCTCGGCAAGCTGCTCCTCGCGCTGCTTGCCGGGGAACAGCCGCGTCAGTTTGGCGTCGATGAGGTTGCCGAGTTCCGTGACGTACTTGTCTTCCGATTGCCGGTCGGTTTCCGGGATGCGGCCGGGCAGAATGTCGTGCTGGAACTTGCCGCTGTATTCGTAGGCCTTGATGCCGAGAAACACGCAGCCCAACAGCAGCGTGAACGTCATGAAGCGCTGGGCGGCGACATACTGCTTCTGCAACAAGGCGTCGTGGGCGCGGACGACGAGATAGCTCGACCAGAGCAGCACGAACGTGTTGATGCCGCCGGCCAGAATGCTGATGTGCGTGACGTGCACGTCGGTTGGCCAGCCGGGGCTGCCCATGCGGCACACGATGTACGTGCCGATGAACGCCGTGAAAAACATGATCTCGGTCCCCAGGAACAGCCACATCCCGAGTTTGGAGTTCGGGATGGCGATCCCCATGCGCAGCGTGGGGGCGTGAGAATGAGTCATCGATCCACTTTCCGTTTCGTCGCGAAAACCAATCAAAATCCCTGCAATCCCCGCCAGTGGTCCCACGTCAACACGAGGAGCACCAGCGGTAAATGAATCAGCGAAACCATCAGCACGCTGCGGGCCGTGCGTTGGTCGGGCCTCCAGGCAAAACGCAATGACGCGGCGAGATACCCCGCCGACGCCAATGCCGCGCACGTTCCATAGACTGGCCCGGCGAGTCCCAACGCCGTCGGCCACAAGCAAATTGCCAGGAGGCACAACGCATACGCCACGGCGGACAGCCCGGCGATGCGCGACGCCCCTTGGCCTTCCGGCAGCATCTTCAGGCCGGCGCGGGCGTAATCGTGCTGATACAGCCACGCGATCGCCGTGAAGTGCGGGAACTGCCAGAGGAACAGAATCGCGAAGAGCGCCACGGCCCCGGCGTCGATGTCGCGGCCCGCTGCCGTCCAGCCCAGCACCGGCGGCATCGCGCCGGGAATCGCGCCGATCGTCGTGCACATCAGCGTCTTCGATTTCAACGGCGTATACGCGCCAACGTAGAGCAGCCACGTGAGCGCCGTCAGTGCCGCCGTCAACCAGTTGACGCCGAGGGCCAACACTGTCAATCCAATGAGGCCGGACAACATGCCGAACGCCAGCACTTCCGCGGAAGACCATCGGCCCGACGGGAGCGGCCGGTCCGACGTCCGCCGCATGCGGGCGTCGCGGTCTTGCTCCCACCATTGATTGAATGCCGAGGAACTAGCGGCGACGAGGCCGATCCCGATCCACGCCAGCCACAGCGGCGCGGCGGCCGCGGCGCCGTCGATCGCCAGGTAATACCCCACCGAGACGGTGAGCAGCACCATCAGCGAGATGCGCGGCTTGATCAGTTGGCCATAATCGCTTAGCCGGCTCTGCAGCAGCGAACGCGAAGTCGACTGTTCGGCCGCCAGTTCGCGCGTCACGGGGGAAGAAACACTCATGAGAGGCCTCCCGCCGCGTGGGCCACGTTTCCTAACGTGACGTCTGTCACGGATTCTTCAGGCACGTGGGAAACGTGCCCGACGGACAGGCGCGGCGTAAGAGCTTGCACGAAGCCGACGCCGATTGCGGCGAACGTCAGCAGGCCAACCACTTTGTGCAGCGATGACAACGCCACCTGCGCGGGCGAGCCCGGTTCGGCCATGATGTCCCACTGCGGAAAACCGTATTTCGCACCCCAGGTGAAGAGGCCGAGTGCGCCTTGCAACGCGACCAACCATAAGGCGCATTGAGCCGTCGTCTGCAATCGCGGCAGGTTCTGCCGTCCGGCAAGAACTTGCACGGCCAGCACGGCAGCGACGACGGCGATCGCGAACCAGGGATGAATCAGCCATGCATCGCTCGCATGCAGATGCCGCAACCGTCCTCCGAGAATGTATTGCACGAAGACCGCGGCGAACGCCACACCGGACGCCGCGAGCAACGCCGTTCGCGGCCGCTCGGCATCGGCGATTTGCAGTTTGTCGTCGGCGGTGACCAGCACGGTCAGCCACAGGGCGGTGAAGACCCACGCGGCGAAATGGCCGTGGAGCAGGGCCATCACGTCCTCATTCAAACGAACGCGAAAGCCTCCCAGCACGCCTTGGGCGATCACGCCGAGCAGCACGATCAACGCGAAACTTCGAACGGCGGGACGCCGGTCGGCAAGAAAAGCCCACGCCGTGAAAATCAGCGAGACGACGCCGATCAGCATGCCGGCGAGACGGTGGCCGTGTTCCAGGAACTTATCCCCCGTCGATTGCAGCCACGGATAAAACAGCATGTTCTGGCCGTCCGATGTCGGCCAATCGGCGAATGCCATGCCGGCCTTCACGGTGGTCACCACGGCCCCGACGCCGATCGGCAGCAGCGCGATCACCGCCATGAGCAGCGCGAGGCGAAAGGACCAGCGGTAGGTGACGGGCGAGTTCATAATCGTTCGCGGAAGTCCGGGGATTGCTATCCCCGGGAGTCTGTCAGTGATGCCCCACGTGCGCCACGCTTTGCCGCTGCGGCAGCGGCACGTATTCCGTTTGCGGCAAGAAGTCCTTGTCAGGGGATAACGGCGACGAGTACTCGTACGGCCCGTGATAGACGACCGGCGGAATGTCGAAGTTGCCGTGTCCCGGCGGCGACGGAGCCGTCCATTCCAGGCCGTTCGCATTCCACGGATTGCGGCCGCACTTCGGTCCCCAGAAGATGCTGCCGAAGAAATTCGCCAGCAGAAGGAATTGCGCGAAACCCATCAGGATCGCCGACGCCGTGATGAACCGGTTCAGGTCCAGGAGGTGATAGAGGTAGTCGAAGTGATACGGATCGGCGTAGCGGCGGGGGAAGCCGGCGACGCCCAACAGATGCATCGGGAAAAACGTGCAGTTGAATCCGATGAACGTCAGCACGAAATGCCACTTGCCCAGCGTCTCGTTCATCATGCGGCCGAACATCTTCGGGAACCAGAAATAGATCGCCCCGAAC
>CAZDGB010000180.1:0-15615 GCA_964504645.1 uncultured Planctomycetaceae bacterium | reverse complement strand
GCTCTACGCCGACGGAGCACTGACGGGAGATCCGACGCTCGTCGAGTTCGACGAGTCGCTGACGGAACTCGGCCAGACCGACCTGGAATACTATCTCTTCGGGCTGTATGGCAACCCGACCGATTCCCACGGTATCACCGGCGTGCAGCCCCTCGCCGACGGATCGATCGCATTCGTCACGCACGGCGGCCGGTTGTATCGCGTCACGCCGGGCGACCAGACGGTGGCGGAGGTCAAAGACCTCGGCTGGATGCATCCGCTCGGCGAGATGGAAATCGAATCGCTGTTCACGATCGACGGCGTCTCGTGGCTGCTCGCCGCCGCGCACATCCCGGTCAACAACTTCGAGTGGGTCTCGTTCGATCTGAACTCATCGACCTCGAAGACGACGTCGCTCGACATTCCCCTGCGCTACGCCGGCGTCAACCGCGGCCTGTTGCTGTATGGTTCGATGACGCGGGACGCCGAAGGCGCGTTCTATCTCGTCGGCACGTCGCAGGAAATGGAACCGCGCGGCCCGCTCGTCTGGCGGATGATGCCGCCGCGGTGAAGTATTGCCGGCACGCGCGCCGGCTCAATCGTCCCGCAGCGTTTCGATCGCCTCGCGCGCCGGAAGAAATTCCGGGTCGATGCTCAGCGCGTCGAGATAAGCCTTTCGCGCGGCTTCCGCGTGTTGGAGCCGCCGGTGCGCCTCCCCCAGAAAGAACAGGGCCCGCAGCAGATCGGGCTGCAACTCGACGGCCGACTCCAGCGGCGGCAAGGCTTTCGCCGGTTGTTCGAGCGCCAGGCAAGCGCTGCCCAGCGCCGTCAGCGCCGTCGCGTTGGCGTCGATCTCGACCGCACGGCGATAGGCGGCTTCGGCGCCCGCCAAGTCGCCGAGGTTGCCGCGGCAGACGCCGAGGTTGTACCACGCCTGAAAATAGTTCGGCGCTCCCTCGACAACCTCTGCGAATTTCGCCGCGGCCGCCGGGTAATCGCCTCGGCTCAACAGCTCTTGCGCGTCGCAATACAGATTGTAATAGAGAATCAGGTCCTTGATGTCCGGACGCTCGGTCTCGGTGTTCCCCCCTGCTCCGCCGCCGGCATAGCCCAGACTGGCGAGCAGCCGTTTCTCGTGCGGCGAAACGACAACACTCGGTGCATCGCGGAGCACCAGAGCAGCTTCGCGGTCCTGCAGCTTGCGTTCCAGGTCCTCCGCCACTTCTGATTGATCGTCGATGAGATTTCGCAACTCGCCGGGATCCGCCTGCAAGTCGTACAGTTCTCGGCGCGGACTGCGAATGTACTTCCAACGATCGGTGACGAGTCCGCGCAGCGCAGCCGCCCCGCATTCCTCCGTCGGATGATTGGACTCCGCATACAGCGGCGCCAGCGGAAGTTCTTCCCCTTCGCACGCCGGCAATAAACTGCGGCCGGAGGAAGCGATCTTGGCTTGGGGATCGAGCATCGCCAGGATCGTCGGAAACAAATCCACCAGCGACACCGGCGTTGGAATTTTCCGCGTGTGTCGTTGCGGTCCGGGCTGCCGGAGAATCAGCGGCACGTGCAACGTCGACTCATACAGAAAAAATCCATGTGTGTGCTCTTGATGTTCGCCAAGCGATTCTCCGTGATCACCGACGACGATCACCAGTGTATTTTCCGCCAACCCGCGCTCGCGGAGATGCGCTAACAGCCGCCCGACTTGCCGATCGACATAGGCTATGCCCGCGTCATATGGTTGATCCAGGAACCGGTCTCCGAACCGATCTTGTCGCGCGTCATACGGCGTGTGCGCGTCGAATAAGTGGACCCAGCAGAAGAACGGCTTGCGCGATGAGCCGTTGAGCCAAGACAGCGCGGCGTCGACGACTCTCGACCCGCTGCGCATCTTGTGGCCGTGCGGGTCGCCAGGGGTCGGGCCGTGCGCCTCTTCCATCCGGTCGTCGTACACGTCGAATCCGCGATCGAGTCCGAACTTGTGGTCGAGCACGAAGGCTCCGACGAACGCCCCGGTGCGATAGCCGCGCCGTCTGAGCATCTCCGCTAACACCGGGACCTCGTCGCTGAGTCGATTCAGCCCGCTGTTCACCCGCAGGCCGTGCTCGGGAGGATAAAGTCCCGTCATCAGGCTGGCGTGCGACGGCAAGGTGAGAGGCACAGGCGCATAAGCCCGTTCGAAGACGACCGACTCCGACGCCAGTTCGTCCAGCACCGGCGTGAGGTCTGCCGGCCCGTTCCACGCTCCCAGCCGATCGGCCCGCGTGGTATCGAGTGTGACGATCAAGAGATTGGGCCGAGGTTTGGCGTTGGCTCGCCAGGCCACAGCCGCGGCAACCCCGCCAACGAGAAGGACAGCTAGAACCTGCCAGCGTCGGCGAAGTGGTTGCGGCACGGGAGACGGCTTCGTCACTTGATGTCAAAATCAGCCTTGTTGTCGCCGGTCTTGACCTCGAACTTGAGAGGCGAATTCGGCGTGCCGTATTCCGGCGGCACGATGGTTTTCGGATCCTGCGGCGGCGGTGGGTTCTTGCGTTTTTCCGGATCGGCGCCTGCTGGGCCCGGTTCCGGTTCGCGATTGACGACCATCACCGTATTCGGGCCGACGATCGCCTCCATGCTATAGGCCCCCTCTTTGATTTCGGCTCCCACCGCGGCGCCAGAAGCCGGTTGAAATGTGATCTGTCCCTTTTTCACGGGAGAGCCGCGAAACGAGACTGTGCCCTTTACAGGCGCGGGTATGCGCTTCGGTGCAGCGGGACCGCCGCAGCCGGCGAGTCCCATCAGGAATCCACCTAAAGACGCGCACATCGCCAGACGCTTGAAAAATAGATGCATGTTATAGAGTCGCCTCGGAAAATTCGTGTTGCCGATTTGAAAGAAGCTCGCAAGATCGTAAATGAGGATCCTGAGGCTTCCGGAAGCCTCAGGATCTCGCAGGTCGCACACGACGATCGAGCTTAGAACTCGCCGACCGTCTGCTGGTCCGCAATGTCGGCCAGATTGTAGAGTGTCACGAGGGCGATGTTCTCGCTGAGAAAACGAACGGCCCCGTCTCCCAGCAGGATGTGCAACCCGCCCACATGGCTGCTCTTGAGCGACTGATTGTAGCAACTGCTGCTCGTCGTCGCCGTCGGAGGATAGACGAACCAAGTCGTGTTGGGCGCATAAACAACGGGCTTGTAGTTGCCCAACTGGAGAGCGAACAGGCTATCAGCCCCGTTGTCGTAGAACCCATACCACGCCGGGGTGTTGAACCAACTGTAGGTACCGTTCGGCCCCGCCGTTCTGATCGACGTCATCGTTTGGCCTTTGGCCAAACCGCTGTATTCGCCGACCACCATGGTGTTAGACGTCCCATCCGTGATGTCCTGGATGCCGACCTTGCTGTTCTTGTAGAACGCTCCAGCATTTGAACGATGCGTGCCCCCCAAGCGAAGCGAACCCATGATGCCGACATAAGCAGCGGCCGCCTGCGGTCCCAGCAAGGGATAAGGAGAACCGGAAGTGGACGTGGTATTCTGGTAACCGTTGACGCTGATCGTCGGGGATGATGGACAGAGATACGCCGGGATAACAGAAACCGACGCCTGTTCGCTGGGAACATGGTAGCTTCCGACCCCGCCGGTGTTGAACCCGCCGTAGCTCCAGTTGATCTGGTTGTACATCGGCGCCTGGTCCATGTAGGGCAAGATGCTGGCCGTCCAGTTGTGGCCGGCGCTGGGACCATATACGCAGATGGAGCCGACGCAGGCCGTTCCGCCGGGGGGAAACACGCCGAACACGTCATGGTAATTGTGCAGCGCCAGGCCCAACTGCTTCATGTGGTTCTTGCACTGCGTCCGCCGTGCCGCTTCGCGCGCCTGCTGGACGGCGGGCAAGAGCAGCGCAATGAGAATTGCGATGATGGCGATGACCACCAGCAATTCAATCAACGTAAACCCGCGAAGTCTCGCTTTCATGGAACACCTCCGAAATGAAAATGAAAACATCCTGCCCGTCCAATCTGGAGAAGAAGACTGAGAACCCGAGCAGCAATCGCGATTGAACCACTGGCAAGAGAGCCTGTCAATCTGAACTGGCATTTTTTTGCGAAAGTCTGTTCAGCCGTTACCCTCGAACTTCCTCCAAAATGGCCGGCTAGGGGAGCGAATCCAAAGCCTCGCGGGCGGGAGGGAAGTCCGGGCTGAGTTCGAGCACGCGCAGATAGTGCTGGCGGGCAATTTCCGGTTGCCCTTCCAGGCGGAAGGCCTCCGCTAGAAAGAAGTGTCCCGTCATGGATTTGGGACGCATTTCCACCGCCGTTTCGAGCTGCGCTCGGGCCAGTTCGGGAAGTTTTTGCGATAAATAGAATCGGCCCAAAACGACGCGAGCCGTCGGATCACCGGCGATTTCCACAGAGCGCTCCAGGGCCTCCCTCGCCTCCTGGATGTTCCCCTGTTCGAGATGGGTCGTCCCGAGATACAGCCAGGCTTGGTGATATGCGGGAGCCGCTTGCACCACGGATTCCAGCCGTTGCCGGGCCTCCTCGTACCGGGCCTGACTGAAGAGGACCGTGGCATCGGAAAAGTCGTTGTAGAGCGCAATCACATCCTTGATGTCGGTCAGCGCTTCCCGTTTTTCCTCCGCGGAGGATGAGCCGCCGAGGTAGCCCAGACTGGCAAGCCTCCGCTGGTCTTCCGCGGAGGAATTCGTGTTCACAGCCACACGCTGCAGGAAACCCGCTTCCCGTTCCGCCAACAACAGTTCGAATTCTTCCAGTTGCTTAGCGTTTGTCTCCGCGAGATTCTTCAGTTCCTGCGGATCATCGTCGAGGTCGTATAACTCGGGGCGCGGGCTGCGGATGTATTTCCAGTTCCCGGAAATCAGCCCGCGCTGGGGCGACCACCCCCCTTCCCCAAATGGATGATCGGTCTCGATGTAGACGGGCCGCGGCGAAAGTCCGTCTCCGCGAATGGCCGGCAGCAGGTTGCGTCCGGTGCACGGCTGGTCAAACGCGATGTTTAATTCGGCAAGCAGCGTTGGGCAGACGTCGATCAGCGATACGGGAGTGGAAACCCGATGAGCCGGAACATCGGTCCCCGGAAACCGAACGAGGAGCGGCACATGCACGGTCGCCTCATACAAAGTGAGGCCATGCGTCCGCTCCTGATGCTCTCCCAACGATTCGCCGTGATCGCCCGCGACGACGACGATGGTCGTTTGCTCCAGCCCCTGTCGCTCCAGAAAACGCTGCAAGCGACCGACTTGCTGATCGACATACGCAATGCCGGCATCATAAGGGCGATCCCGGTAGCGATCTCCGAATAGCGCTTCGCGGGCATCGTAGGGCGTGTGCGGATCGAAGAGATGCACCCAGCAGAAAAACGGCTTTTGCCGGCGGCGCTGCAGCCAGTTCAGCGCCGCATCGACGACCTCCTGACCAACGCGCATCGGATGCTGATGCGAATCGAGCGCCATCGTGCCATCTTGGTGGTGGATCTCGTCGTCGTACTCGTCGAACCCGCGATCGAGCCCGAATTTTCCATCGAGCACAAACGCCCCGACGAAGGCCCCCGTGGCGTAGCCCCGCCGCTTCAAGGCCCCCGCAAGCACCGGAACCTCGTCGCTCAAACGATCGTTCACGCTGTTGAGCCGAACGCCGTGTTCCGGTGGATTGAGGCCCGTCATCAGACTGACATGCGAAGGAAGCGTGAGCGGCGCCGGAGCGTAAGCGCGCTCGAAGACAATTCCTTGGGAGGCGAGCTGATCCAGCACCGGCGTCAGGCCGTTCGGTCCGCCCCACGCGCCGACACGGTCGGCGCGCGTCGTATCAAGCGTGATGATCAACACATTGACCGGGTGCGGACGCGACCACCACCAGACCCCCAACGTCCCGCCGCAGACCCCCAAGGCGGCAATCCACCAGCGGAATCGAAATCGAAGCATCCGAGTCGCCACCTGTCCGGAAATGTCAGTGTCAAATCGCTGCCGGGCGTTTACTGCGCAGTCTGCACGCAAGCCATCGCCGATGCCCCGACTTTCCGGTCAGCCTCTGACAGATCTCACTGTAAATCAAAGTCGGCCGTGTTTGGCTTCCCCGGTTTGACTTCGAATTTCAGTCCCGAATCGTTCGAGGCGTATTTCATGGGAATGTAAGTTTTCGGATCCGACTTCATCATCTTCTGAGCATCCGGACCGCCGGGTTCCGCACCGGGTTCGTGGCTGGCGATCGTTACCGTGTTGGGGCCGACGACTCCCTTCAGTTTATATGTTCCATCCTTGCCGATGTCACCCACCGCCCGCGCGCCGAATGTGGGTTGGAACGATACCGTCCCCATCTTCAGCGCCTCGCCTTTGTAGGTCACCTTTCCGACGACGTCGGCATACTCGATCTTCGGCCCGCGTGAGCCGCAACCTGTCGCCGGAATAACCATCGAGAGAAGGATCAGCGCCCGGCCATAAGCGCGGGGCTGAAACTTGAAGCTGTATCGCATCCCGTCATGCCTTTCTTCTATGCAGAACACCGTTGCGGAGGACGTTGCATCGAGGGCGCGCAATCTGTGGACAGACAAAGTCCGTCCACAGCCACCCGCTGCGAGTCGGCGCCGGGTGGAAGCGCGACGCGGCGCCGGTCTTTTAGAATTCGCCGATCGTATGCTGGTCGTTGGCGTCCGCCAGATCATACAAAGTCTGCAGGGCGATATTTTCACTCAGGAAGCGGACGGCCCCGTCCGCGAGCAGGACGTGCAGGCCCCCCGTATGCTGGCTCTTCAACGACTGGTTGTAGGTCGTGGTCGCCTGAGAGGATCCGGTCCCGAGGAAATAGGCGGTATTCGGCGCATAGGTCACGGTCTTGTAACAGCCCAACTGAATGGAATAGATGTAGCCGAGCGTGCCGGTGCCGGTATCGTAACCCGTAAACCAGGCTTGACTGTTGAACCAGCCGTAGTTGGCCTGGGGCCCCGCCGTTCGGATCGATGAAATCTGCTGCCCCTTTGCCAGACCGCTGTACTCGCCGACGGCCATGGTGTTCGACGTGCCGTCCAACACGTCGCGGATGCCGACCTTGCTGTTCTTGTAAAAGATGCCGCGGTTGGACCGCAGCGGATTCGTGGCGTCGGGAAATTGCGTGGATCCCATGATGCCGGTGTAGTGCATGGCGGCCGATCGCCCCCAGCTGTGGCTCAACGTCCAACCGTAACCGGCGTAAGTTGCCGTGGGCGACGAAGGGCACAGATACGCGGGAATGGGCGTCTCTCGCGCTGTCGCCATCGCAGCGGGATTTCCTGCCGTCGACCAGCAATTGCCGTTCGTGAAATCAAACGTGTTATACATCGGGGCCTGGTCCATGTACGGCGTGATCAGCGCGGACCAACTGACCGCGGAGGACCCAGGATAAGGCGATGTCGTGCCGGTCGTTCCCCCGGGAGGAAAGACCAGGAACGTGTCGTGGTAGTTGTGCAGCGCCAGGCCGAGCTGCTTCATGTGATTCTTGCACTGCGTGCGGCGGGCCGCCTCGCGCGCCTGTTGCACCGCGGGCAACAGTAGCGCGATCAGGATGGCGATAATGGCGATCACCACCAGCAGTTCGATGAGAGTGAAGGCTCTGCGGCGACAGGTTTTCATTGGAGACCTTTCGGAAGAAGAAGGGAAAACATCGACCCGCCGGGCAATGCAGGCCCGGACGGAAGCAAGTTCCGAGAATCCAACGAGCGTCGAGTGATCAACCTGGAATCAGCGAAAGCTGAGCGCGAGTGGATATCCAGATTTTCCAGCGCCGAGTCTAAAGCGGCGAAATTGAAAACGCAAGAATTTTGTGAAAATTTTTCCGTTCGGCGGCGACCGCCAGAATCGACGGGAGGAAGAACGCCCTCAGACCGTGGATTTGGCCGTGTGCTCTTTGAGTCGCTGCTTCAGCGCGTCGCTGCCATTGCGGATGTGATCCAGCATCGTCTGCCGAGCCAGATCGGCGTGGCCCGCTTTGAGCGCCTGCACGATCTGCAGGTGCTCCCCGGACACGGTCTCCTGAGACTTCAGCAACGATCCGCGAGCGAAATCGTACGGGACGTGCGCCAACACGCGCAGCGACTGCAGGAACGACGTCAGCAGATGATTCCCCGCCGCGCTCAGAATCGTCCCGTGAAAGGCACGTTCCTCATCGACAATATCACTATGGATTTTCCAGAGTTCCCGATCCGATTCAACCTGCGAAATTTGCGCTTCGTACTGCTGATAGCGGCGGCACGAGTTCTCGAGCAGACGCACTTGCGCCGGCGTGATGCGCTCCGCGGCGCGGGCCGCCGCGTAGGGTTCAATCAGTTCGCGCAAGTCGCAGAGGTCGCAGAATTCCTGTGCCGTGAGCTCGCGGACATACGTCCCGCTTTGCGCGCGGCATTCGACAAGGCCCGCTTTTTCCAACTGACCGAGCGCGTGCTGGACGAGCGCCGGACTGACGCCGATTTCCTCAGCCAACCGGCGCCGCGACAGTTTCTGGCCCGGTTCCAGGTCGCCGCGCGAAAGTTTGCTGTGGATGTAATCGTAGGCCTTGTCGAGCTGCGACGTGCGGCGCACGGGACTTCACCTTGCTGATGAGGAATCGGCGAACGATTGGGAGCCCCGAACGGGGACAGTGTTCTTATATACTGCTTGTCGACGTGAATGCAATCACTCTCCCGGACCGGAAATGCGGTGCGGCCGCGACTCGGCGTCGCGGCGGGATTCGTCGTGGCATTTCCTTCGTCCACGGCTATAATCGGAACACTGATGCCGGTGGAGAACGGGCGGTGCCGTTGGTCGCCCGTCTTTTGTTTTGTCGAGTGAGAACGGGCGGCGCCGCGGCGCTGTGTCTTGATTCACGGATGATGTCGTGTGAGGAGAGTCGACGATGGACAAACATCCCATTACGCGGGAAGGTTACGACAAACTCAAGGACGAGATTCGCCGCCTCGAGCACGAGGAGATGCCGAAGATCGCGCAGGCCATCGCCGACGCCCGCGCCGAAGGCGATTTGCGGGAAAATGCCGAGTACCACGGCCAGCGTGAAGAGCAAGGCCGGTTGCAGGCGAAGATTGACTCCATGAAGGCGAAGCTCGGCAGTTGCATGATCGTCGAGAAGTCGAGCATGCCGAAAGGGGTCGTCGCGTTCGGCAGCCGCGTCACCGTCAAAGACCTGAAGCATGGCGACCTGGAGAAATACGAATTCGTCGGCCCCGGCGAGGAAGACTACGACGGCGACGTCATGAAGATCCTCACCACCGGCCCCATGGCCCAGGCCATGATGACCAAGAAAGTCGGCGACGTCATCGAATTCGACGCCCCTCGCGGAAAGATGCGCTACGAGATCGCGGAGATCGAGGACGCGGAGTAGCTCGTCGCTCCAATTAGACGCGACAGCGGAGCGCGCATTTCCGAATGGACAACCACCAGCGTTCATTTATATGATACTTAGCTGGAATATGTCCCATCGCGACGCGGAGAACCGCCGATGACCGCCGCCTCCCCTTCCCCTTTTTGTGACGGCCAATCCCGCCGGACGATGCTCAAAGCCGGCGCCTTGGCGATGGGTGGGCTGTCGCTGCCGCAGTTGCTGGAACTGGAAGCGGCGCAGGGGAAGAAATCGCACAAGTCGATCATCATGGTTTTCCTGTCAGGCGGGCCGCCGCATCAGGACATGGTCGATTTGAAGATGGAAGCGCCGGCGGAAATCCGCGGCGAGTTTCAGCCGATTCACACCAATGTTCCCGGCATCGACATCTGCGAACACTTGCCCCTCTTAGCCCAGCGGATGGATCGGCTGGCCGTGATCCGGTCGCTCGTCGGCTCGGAAGGCCGACATGCCGCGTTCCAGTGTATGACGGGCCACGGCGTACAGAACCAGCCGCCGGGCGGTTGGCCGTCGCTCGGATCGGCAGTCTCGAAGCTCCAAGGAGCAACGCAATCGGGCATGCTGCCGTTCGTCAGCCTGTCGCCGCGGATGAAGAATCCTCCGTGGGGCGATCCGGGCCAACCCGGTTTCGCGGGTCAGGCTCACGCGCCGTTCTGCCCGAACGCGGAACAGGCTCAGTTCAGTTTGAATGGCCTGAGTCTCGACAATCTGCAGAATCGCAAGGCGCTGCTCGATGGCATCGATCGTCTCAATCGCGAAGCCGACAAGACCGGCGCGCTGGAAGGCCTTTCGAAGAACTATCAAGATGCCTTCGGATTGCTGACATCGAGCCAACTGATGGATGCGCTCGATCTTGAACAAGAGGATCCGAAGATTCGCGATTGGTACGGACGCGGCGCTCCGGAGAATGCCGGCTATGGCGACGCCGGTCCGCTGATGAACGATTACCTGCTCGCCGCGCGGCGGCTCGTGGAAGCCGGCGTGCGCGTCGTGACGCTCGCTTACGGGCGCTGGGATTGGCACGGCC
Organism: uncultured Planctomycetaceae bacterium; assembly: GCA_964504645.1. Classification (GTDB taxonomy): domain Bacteria; phylum Planctomycetota; class Planctomycetia; order Planctomycetales; family Planctomycetaceae; genus CAZDGB01. The sequence goes on along the minus strand of CAZDGB010000180.1, from coordinate 5,242 downwards.
GGCCGCACGGCACGAACTTCGAAAATGCCCGCGATCACTTCCCAGTCTTCGATCAAGGATTGACGGCCTTGCTCGACGATCTCCGCGAGCGCGGTCTGGAAAACGACGTCTCGGTCGTCGTCTGGGGCGAATTCGGACGCACGCCTGTCATCAATAAGAACGGCGGCCGCGACCATTGGCCACAAGTGGCGTGCGCACTGCTCGCCGGCGGCGGCATCCGCACGGGGCAAGTTATCGGCGCGACGAACAAGCTCGGCGAATTTCCGTCGGAACGGCCGGTTCATTTCCAGGAAGTCTTCGCCACGCTGTATCATAACCTCGGCATCGATCCGCAAACCGCCACTCTGCCCGACCGCGGCGGCCGCCCGACGTATCTCGTCGACCCGATCTACGCCCCGTTGCCCGAACTCGTGTGAATCGCCAATTGACGCTTGCGATTCGCGGGCCAACAGACTTACGATCATGCGCCTCGAAAAACTCCTCTCGCTGACCCACGGCAACTCCATCTACTCGTCCGCCTTCAACGCCAAGGCCGACCGCATCGCGACAGCGAGCCTCGACAACACGGTCAAACTGTGGAGCCTGCCGGACGGAAAGCACCTCGCAACGCTGAAAGGCCATGGCGACGGCGTCTGCTTCATCGGCTACCTCGCCGACGGCCGCATCGCCACGGCGAGCCTGGACCGCACGCTGCGTCTCTGGCCGGCCGACGGGGGCAATTTCACGGCGACATTCTCCGGACATCAGGATTACGTCACATGCGGCGCGATCAGCAAATCGGGCCTCGTCGCTTCCGGCAGCTTCGACAAGACGGTACGGGTCTGGGATTCCTCATCCGGAAATTTGGTCGCCGCATTTGCAGCGCACGACGCCAGCGTGCAGTCGGTGGCGCTCAGCGACTCGGGCAAGTTCGCGGTGTCGGGGAGCGACGACCAAACCGTCCGTCTGTGGAGCCTGGAAACGAAGTCGCTCCTTAAGCAACTTACCGGCCACACGAAGGGCATCGACGGCATCGCGATCTCGCCGGATGAAAAGCGCCTCGCCTCCGCCGGCGTGGACGGCACGCTGAAAACCTGGACCATCAATGGCGAATTGCTCGCCAGCCACGACGTCCCGGGCGTCAAATTGAAATCAGTGATCTTTTCACCGGATGGCCGCTGGCTGGCGATGGGCGCCGGCGATGGCGCGCTCCGCGTCTGGGATCAATCGACGCAGCAATTGGTTCTGACCGAGCCAGCGCACAAGAACAACATCTACGGCGTGGCGTTCAGCGCGGACGGCAAGCTCTTCGCGAGTTCAGGCTACGACCGCACGACTCACGTCTGGCGCGTCGAGTCGTAAAGCCGCGGTTGGCAACCGCGGTCTTCTTTCGTCGCGGCCAACCGCGGCTTTAATTCAAGTGCGATTCATCCAGCAGCGCCGTGCGATCGATTTGGTCGATCTTCAGCACGTGCTGCGTCTTGATGAATTTGCGAGGGTTCGCCTTGAACCGCTTACGATTCTCGGCCGACGTGAACAGATACAACTCGTCGTCGTAAAACGCGCCGTACTGCGTGCGGCCCGGCAGCACGCGGTCCGATTCCCACAGCACCACCGGGTCGCAGCCCAGAAGCCGCGGCGCATAGGTCTGCGGATCCTTGCGGAATTCGGCGAGTTCCTGCGACGACGACATCTGATACGTCACGCCTTGGTAATCGTAAGTGAACTCCGCCGAGCCGCGAGTCCACTTGCGCCCTTTGAAGAGCGCCACGGGACTGAAACCGTCGAGGCCGACGAGCGGCTGCGGATTGCCAAGATCGATGGCCAGCGGATTCTTGGTAGAAGCCGCGCCAGGCGCATCCTTCTCAAGCGTGAGTTTCTGCTCGTGAATCTTTTCCGTTTTGTCTTGCTTGGCTAAGAGCCCCACTTTTTTCGCGTCGCCGAACTTGTGTTCCGCCCGGCCGGCGAACGTGAGAAACGCCTTGAGGTCCGTCGCCCCCTGCGATTCCGCGAGCACCCGGCCGTTGTGCGGATCGATGACCAGATCGCTGGGGAGCATCTGGATGCCGAACTGCTTGACGAGTTCCGGATGCTTGTCGGCGTCGACTTTCACGCCGATGAATCGATCATCGAGCAGCCGCTTCACGTCGGCCGACTTCAGCACTTCGCGGTTCATCTTGCTGCACGGCTGGCACCACGTCGCCGAGAAATGTACCAGCAGCGGCCGTTGCTCGCGTTCGGCTTCCGCTTGTGCCGCGGCAAAATCGCTGTGCCACGCAACTTGAGAACCGTCGGCCAGACAGGTCGCCGCGACGCCGAGCGCCAGGCAGAACCAAACGGCCGTCGAGCGACGGAGCGACCAGCGAAGGGAAGACATGGAAGTGCGTCCGCGGATGTGCCTGGGGCAAGTCTTCGTCCGTGAAAATATAAACGGTCTTCCCTGACCACCTCATTCTGTTATCGGATTGGCAGCGCACAATCCCTGGAATAAAGCGGCGTTCGTCGCGGAATCGACATTCCCCGCAGAGCTTTACGAGAGGCTTTTGACGTGCGGGCATGTTGAAACGTGCCTTCACATCACGACCACGGCACCGGGTACGGCAGCGGCGGCAGTTCCGGAGCGATCGGCGTGATCGCCGGCCGGTCGCCGGACGGGATCTCGGCAACATTCAGACCGACGATCCGCAAAAAGTTGGCGAGGATTTGATGCCCCTGCTCCGTCAGCACGGATTCCGGATGGAACTGCACGCCGAAACAGGGCCGCGAGCGATGGGCGAGTCCCATGATCAAGCCATCGCCGGTCCGCGCCGTCACGACCAATTCGTCCGGCAAAGTCTTCGCGTCCACGATCAATGAATGGTAGCGGGTGGCGTGAAACGGATTTGGCAGATGTTCGAACAATCCGCCGCCCGCGTGCTGGATCAGAGATGTGCGCCCATGCACCGGTTCCGGAGCGCGGAGGACGTTTCCCCCGAACGCCGCGCCGATCGCCTGATGTCCGAGGCACACGCCGAGAATCGGAGTCGTCGCGCTCAGCTCGCGAATGACGTCGAGCGACACGCCCGCTTCGTTCGGCGTGCACGGCCCCGGAGAGATGACGATAGCATCCGGTCGGCGGGCCCGAATCTCGGCCGCCGACAGCGCATCATTGCGGACGACGTCAGTCACCTGCCCCAGTTCGGCGAAGTACCGCGCCAGGTTGAAAACGAAGCTGTCGTAGTTGTCGATGAGGAGGATCATGGTTGCGAAACCACCAGCGATGAGACGCGTCAGTGCAGCGCCTGCAACATCCCGGCGGCTTTGTGCAGCGTTTCTTCGTATTCGGACATCGGATCGGACTGTGCGACGATGCCGCCGCCTACGCAACATTGCAGCCAGCCGCGCTTCCAGACGAACGTGCGGATCAAGAGATTGCTGTCAACGGCGCCGTCCAGACCGACGGCGAACAGGCTACCCGTGTACGGTCCCCGCGCCGTCGGCTCAAGTTCCGCGATGATTTCCATCGCCCGCACCTTTGGCGCGCCAGTGATCGATCCGCCGGGGAAGGCCGCGCGGAACACATCCCACGGCGACGTTTGTTCGTTCAACCGGCCGCGCACTTCGGAGACGAGATGCTGCACGGTCCGATACGTTTCGATCGCGCACAACTGCGGCACTCGCACCGATCCCGCGCGGCAGACGCGAGACAAATCGTTCCGCAAGAGATCGACGATCATCACATTCTCGGCGACGTCTTTCTCGCTCGAACGCAATTCATCTTGCGTGAACAGATCGGCCTCGGCTCCCTGCGGCCGGCGGCGCGTGCCTTTGATCGGCCGCGTTTCGACTTCTCCCTCGTCGACGCGCAGAAATCGTTCCGGCGACGCACTGAGGACCGCATAGTCTTCTGATAGAAACAGCCCGGCGAACGGCGCTGGGTTTACGAATCGCAGCCGGTCAAACAACTCGACCGGATCGAATTCTTCCAGCGGATACAACAGCCGCTGCGACAGGTTCGCCTGGAAGATGTCGCCGGCTCGAATGTATTCGATCACGCGGCGCACGGCCCGCAAATAATCGTCGCGAGAAAAATTGCTCAGCAGCCCCGGCAGTCCGGGAGCCGCCCACTGCGGCGCGAGTTCGCCCGTCGGCAAGGTCTGCTGGCCTTTCCAGCGCAGCGATTTCACTGGCCGCCGCCGCGCGTTCTCCAAGCAGCGCAGGACTCGTTTCGCGCGCTGTTCCGCATCGTGCATTAATCCGTGTGAAATCATCCAGCAGCGCTGTAGTTCGTGATCCCACGCGAGCACCCAATCATAGAGGCCGGCTTCGAGGACCGGAGTCCGAAACTCGTCGGTGCACGCCGCCGGAATTCGTTCCCAACTGCGGCCTAGTTCGTAGCCCATCAATCCCGCAATCCCGCCCTGGAACGGAGGCAAGCCTGTAACCGACCCGGCGGAATGTCGCTTCCAGGCGGATTCCAAATTGTGTAATGGATCGGCGCCGTAAACCGGCTGGTCCACGCGCCAATGCTGGATCGGGTCAGCCATCAGGTAGGAATACCGTCCGACGTGCTCACGCTGCTGTGAACTGTCCAATAACAGCGGCAACGACCAGTGACTCACGGCGCGAAATGCCTCGACGACGTCGGGAACGGGCGAGACTTCCGTCACCAACGGCGCGCTGCGCGGTAAGATTTCGGGCGGACTGATCATCGGGCATCCGGCGCGTTGGATACTTGTGCCGTGTGAGCGGCGTGTTTTCTGCGCGCGACGGCGCTCTCTTCAGAGACTGTTAAAAATCCCCAACGCAGCGATTCATCCTGCAAGTAGTTCTTCCCCAGCGTCAAGGCCGTGCGCGCCTTGGAAAGTTCGTATCCCAAGTAAAACGCATGCTCGGCGGACAGCGGCCCGGCATCGACCAGTACGCGGTCGAAGACTTCGTAAGGATCGTCGCCGTGCCAATACCCTTCGCGGTTCAGGATGTGAATCTCCCCGCGTTCGGCGAAGATGCGGAAGTTCGGATCGGTGACACGTTGAGCCAATTCCTTCAGAGCCGGCTCGCCCAACTCGCGCACCTTCGGATCGCGCAGCATCACCAGATCGGTCGAGACATGTTTCGGCAAGACGCGATTTGCCAGGCTGTGCCGCACGATGCGTCTCGCGACATCGAACTCCTTCACGGCGGAGCGGCACCAGTTGATGACTTCAGTCGTCAGCACACTCGTGATGCGCAGTTCCTGACAGATCGCCGCATAGCGCCCCAAGGCATGCGCGTTTTCAATTAT
>CAZDGB010000179.1:0-15680 GCA_964504645.1 uncultured Planctomycetaceae bacterium | reverse complement strand
ACGGCCCGCGATCCAGCGGGTGAGGTCGAGCATCGCCGCGGAGACGAGCGGCTCGCGGTCGAGAATCGCAGTGATCGATTTGAGCCGCTTCGTCGTCGGCGGTTTGGAAGTGACGTCGACACAGTAGCCGACCGAGGGCTTGTTCCCTACGCCGAACGGCGCTTCGACGCGTTGACCGGGCTGAATCAACGGCCGCAGGGCATCCGGCACGAGGTAATGGTACGGCGTATCGAGCGGCAAGTTGAACACGACTGCCGCCGCCAGCACGTCGCCTGCCGCGGCCGTTTCCCACGGCTGCAAATTCGCCGGCAACTCCGCGGACGAAAACAACGACGGCTGATCACGGGCGGGGCTCATGCTCTTATCTTAACGCCCCACCAATCGCTGGCGATTTCGCAATGATTATTCCGTGCGAATCTGAATCCGACGCGGCTCGGTTTTCGCGGCGCGGGGGAGGACGACTTCGAGCACGCCGTTCGTCAGTTTTGCCGTGATCCGTTCATGATCGACATCATCGCTGAGGATGAACGACCGCAGATAATGGCCGACGCCATATTCCTGGTGGATGAGCCTGCCATGTTCCGGTACGAGGGCTTCTACGCGGCCGAACAGCGTCAGTTTGTTGTCCTGAACCTGCAGTTCCAAAGTGTCTGATGTCACACCCGGCAAATCGGCTTGCAAGACGAGGCCGTCCGGCGTTTCGAAAATGTCGATCGGCGGCGTGAAGACAAGCTGTTCCGTTCCCGGCGGCGGGGGAGCCGGTGCGTCATCCGCGGCAGGCGTCAGTTCGGTGGACATGGTCATTTCATTCCTTCAGGAAGCCGAGGGGTTGCATCCCCGCGGCTTCGCTTCCTTCACTCGCTGTTGCCCTCGCTGATCGGAATTTGACGCGGTTGCACACTCGGGGCTTTCGGCAAGTGGATCTTGAGAACCCCATTCGTGAATTCCGCCGTCATGTGTTCGTCCTGAATGCGTTCCGGCAGACTGAGCGAACGCTGCCAGACGCCGCGCGGCCGCTCTTGCCGGCGATAGCGCTCGTCGGGAACGCCGTCCGGTCCCGAACGTTTGCCGCGGAGCGTCAAGACGCCGCCGGCGACGGTGAGTTCCAGATCGTCGCTTTTGACGCCGGGAATTTCCGCCGTGATCAGCAGTTCGTTTTCCAGATCGTAGACGTTGACGGCCGGATATTGCCGCCCGAAACGGAGTCCCTGAAACGACAGCGAAACGCCAGTCAGCAGGCGGTCGACTTCCTGCTCCAGATCATGAAACGCATCCCAGGCATGTCCCCAGCGAAACACCGCCATCCCAGCACCCGCAATCTGTTGCTCGAAGCCGCGGTTGGCAACCGCGATCTTCGAGCAACACCGAGGAAGAACAACCGCGGATGCCCTCCGCGGCTTTGATTTGTTGGAGAAATCCGCAAAGCGTATGCCAAGAGAGACTTCTGGCGGCTGCTACTCCGGTCTAAGCATAACCGATTAGTGCGGAATGGGTTGCAATGAGCCACCGAACGTCGAGGAGCGGTGGGACGCGGGAGACTGCGAGACCATTCCACGAAATCTGGCGAAAAGTCGTCCTGGTCTTCGGTTTGCTGCCAGTTTGGCAGCGCCTAGAATGGCTGCGAAGTCCGTCCGAACGCGCGTCTCGTTACGGGAACTTGTGTCGTGAATCCACCGCTCCGGCCGCAGCACGCCGTCTATGTCGGCAGTTTTGACCCGCTCACACTGGGTCATGTCGACATCATTCGCCGCGGCGCGAAGATCTTTGAAGAAGTGACCGTCGGCATCGGCATCAACCCCGACAAGAAACCGCTCTTCACGCCGGAAGAGCGGCTGGAACTCGCCCAAAAGATTCTCTCGCCGCTCGCCAACGTGCGCGTGGCGACATTTCACGGACTGGCGGTCGAATTTATCCGCCACTGCGGCGCCGGCGTGATGCTCCGCGGCGTCCGCACGCTGTCCGACATTGAATCCGAATTCACCATGACGCTGGCCAACCGGGCCCTCGATCCCGACATCGAGACGGTCTTCCTGATGGCGAGCGAAAAATACACGCACATCTCCAGCACGCTGATCAAGCAGATCGCCCAGATGGGCCAGGCGCATGCCGCCGAAAAATTGCACGAATTCGTCCCGAAGGAAATCGTCGCGCCGCTCGTGGCGAAGTTTCAGGATGGGAAGTAGTTGTGGGGTAGGTTGGGGAGGAAAGAAAATCTCGCCTGCAGCCTTTCCCGACTCACAACCCGCCACCAACAACCCACAAACCAAGGAGTCTTCCTATGGTCCAAACCGCCTCCACCATGTTGCCGCTCGGCACAAAGGCGCCGGATTTCGTGCTGAAAAACGTGATCGACGACAAGCTCGTCTCGCTTCAGGATTTTGAGGGGAAAGGGCTGCTGGTGATGTTCGTGTGCAACCATTGCCCGTTCGTGAAGCATCTGCGGGCGGCGCTCGCGGAGTTCGGGAAGGAATACCAGCCGCAAGGACTGGGCATCGTGGCGATCAATTCTAACGACGTGACCAAGCATCCAGACGACGCTCCGGACAAGATGAAGCTGGAAGCGCAAAACGCCGGTTACACATTCCCGTATCTGTTCGACGAAACGCAGAAGATCGCCCAGGATTACAAGGCCGCCTGCACGCCGGACTTCTTCCTGTTCGACAAGAATCACGCGCTGGTCTATCGCGGCCAGTTCGATGCGAGCCGTCCCGGCAACGGAAAGCCGGTCACCGGGGCGGATCTGCGTGCCGCCGTGGATCTGGTCCTCGCCGGCCAGAATGTTCCCGTGGAACAGAAACCAAGCGTCGGCTGCAACATCAAGTGGAAGGCCGGCCGCGAACCGGCGTATTTCACGGGAACCGCAGCCGTCGAGTAAGCCGCGGTTCGACGAACGGCTCCGGCAGCCCCGCTTTTCAGCGGACGGGGCGAGGCGTACACTCGATAGGGTCGTTCGCACGTCCCTCATCGAGTTCTCCCATGCCGCCGGCGGAATCGGAAACGGGGCGCTCTCCCAAGAGAGCGAGCCGCGCGCACCGGCTGAGGAGCGAGTTTCTGGTCCTCGGCGACGGCCCGGCTTGGTCGCCGTCTTCCTGGTGGCAACGCTTTCGCCGCGACCCGCGGAGTGTGAGTTGGGGCGTCGGCCTCAGTGTGCTCATGCACGTGGTTCTCGCCGTATTGCTCGCGCTGTGGATCATCCGCCTCCCGCGCCGCGACGACGTCGACCCGAGGATCATCAACTGGGTGCAACCGTTCGCCGGGGGAGGGCCGTCGTCGCGGGGCCCGCGGCAACTAGTGCATCTTCCGATTGAGCTCGGTCCCGGCACGGTGATCGAGACCCCGATGAAAGAACAGCCGTCCGAGGGAGGCGGCGGAGATTCCGCCGCGGGAACAGGAACCGGTGCGGGCCCCGACGTGAAGCCGGTCAACGTCGGACATGCACTGAAGAATCGCGGCGGCGCAGGTGCGGGTCCTGCCGGCGAGACCGACGACGCGCATCAGGCGATTCAGCGCGGCCTCGATTGGCTCAAGCGGATGCAACTCAGCGACGGCCGCTGGGAGTTGCATCAGGGCTATCCCGACGCCGGGTCGTCGACGATCAAATCCGACACCGGCGCGACGGGATTGGCGCTGCTCGCATTTCTCGGCGACGGGCACACGCATCAACATGGAAACTTCACGGACACGGTCGATCGCGGTTTGAAATGGCTGCGCGAAATTCAGGATCCGGAAACCGGCGATTTGCACGACATGCGGTATGAGGAAGGCCGCGAGCCGGCCGTCTTTTCGCATGCTTTGGCGACGATCGCGCTGTCCGAAGCGTTGGCACTGACTGGCGACGAACGGCTGCGCGAGCCGGTGCAGCGGGCCGTCGACTATCTCCTGAAATCGCAGCATCCCGAACAAGGGGGGTGGAAATATAGGCCGATTGCCCGCGAGGCGAACGGCGACATGGCCGTGACCGGTTGGGCGCTCATGGCGCTCCATACTGCCCGCATGGCGGGGATCGAAGTCTCGCTCGACGATCTGCGGCGCTCGTCCGGTTTTCTCGATTCGGTGCAGGAACAACAAGGCGCCCGCTACAAGTTCGAGCCGCTCAACACATCCCAGTATGTGACGCCGCCCCTCACCGCGGAAGGCATTCTCTGCCGGCAATGGCTGGGCTGGCCGAAGAACTACCCGCCACATGCGGAGGCCGTGCACTATCTGTTGGACGACTCGGTCAAGCCGCAATGGGTGGAAGGAAAACGCAACGTCTACAGTTGGTTTTTCATCGCCCAGGTTCTCCACAACTGCGGCGGCGAGGAGTGGCAAAAGTGGTTTCCGCCGACGCGTGATCTCATCGTGCGGCATCAAATGAAGTCCGGTCCGCCGAAAGTCCGCGGTTCCTGGCATCCCACGCAGCCGGAAGGCGCGCGTCAGGAGTACGGCGAAAAAGCCGGCCGGCTGTACGTCACGGCGATGTGCCTGTTGATCCTCGAAACCCCGACTCGCAACGCGCCGATTTACGCCGACGAGTGATTTTTCAGAATCCCGGTTCGTCTTCTAACCGGGATTCGCTTTGGCCTCAGAGCAGAACCGGGTTTCTTCCCAACAGTTCACGCTTCTGGAACCAATCCTAATTCCGTCGCGATGCACTGCAGCGCGGCGATGCAGAACTCGATGTGCTCGTCGAGGTCGACGCCTAGGTCGGCCGCGCCGCGGACGATGTCATCCCGATTCACGGCCGCGGCGAACGATGCCTGTTTCATCTTCTTTTTGACGCTCGACGCCTTCATCCCTTGCAACCGCTCCGGCCGCACGAGGGCGCACGCCGTGAGGAAGCCGCACAGTTCGTCGCAGGCGTACAAGGTCTTGTCGAGCCGCGAGACGCGTGGGCATTCGTGCTGCAAGTAATCGGCGTGCGATTTGATGGCGTAGATTACGTCGTCCGGATAGCCCCGTTCCTTGAGAATCGCCGCTCCTTGGAGCGGATGATCGGGCGGATTCGGCCAGCGCTGGTAGTCGAAGTCGTGCAACAATCCGACCGTGCCCCACTTCTCCTCATCCTCGCCAAACTTCCGCGCGTACGCCCGCACCGCGGCTTCCACAGCGAGCATATGCTTGATCAAGCTGTCGCTATCGCAGTATTCCCGCAACAGCGCCAAGTCGTTCTCGCGAGACATCGGGCCGGCCTTTCGAGGCGGAATTCCGAAATCCAAAGAATGTAAAGACCGAGTATAGCCCGATTTGCGAAAAAAACCGTAGTCGTGGACCGCGGACCACGTTATGATGAAGATCCTGCCCAAGTTTGCGACTCCTTGGTCTGATCCCACCGATGGCGCTCTCCACATTACCTCTCAGTTATTGCACGAACGTCCATCCCGGGCTGACGGTGTCCGGCGTGTTGGACGGCCTCACGGAATTCGCCGCGCCGATCGCGGGCCGTTACGGCCAGCCGCTCGCCGCGGGCTTGTGGCTGGCGTGCCCCGTCATCAACGAACTGCTGGGGAGCGACGATCTCAAATGGGAACTGTCGGGCCGGCTGCGCGATCTGGGGCTCACCTGTCACACGCTCAACGCGTTTCCTTACGGCAACTTCCATAGCGACCGCGTGAAGGAGCAGGTTTATCTGCCCGATTGGACGCAGGACGCTCGCCGCGAATACACGCTGGCTTGTGCGGCGATTCTGTCCCGGCTCGTTCCCAAGGGAGAGGACGGCAGCATCTCGACGGTGCCGCTCGGGTTCAAATCGTTCTCGCACGAGCCCGATTTTCTGGATCAATGCTGCTTTCAGTTGATCCGCACGGCGATCGGGCTGTTCGAACTGCGCCGCAAATCGCGCTGCATGATCCGGCTGGCCATCGAGCCGGAACCGTGCTGCGTGCTGGAAACGACGGCGGAAACCATCGAGTTCATCCAATTGCTGCGCGAACGTTGCGGCTCGGATGTCGAACGCAACGCCGTGAACGAGCACATCGGCGTCTGCTACGACGTCTGCCATCAGTCGGTGGAATTCGAAGACGTGTCCCAGTCGATCGCGTCGCTCGCCGAGGCGAACATCCGCATCAACAAGGTGCACATCACCAATGCGATCGAAGTTCCTCAGCCGGGGAATAATCCCGAGGCCCTCGCCGCGTTGGCGCGGTACGTCGAGCCGAGGTATCTCCACCAGACGTTCGCGAAATCCTCGGCTGGAAACGTGATTCACCAGCTCGATCTCGATCAGGCGCTCTGTGAACAGCCGATTGAGGAGTTCCGCGACGCCGATTGCTGGCGCGTTCATTTCCACGTGCCGGTGGACCGCGAGTCGCTCGGCCCGTTGAAGACGACGCGACCCGATCTGGTCCGCGCGTTGGCGGCGGTCAAGCCGTTGGATTATGCTCCACATCTGGAGGTGGAAACCTACACGTGGGAAGTCCTGCCCGACGGCGGCCGGCCGAATCTCGTGGACGGTTTCTCCCGCGAACTCCTCGCGACGCGGCAATTGCTCGACGACTTGAACGCGCAATTGTAATTTCTGTCGCTTGCGCTTCGCGGATCAACGACGCCCCTTTAGCGACTCAGTGACCCGCAAAGCGCAAGCGATGCACCATATCTTTTCCGAACTCGACCAGATCCTCCGCACCGGGCAAGCAGCGTGCTACACCGCCCTCGTGGAAACTCGCGGCTCCACGCCACAAAAATCCGGCGCACGGATGCTCGTCTACCCTGACGGCTCGCAAGTCGGCACGCTGGGGGGAGGCTGCGTTGAAGCCGAAGTCAAACGCCGGGCCCTGCAACTCCTTGACCATGGCACAACCGATCTGCTCACGTTTCAGCTCGACAGCGACTACGGTTGGGACGACGGCCTGATCTGCGGCGGACGCATGAAAATGCTCGTCGATCCGATCCGCCCCGGCGCCGACCTTTCGTATTTCCGCACGCTGACCGACGCGTTTCTGACCGACAAAGCCTGCACGGAAGTCGTCGTCATCGACGCGGAGAAATCGGGTGGCCACCTCGCCGACCGCTTTCTGATCGACGCCGACGGCCGGTTGCTCGCCTCGCACGGCAAGGACTCGCCGCCGGATGCGCTGTGGACGCATTTGCGGCCGCTGTCGGAACGCCCGCGGCCATATATTGCCGAGGGATTTTCGTATTTGCCGCATCTCAAGCGGTGCCGGTTGATCATCGTCGGAGCCGGGCACGTCGGACAGAAAACGGCGGAACTCGCCGCGTCGGTCGATTTCGACGTGTGGGTCGTCGATGATCGCGAAGAGTACTGCAACGCCGACCGCTTTCCGCAAGCAAAGCGGCTGATCGTTGGCCCCATCGATCAGGTGTTGTCGGGACTCGACATCGACCCGGATACCTACTGCCTGATCGTCACCCGCGGCCACAATCACGATGAGGAGGCGTTGTATCATCTCGCCGAGACGCCGGCCCGCTACGTCGGCCTCATCGGCAGCCGGCGGAAAATCAAGATGATCTTCGAGGATCTCTTGCACGAAAACATTTCGCTCGACGCGCTGCGGCGGGTCTACGCCCCGCTAGGCTTCGACATCGGCTCGCAAACGGTGCCGGAGATCGCGATCAGCATCGTCGCGGAACTGATCGCACATCGCAACATGGGGAAAATCCCCGACCGCGTGCGGCAGGCCAGTCTGGTCGACGAAATCGCCGTTCAAAAACGCTAAAGTGTCGCTTGCGCTTTGCGGGCTCTTGACGCACGAATTGAGTGAATGTCTTTTGATCCGCGAAGCGCAAGCGGAGAAAGCGAATCATGAAATCCGATCTCGACCGGCTGATGGCCGAAAAAAACATCGACCAACTCGTCGTCTTCGGGCCCGACGGTCTCGGGTCCGTGAACGCGGCGTTCAACTATTTCGTCGGCGGCCGGCACATCATCGGCCTGGTGATCAAGCAGCGCGGGCAGGATCCGCTGCTCATTCACGGCATCATGGAACGCGACGACGCCGCGGCGACCGGTTTGAAACTCGTCGAAAACACGAAGTGGAATCTCAAGGAGATTCAGACGCAGTTCACCGATCCGTTCGCCGCCCGCGTGGAACTGAATCGCCGCATGTTCGTCGATCTTGGCGTCACGGGTCGGGTCGCATTCTACGGCGTCGCCGACTTCGGTCCGACGATGGCGCTGCTTCAGGCGCTCGCCCCGAAAGTTCCGGGACTCGTGATTCTCGCTGAAGGCTACCGCGACGTCATCCAGCAGGCGCGGGAAACGAAAGACGCCGACGAACTCGAACGGATGGCCGACGTCGGCCGCGCGACGTGCGCACTCGTCGCCCAGACGCAGCAATTCCTGCAATCGCACCGCGTGGAAAATGAGACGCTGTTCAAATCCGACGGCACACCGCTGACGATCGGCGACGTCAAACGCCAGATTCGACGGCTGTTAATCGACTTCGATCTGGAGCATCCCGGCGACGTAATCTTCGCTCAAGGCCGCGACGCCGGCGTGCCGCACAATCATGGCAACACCGACGACGCGATTCGTCTGGGAAAATCGCTGATGTTCGACATCTTCCCGCGCCGACCCGGCGGCTATTACCACGACATGACTCGCACCTGGTGCCTCGGCTACGCCACGTCCGCCGTGCAGCGGGCCTACGACCACGTCGCCGAGTGCTTCCGTAAGGTCGTCGAGCAAATGCGCGTCGGCCGGCGGACGTACGAGCTACAGCAATTGACCTGCGAGATCTTCGAATCTCAGGGCCACGGCACACTGCGGCAAGACCCGACGCGGCACTCCGGCTACATCCACAGCCTGGGCCACGGCCTCGGCCTGGATGTCCACGAGTCCCCCAACTGCCCGACCTTCGCCGACGCCGGTTTGGAACTCCAGCGCGGCACGATCCTCACCGTCGAACCGGGGCTGTATTATCCCGACGAGGGCTACGGCGTGCGGATCGAAGACACCTACGTCGTCGACCACGACGGCAACGTGCGGAGTTTGACGCCGTTGTCGCAGGAGTTAGTCGTGAAGATGTGACTCGTCAAATCAGTTCGTCTGTCAGCGCAAAGTCCTGTCCTGGGCTTCGCAGGCTCAAAATGCGAACCTCATCGATCGTGACGATGAACAACAGTCGGTAGCGCCGGCCGCCGGGTGTATGAAAGTAGATTTCCCGGACCTCGTAACTCAGATTTGCGGATTCCGGCGCTAAGGGATGCCGTGTAGGGTCGTCCTGCAATTTGAGCAACGTGGCATCGAGAGAATCGAGCCAACGAGTCGCGCCTTCGATGGACTCTCCTGCGAGCCAGTTCAGAGAGTCGCTGATTTGCGCTTGGGCTCGGCTCAGGACGATGACACGATAGTTCATGGCGTCTTCGCCGAACCGACTTGCTTTCGCAAGCTTTGCATCAACTCCGCGGCAGGAGTTCCCGCGTCGCCCTGCTCCATATCGTGTAGTGCGGCTTCGATGTCCGCACGGCTGGTTTCGTATTCCGCCCGCTGGCGTTGTCGCCAGCGAGCCAGGCATTCTTCCGGAGTGATCAACGGGTCCGGAGTCTGCAACTGGCGGCCGACGAATTCATGAAACTGCCGGAGTTCTTCCATCGCTTGCATGCTGTCTCCTATTGGTAACACTGTACCAAGCGAGCGCTCGCGGAGTCAAAATCTGCCAATTGCGACGACGCTTCTGCGGAGCGTCGCTAAGTCGCCGTCGTCCGCTCCGCGATGCAGAATCGGTCCTCGTCGCGGGACGAGTGGTGGACGATCATCTCGGCCAGGAGGCCGAGCGTGAGCGCCTGGCCGCCCAAGAGCGTGGCGGCGATCGAGTAGTGCATCAGCGGCCGCGTGCCGATCGGTTCCGGCGTCAGCCAGCCGAACCAGTTCATCAGCACCCATTCGACGGCGAGCAGGACGAGTCCCAGCAGTCCGAGGGACAGAAAGCCGAGTCCCATACCGCCGAGGACGTGCTGCGGCCGCTGGCCGTAGGTCGTGAGAAACGAAACGGTGAGCAAATCGAGAAAGCCGCGGGCAAAGCGGCGGAAACCATACTTCGACTGGCCGAATTTCCGCGCCCGATGCTGCACGGGCAACTCTGTGACGCGGAACCCGCGGGCATGGGCTAGCACAGGGATGAAGCGATGCAGTTCGCCGTAGAGCCGTAGTTCTTTCGCGACGTCCGCGCGGAAGACTTTGAGTCCGCAATTGTGATCGTGCAACGATAGTCCCGTCAGCGCGCCGACCATCCCGTTGAAGACTTTGCTCGGATAGACCTTGTGCCACGGATCGAGCCGGCGTTCCTTCCAGCCGTTCACCACGTCGTAGCCCGAATCGAGCTTGCTGAGGAACTTGGGCAACTCTGCGGGGTCGTCCTGCAAGTCGGCGTCCAGCGTCATCACCACGTCGCCGGTGATTCGTTGGAATCCCGCGGCGAGAGCCGACGCCTTGCCGAAGTTCCGCCGAAAGCGGAGGCCCGATGTCCCGGGGTGCTCGTCGGAGAGCGATTTGACCACCGACCACGATCCATCGGTCGAACCGTCGTCGATGAAAATGATCTCCGGCTCAAGTTGGTGGGCCGTCGTCACCGCCGTGATCTGGGAATGCAGCTCCCGCAGGCTCTCGGCTTCGTTGTAGACGGGAATGACGAAGGAAACGCGCATGGCGAGTTATGGGTTGGGGGTGGCAGGTTGTGGGTGGGGATTGTGAACCGAAGCCCTGTTTGACGCAAGTGCGGTTCTGCTTCCCTGCCTTTACCCCAACCTACCACCGTCAACCTACTCTTCCCGCCACAACCACCGCAGCGACTCCGGCAGAATCGCACCGCCATGCTTGGCGGAGTGAGCCCCGTCGCCCATCACGAACTGGTAGTCGTAATTCTGGAACTTGAGGGCCGCGGCCATTTCCTGATTGGCCAAGGGCCAGTTGCCGTGCAGGTTGTCGAGGTCGTTCGAGCCTTCCTGCAGGAAGACGCGGAGGGGTTTCTTCTCCGTCTTGCGGATGACGGCCGGGTAGACGTGCCCGCCGCGGATGTTCGTGAAACTGCCGATGTGGCTGAGGACTTTGCGGAACGAATCGGGTCGCTCCCAGGCGACGGTCCAGGCGCAGATGCCGCCGGAGCTGATGCCGCAGACGGCTCGTTTTTCCGGATCGTCGGTGATGTTCAAGTCGTGCTTCTTCGCCAGCCCGGGCAACACTTCGTCGAGGAGAAATCGCGCGTACTGGTCTCCGAGCGAATCGTACTCGAAGCTGCGATTGCTCCGCGGCTTGGCGTCCTGCTCCGCGGCGGGGATGTTGCCTGGATTGAGGAACACGCCGATCGTCACCGGCATCTCCTTGGCGGCGATCAAATTGTCGAACACGACCGGCACGCGGAACGAACCGTCAGCTTTCACATAGGCTTCGCCGTCCTGAAAGACCATGAGCGCGGCAGGCGTTTGCGGATCGTACTGGGCCGGCACGTAAACAAAGTATTTTCGCTCGGTGCCGGGGTAAACGTTCTCGCTGACCCAGATTCCGTCGCTGACCTTCCCCTGCGGCACGCCCTCTTTGACCATCGAATCCGGGCCGAGGACGTAATCGTCGATAGCCAGCGCGGGAGAGACGACAATGAACAACAAGGCCAGCGATCTCAGAATCATCGGGGGATTCCTCACGAGGTGAATGGTCGAACCGCAGCGTAATTGAGTGGCCTGCGAACCCGCAAGCGGTGGGCGTTACTCCCGCACGATTCGCCGCGCCTTCAGCTCGAAGCGCGGCAGCGAGCCGACGGCGACAGCGTGAATCTCGGCGTGGAAATTGAGCCGGTCCTTGATCACGCGGCCCAGGCGGACCGTGAGTTCCTGCACGGACGGGGCGCTCAATTCGCCCGCAGGTTCGATTTCGATCTTGAGATGCTGCATCTCTCGTTCCTGGGCGACGATCAGCCGGAACTCGACGATCTCCACAAATTCGCGGATGATCGTTTCGACGCTCCCCGGAAAGACGTTGTTGCCGCGGATGATTAGCATGTCGTCCACGCGGCCGAGGATGCCTCCGTGCAGCCGCAGCCAAGTGCGCCCCGAAGGGGAAGGTGACGCCGCCGCTTGCACGAGATCGCCGGTGCGGTAGCGGATCACCGGAGAACCGACGCGGCCGAAGTTCGTCACGACCAGTTCGCCGATTTCGCCGGGTTTCGTTGGCGCCCCGGAGTTCGGATCGATGATTTCCGGGAAGCATTCCGTTTCGAGCAGCGTCAGGCAGCCGGGGTCGTCGTCGGCTTCGCTGGCCAGCGGGCCGATTTCCGTCATGCCCCAATGATCGAATACGCGTGCGCCCCAGGTCGACGTGATCCGTTCGCGCACCGCGGGGATGTTCCCGCCCGGCTCGCCGGCGACGAGAATCGCCCGGACGTCATTCGCGGGCAGAATGATGCCCTGCGCGTGGGCGATCTCCGCGAGACGGAGCGCGTAGGTCGGCGTCACGCCGAGGATCGTGATCCGGTTCTCCTCGATCAGCTTCAACCGGGCTTCGCTGCTCATGCCGCCGGCCGCGACGCAGAAGTTCCCTTGCCGCAGCGCTCCCTCGAAACCCGCCCAGAATCCCAAAAACGGCCCGAACGAGAACGGAAAGCACAAACGGTCCGCCGGTTCCAGGTGCATCATCCGGTAGATGTGTGACCAGCAGCCGAGGACCCATTCCCAGCTTTCGGGCGTGTCGAGCCACCGCAGCGGCAGTCCCGTCGTGGTTCCCGACGTCTGATGCAGCCGCGTGTAGCGCGGCAGAGGAAATGTCAGGTTCGAGCCGTACGGCGGATGCGCGGCCTGATCGGCGACGAATTCGGCCTTCGTCACGCAGGGGAGTTTACGGAAATCGTCGAACGATTTCACATCGCGCGGATCGCAGCCCGCCTCGGCGAACCGTTCTTGCCAGAAGCGGTTGTGCGGCAGGATCTCCGCCAGCAACGTTTGCAGACGGACCAATTGCCGGGCCGTGAGTTCGTCACGGGAGAGCGAACTCGCATCTGCAGCCATACCATCGCGAGCCGTCACGGGACGCGGTCCCCCGATCATTCAGACTCGGCACCCGGCTCGGTTTTGGCGGGCTCCGCCGGCTTCTCCTCCGCCGGAGCCGCGGCGTCCTTCCCATCGTTCAACAGGGCGAGCACCGTCGCTTCCAGCCGGCCGTAAGTGTGCAGTCCGACATACTGCAGCCGCACTTTTCCAGTCCGGTCGATGAACAACGTCGTCGGGAAACCTTCGAAATCCGGAACCTGCTCGCGCGTGGCGTCGTTGCCGAACACCAGCGGATAATTGATCGGTTCCGCTTCCAGGAATTCCCGGATCAGCTTGAGGGCCTCTTCGCGATCTTCGGTCTGCTCGTAATTGATGCCGATGATCTGCAGGCCCTGCTCACCGTACTTTTCCTGCAGCTTGATGAACGACGGCACCTCGGCTCGGCAGGGAGGGCACCACGTCCCCCAGATGTCGACGATCAGCACTTTGCCGGCATGGTCGGCGAGCTTGACCGGCTTGTCGTCCAGGTCCGGCAGATCGAAATCAAAGGGATACGACTTGAACTCCGCCAATTCCTTTTGGATCTCGGCGGCGGCTTGCTCGTTAATGCGGGCCTCCCAGCCCTTCCGCAGCGTCTCATAGTCCGGCGCCTCTTTGAGTTTGGCGAACGATTCGTCCTCGTCCAGCCGTTCAAGGTCGTCGAAGCCCATCTCAATCGCCGTTTGGATCGCGTTCGCGGCCTCCGCCGGCGTCTCTCCTCGCAAGAGGGCACGGGCGTAGTGCAGGAACACGATGGAGCTGACCCGCCGTTCGATCGGGGCCAGGTCTGGGAAACGCTTCTTCAATTCCTCGGCGAACACGGCGGACTCGCGAATCGCCGCATCGCTGTCGTCCAACTGGTCGACTCGCGCTTTCAGGATGCCGGTCTGCAGCTTCTCCATCATCGCCGAGATCAACTCCTCGCGGTCCATGTCCGCGGGGGCCTTCTCGACGAGATCGGCATCGTCGGCCTCCATCTCCTTCTCATCGTCGGCCATTTCCGCGTCATCCGCGGTTTTTTTCGGAGCAGCATCGGTCTTGTCCGCCGCAGCGGTTTCGGTTTTGGCCTCGTCTCCCGCCGGAGCTTTGTCGCCGGTCTGAGCCGGAGCCGCAGCCGGCTTCATCGGGGGAGCCGGCGGCGTGGCTTGGGCGGCGGGCTCGGACTTCGGTTTTTCCGCACAACCCGCGAGGCAAGTCAGCACCGCGCAACAGAGAGCGGTTGTCATCATCCGGACAAGTTGACGCATGGTGCGTTTCCTGAGCGAGAGATTTTCGGTCACCCGCCGATATTGTGACGCGGGAAACGCCTCCGGTCAAACGCCGGAGCGGGGGCATCTTTCCACGGCGTGAGGAATGGCTGCTGGCGCGGCGAGACGCCGCCATTATGGGGCTCAGTAGCCGCGGGCGCGGTAATGCCGCCGCGCCTGATGGACGAGTTGCCGGAGTTCCTGGTCCGGGATGTGGACCAGATCGCGAAGCTGAGGCTGCTGGCGGCAGACCGCCGAGAAGCCGCCATAGGCTTCGAGCAGATCCTTCCGGGACATCCGGTCGATTTCGCGAATGGTCAGTTCCGACAACACGCCTTGCATCAGACCGCTCCTCTTAGCCGGCGAGACCTTCGAGCGAACCAGCATTCCAACGCCGATCGTCGACTCGCAAACTTCGCCGACGGATGGGGCTTCTATTGTTACGATTTGATCCGTGTCATTTCAAATAGATTTGTGGCCTGCGGGCCTAAAAATCCCTCGAATCGTCCCGATTTCCCAGTTTCGGGATCGGTGAGCCGTCCCCGCTCGGCCAGTTCGAAGTAAGCATACGTCCACGGCATTTGTGTCGGCTTCCCCTCGTCCAGCACAGCGACGTCGATCGTAACGGCTTCCGTCGCCGACTGCCGCAATTTCGATGCCGGAGCTCCCTCGATCTCGGATTTCATCGGCACCTTGTCGTTCCGCAAGGCGGCGATCGTGAGTTCGATGTCCTTCAGCGCCGGCGTTCCTTGCGAGTTGATCAGGGCCGTGAAGTGGTTCACATTGTAGCCGTGCACCAGCACCCACGCGCCGAACTGCGAGACCGAATTCAGCGCGACAACATCAGCTTTCTCCGGAAGTTCCCACGGCAACTGTTCGAATTCCGAGGCGACGATCTCGAGCAGGTCGGCCTGAGTCACTGCGTTGACGCGGAACAACTTCGTCAACAGTGCGTCCGACAAAGGCGCACGATGGGTTCTCATCGCGCGTTCCAGTATGGCCCGGGCCGCGTCGTCGAGTTCCCAGCTGCGCAGCTCAGAGATGAAGATCTTGGGGAATTGGCCGTTCGGATGCTGGAAATGGGTCGAGGAGAGATTTTTATCCGAAAACTGATAGCAGCCCGCAGCGGCGTAACCGAGCGACTCGAAAATCCGCGACAGCGACACGATCCCCGTCGTCGGCTGCTGGCCGGCGATCGTGCGGAAAGCGATATGGTCGTTGACGAACGTCGCCCCGGCCCGGGCGATCATCTGCTCATAGTCCCGCACGTAGGAGACGCGGCTGCGATAACGGTCCCATAGCCGATCGAACAACGCCGCTAGAAACCGCTCGCGATCGTTCTCGACGGGAATGCGGGCGTGAGGCCCGGTGATGTCATTCGGCATGATGGATTCCTCCGTAGCGTCGGCGGGCGCGCCCCCCCGGCAGGTGATACAACCCACCCGCCGGCGCACGACCCCCGGCCGCCCAAAAGTACGG
>CAZDGB010000178.1:0-15741 GCA_964504645.1 uncultured Planctomycetaceae bacterium | reverse complement strand
CACGTCGCCGGGCTGCACCGCGTCGCCCGTTTGCTTGCGGAACAAGCCGACCAGGCCGTAGCCCGGACTGTTGACGACGGCCGACGATTGCACCGCTTCCTCAGTAGCCAACGCGGCGGCGGCCTTCTGCGACAGTTGCTCGGCGACCGTGATGCCGTGCGACATGCGAACGTCCTCTTCCAGCGATTCGTCGAGGATCCGCAGCTCCTCCAACCGCTGCTCGCACAGCGTGATCTGCGCGGCGAGCGCCTTCGCGCTCATCGCAGCGGCGTCTTCCCGCAACAAGGCGCGGATTCGCTCTTCGGGCATCTGCTCCGCCGAGTCGCTCAGAAAACGGAAGATCGCCGCGGGTTGTTCTTCCTGCTCGAACGCCGTCGTGGTCAGCATTTGTTCGCGCCAGGCGATCTGCTCCACGTCGCGATGCAGTTTCTCCTGCCGCAGACTGGCCAGCTTGAATTTGGTCTGAAAGGTTTCGGACTGCAATTCCCGGCGCCGCCAATGCAGTTCGAGATCGGCCGCGGCCTTCACGCGGATCACTTCCTGCTCGGCGCGGGCGGCTTCCTGCCGGCGAAACAGTAGATCGGCCTGACGCTGCTCGCTATGCAGCACGAACAGCGGATCGCCTGCCGCGACCCGTTCGCCCGGCTCGACGCGGATCTCCTGCAAGCGGGCCGGCCATTCCGCGGTGATCGTCGTCACGCGGGCCTGCAACCGTCCGGAGAACGCCTTGGACTTCGGGAAGTCCAATCGGCCCGCCAGCCAGATGCCGAGCGCGAGCGCCGTTCCGGCGACGACCACGGCGCGCAAGCCGAGGCCCGAGTTTTTCTTGGTACGGACCGTTTCCGACGGAATTGGCGCGGTCATCCCTTACCTCGCTGCTGTGGGCCATCGACTCCTGATACGTCACTCCTCATCGGAAAAACCGACACGCTCGTTGCGGCGGACTCGTCGAACTCGGCCGGCACACCCTCGGAAAAGGCGTTTTCCGCGTCAAAAGCGTTAGTCGCGACAAAGTTTCGTGGCCGGTCGACTTTCTCCAATCCGCAAAGTTGCAGCGGCCCGTCGCAACGATACAATACATTTGTTCACATAACTCTTACGGACATTTCATGCTGACGTCGCACGAATGGCGGCTCGCGATCGAAGCCACGGCTGGGGAAGTTCTCCGCCAAGTCGACTGGCCCGGTCCCCCCGTGGATGCGATCCGCCTGGCGAAAACGCTGCAACTGACGGTGGCGTGGGCTCCGGGGCAACCGGCGCGCGGCCGCATCCAGCGGATCGCCGGACGAAGCACGATCTTTCTCAAACCCGAAGACCGTCCCGAACGCATCCAATGGGCGGCGGCGCATGAAATCGGCGAAAACCTGGCGTGGAAGGTCTGCGCTGCGCTCGACGTCGACGGCCCGGAGTTGACGCCCCGGCAGCGCGAAGAGTTGGCCAATCAACTCGCTCGGGAACTTCTCTTACCCGCTCCGTGGTTTCGCCGCGATTGCTTCGCGGTCGGCTTTCAGCTCGACGCGTTGAAGACACGCTATGGCACCGCCAGCCATGATCTCATCGCCTGGCGGTGGCTTGATCTCGATATCCCCGGCGTCGTGACGATCTTCGATCAAGGCGTCCTCACCCAGCGCCGCGGCAATCTCCCCGGCCGCACGCCGCCGCTCAGTCCCGCCGAACGCGACTGCTGGTCCCGCCTGCGGAATACGCGGCAGCCGGCCATCGCGGCGGACGGCCAACAGACTCTCCGCGGCTGGTGCATCGACTCCCCCGGCTGGCAGCGCGAGATTCTCTACGCGCAATGCACCGACGCGGAAGAGTAACAAGCCACGCCCTTCGAAGACTCAGGGCGTGTCACCCAGAAAATCATGTCAAGTTATTCCGTCGCTGTCTCTTGAGGCTGGTCGCCGGCGTCTATTGGCGGCGCGTCATCAGGCGCCTCGTCTTCGATCAGATCAAAGTCGAACTCGTTTTCGCCCGGCACGACGCGGATCTGGAACTCTGATTTGGAATTATACTTCGAGGGCAGCTCTCGCTTGGGATGGAGCACGGGCTGCAGGTTGCGAGTGATGCGGACGATATGAGCGCCGATGGAAGCCCCCATCTGCTGCTGGTCAAACAGCAACACGTAGCGGCCGTCCTCATCGGTGACTGCCACAGACGGCCGCGTGTTGGATGAATGAAAATAGACCTGCAACCCCGCCTGCGGTTTCCCGTTGACGGTAATCCGTCCGCGAACCGGCGCGATATTCGGATTTGAGGGAGGCTGCTGAAAGCGGCACCCGGCCAACGCCATGCCGATGCAGACCATCCAGAAGGCGGGGCGCCGCAAACGGCCATGCTGTTCCGACGACATCACAATTCCTGAACGAGTTCACCCGGAGCTATTTCGATTCCAGATTGAAATCGTGCGTGTTGTCGCCTTCCTCGACGGTGACCTTAAGCTGCGATTGGTCGTTGTATTTCGGCGGTACTGTTTCTTTTTGCGAAGCCGGGGCATCGGCAGGTTTGCCGGTGATCCGCACCATATGCTCGGAGATCGTCGCTCCGGGATGTCCCGGCACATGGATCAACGAGTATTTGCCCTCGCTGTCGGTGATTCCCTGCGACGGCCCCCCCTTGCCGTCTACCGGCTGAAATGAGACGGCGGCGTTGGCCAACGGCTGACCGTCCAGCGTGACGGTTCCTTCCACCTTTCCCAAGGGAGGGACTTTTACGCCGCTGCCGCCACAGCCCCACAAGCCCAGCAAGACTGCCAACGGCGCCCAGCGCAAATTTCGCAACAAACTCGTCATGGAAATCATCGCTCCGTGCGGAAGAAAAGACCGCCGAGCCCGGCAAGCGGCTCGGCGGCAGATCGAACTGTGCGTCGAATAGTGCGGCTGGGCGCTTAGAATTCGCCGAGGGTTTCCGCTCCGGCGATCGTCCCCAGCGCTGCATACGTGTTGATGCTCATGTTCTGGCTCAGGAATCGCACGGCCCCGTCCGTCAACAAGCAGTGGGCCCCGCCGGTATGCTTGCTGCTGCCGGACGTCTGGCGAATGGTATCGGGCTGCGTCACGATCCAGAACATGGGCTTAGCGACGGAGACTTCCGTCTCGCCGTACAACGTCCAGGCATGAATGAACGGTCCGAACGGATAGGCCTTCTTGTATTGCTGCTCCATGAACACCATCGTGTTGCTGGTGCCGTCGCTGATGTAGCCGATGTTCGCCGCTCCGTTGATCCCCACCACGGCCTTCGCGGCAGAGGTGTCTTTTTCCCAAGTGTTGGGCATCTGATGCCAGATGTTTGACGTCGTCACAAAGCCGTAGCTGGAACGGTAGCCGCCCGTAATGTCGTAATACTTATCCGCCGAACTGGGATAAGAGTACGTCACCGGTTCGCCGAGCGGCATGTCGCTAGGGCAACGGAAAACGGCCAGCTTCTTGGCAATCGTCGGATACTGCGTATCCGACGGCTGCGCGCACGTGCCGTTGTTGTACCAAGCCGGACCGGCTGGAATGCTGAAATTGATGAGATTGTAGAGCGGCGCCTGATCGACGTACGGCAGCAGGTACGAGTAGATGATGTGGTTGCGAGGCTGCTGCGCCCATGTCGTTGTCGAACAGTTGCTTTGTCCGCCGGGATTCATCACCCCCATCGGAAACTGACCATACGTGTCATGATAATTGTGCATCGCCAGACCCATCTGCTTCAGATTGTTCTTGCACTGGGTCCTCCGCGCTGCTTCGCGCGCCTGCTGCACGGCAGGCAACAACAGCGCAATCAGGATGGCGATGATGGCGATCACCACCAACAGTTCGATCAGCGTAAAGGCTCGTCGTCGGGTACACATGAAAACTACTCCTCAATGAAAAACGGATACCGATCGTGAAAGAAAAAGAGCAAGGGCAAGCAGCTTGAAAGGTACAAAAAAACTGACTTTTTTCAAGAGTTTTCGCCTAAATTTGCACCGTCGTCGTGGAATTTTGGCTTGCTGAAAGCGTTCTTCCAGTTGATGCGGGGGTTCCATTGGCAGGCATCTCGTCAAGGATAGACCAGGAGTTCAGCGCGACTGCAGCGCAGCGTAGCGTTTGCGGGCCGGGGTGAAGTCTGGGGATACGTCCAGGCAGCGCTGGTAGTGTTCGAGCGCTTCGTCTTGCCGCCCCAATTGCTCAAGCGCGAGACCGCAATTGTAATGTGCTTGCGGCGAACTATCGTCGAGTCGCAAAGCCGTCTGCAAGACCTCCGCAGCTTCGGCGTATTGTTCCGCCATCAACAGAGCCGCTCCCAGTGTGGCCTGCACGTTCGCCGCATGCGGTTCGAGTTCCACGCTGCGGCGAAGATGGCCGATGGCTGCTTCCGTCTCTTTCATTCGCAAGAGACACATCCCCAGGTAGCTGTGAGCGCGAAAGTAGCCCTCGTCCTCGCGCAGAATCTCCCGCAACAGAGGCAGGGCTTCGGCGTACCGGCTCTCGTCCACCAGCGTTTCGGCATCATCAAGCTGGTGATAAAGCGCCAGCCGGTCTTTCACGTCGGCCAGCGCTTCTCCCTCCGCAAAGGGCGACGACTTCCCAGACGCGTAACCCAGACTTTCCAGCTTTTGCCGTTCGCTCGACTCCAGATGCACCGGCGGCTCGCTTCGCTGCGACATCCGCCGCTCCCAGCCGATCACCTCTTCCCGCAGCCGCTTCGCAATTTCGCCGTGAACTGCGACGCCATTCTGAAGTTCGCCAAAGTCGGCACTCAAATCATAGAGTTCGTCGCGCGGCGTCAGGATATATTTCCATTGCCCGTCGATGATGGCTCTCAGCCCGGCCCAATGCCCAACACGATACGGCTCATCGGTCTCCGCGTAGACCGGCCGCGCTTCGAGATGGCGGCCCTCCAGCGCGGGCCGCAACGACCGCCCGCTGAGGCCGGCCGGAATGGGCAGCTTCAGGCAATCGAGAACCGTCGGAAAGAGATCGACCAGCGAGACGTTGGCCGGGATCCGGGTTCCCGGACGAGTGATGCCGGGTGCGGAAACGAGCCACGGCACGTGCAGCGTGGAATTGTAGAGCAGCATGCTGTGCGAGCGTTCGCCGTGCTGACCGAGCGCTTCGCCGTGGTCGCCGACGACGACCACGATCGTTCGGTCCGAGAGCTTTGCGTTCTTCAGAAACTCGAGCAATCGTTCGCATTGTTCATCGACGTAGCGGATTTCGGCGTCATACGGATTTTCGAGATAGGCCTCGCCGTAGCGATCGGCGTGTGCGAGATACGGATAGTGCGGATCGAATAGATGCACCCAGCAAAAGAACGGGCGACGAGCGGTTCCCAGCCATTGGAGCGCCGACGACACGACCTGCTCGCCGGGACGATAGGCATGCGTGCCGAGGCCTTCCTGTGTGGCGTCGGCCAGGTCGTCGTCGTAGAGATCAAAGCCGGAATCCAATCCGAACTTCCGGTTCAATACGAAAGCGGCGACAAACGCTCCGGTGGCGTAACCCCGCTGCTTAAGAATTCGGGCGAGCGTCATCACGTCTGCGGGTAGTCGATTCTCGCCGTTTGCGCGAACGCCGTGCTGGGGGGGATAGAGGCCCGTCAGCATCGTGGCGTGCGACGGCAACGTGAGGGGCGCCGGCGCGAAGGCCCGCTCGAAGAGTGCGCCCCCGCCAGCAAGTGCATCGAGATGGGGGGTGTGGGCAGCACTGTGGCCGTAACAGCCCAGACGATCCGCGCGCGTTGTGTCCAGCGTGATCAACAGCACGTTTGGCGCCGCTGATCGAGTAACGAACCAACTGGTCGCCAAAATGGCTACAATCAGCGTCCCCGCCAACATCCAGCGGACAGTGCGAGACATGCTGGATGCCGTAGGGGTTTCACTTCGACTGCAGATCGAAGTCGATCTCGTTGGCACCTTCGATGACTTCGGCCGTCAAGTCCGTCGAGTTTCGATCGACATACTTCACAGGCAAACTTTCCTTGCCAACTCCCATATTCGAGCGATCTTCAGGAAATTCCGAGCCATCCTCGCGAACACGCTTGGAAATGGTCACCTTGTATGTTCCGGCCACTGCGCCGTTCTTGGTTCGCACGTGGAGTTCGTATTTGCCTTCGTCATCCGAACGGCCGCTCGCTTCGAGATTGCTGGCGGTCGGCAAAAACATGATGTCGGCATTTTTCAGGGGCTCGCCGTTTAACCGGACGACGCCAGTCACCGGCTCCAACTTCGGCGCTTTCGGGTCGACGCCGCCCATGCAGCCGGCCGTCAACAGCATTCCGAAGAGACAGAGAGGTCGGATCATGCTCGCGTTGGCTCCCATCGTGAGAATTCCAGAGGAGAAAAAGCCCGGCGCAGTGGCGGATGGCCAATTCGCCGGGCTGGTTCAGTCGGCAAGTCTTCGAATCAGAATTCACCCAGCGTCAGGCCATCGGCCATCCACGCCAGCCGCTGCCGGGTTTCGAGAGCGACATTTTCGCTCAAGAAACGCACGGCCCCGTCGCCCATCAGGATGTGCAGTCCGCCGACGTGCTTGCTGGCGGCGGTACCCCAGAACCGGATGAAGCCGGCACTGGCGTGCGTCGCGGGGTAGACGTCGTTAA
Source organism: uncultured Planctomycetaceae bacterium (assembly GCA_964504645.1). GTDB lineage: Bacteria > Planctomycetota > Planctomycetia > Planctomycetales > Planctomycetaceae > CAZDGB01. The sequence continues at coordinate 9,174 of CAZDGB010000178.1, read as the reverse complement.
GCGGCCGCTGCGCGATGTCGAGGCCGTTATAAGTGTGACCACGGAACGCCCAGCCCGACGTGCGGCCGCTGGCGCAGTCATAGAGCGTTTCGGTCATCGCGACCGTGTTGCTGGTGCCGTCGGTCACGTCGCCGATCTTGGTCGTCGACTGATCGCCGAACATGTACTTCCGGTTGGTCGGCGCGTCCATCCACGTGCGTTGAGTGTTGTAATGCACGTTCGACGCGCTGAAGTCGTAATTCGTACGGACACCGTTGGCAATGGTGGGCGAAATGCCGTAATAGGCCTGGGCTGGCTGCAATGGCTGCCCGTTATCAGACGGGCAGTGGAAAACGGCCAACTTGGTCTGGCAAATCGCCGCGTTGATGGCCGGGTCGCCCGTGCACGTCGCGCTGGGGCAGGTCATTGTGCCACCCGAACCGAACGCGCCGCCATAGGCGGACGAACTGGCGCACGAATTGTGATTGTACTGGTTGTAGAGCGGGGCTTGATCGAGGTACGGCAGCAACAACACCAGACCACACGTGTTCTTGCCGTGAGTCGTGACGGCCCCTGCCGCCGTCGTGTTTCCATTCGCGATGGATGCCGGCGACAGTTGGCCGAACACGTCGTGGTAGTTATGGAGCGCCAAGCCGAGTTGCTTCAAGGCATTCTTGCACTGAGTCCGCCGTGCCGCCTCCCGCGCCTGCTGCACCGCCGGCAGCAACAGCGCGATCAGGATCGCGATGATGGCGATCACCACCAGCAGTTCGATCAGGGTGAAGGCTCGTCGTCGAGTTTTCATGAGACACTCCTAAAAATGAAGGGAAGTAAACACCGTGGATACGGCGTCAATGGTGAAACTCAGGAGCGACAATTGTTAATGATTCCGTAAGCTCTGTCTTTTTTCAAGGGTTTTCCCTCCATATTTCGCTAGTCGCCCCCTGATTATTTCTGTCGTTCCCCGCCTCGTCTGCGAAACACAAGCGACAAGGTGGCGAATGTCGAACAGATCGATTCCCGGCGCAAGGTTCTCACCAAGCCGAATGATGATGGCCATCCCGACAATCGGGTCGATTTGAGCCCACATGCGTCAATGATGAGCGAGCTTCAGTTTATCGGCTCGACCGCAACGCTTGGACCAGCGCCTGCCACGCCTGTCGGGCCGGTGCGTTTTGCGGGTTGATGCGGAGCGTCTCTTCGTAGTGGCGGAGCGCTTCGGGGTACTTTTCCCGCCGCTGGTAGATTTCACCCAGAAACAGGTGCCCGGTTTCCGAATCCGGCCGCACTCCCAGGAGCTTACGGAACTGACGTTCGGCGTCGTCCAATCGCTGGAGTTTCAGATACGCGAAACCGAGCATGTCCAAGGCTCGGTCCGAATTCGGGTCGATCTCCAGCGCGGCTTCGAACAACTTGGCCGCCTCGGCGTAGTTCTCCTGCTGCAATCGGCACTGGCCCAGGTTCAATCGCGCCCGCAGAAGGTTCGGCACTTGGGCCAACGGCGTCAAGATCTCCGCCGCCGCGTCGTACTGCTCCTCATCCAGGAGATGCGTTGCGGCCTGCAGTTGACTCAAATACGGCAGCATGTCCTTGATGTCCGGCAACGGATTGTTCCCGCCCGAGGCGGACGCCTCAGCCGCGGTTCCCCCACCGGTATAGCCCAGGCTTTCCAGCGCCCGCTGTTCGCGAGCGGAAAGGTTGATCCTGGCTCCAGCACGTCGCTGCAACGTGTTCTCGAACGCCGTTAATTCTCCATCCAGCTCGCTTAGGAGATCGGGATGGTCTGCGGCAAGATTGGCCAATTCCTCTGGATCGGCACCGAGATCGTACAGCTCCGGTTTGGTGGTGCGCACATACCGCCAGCGGTCCGTCGTCCAACTCTGCAACGGCGACCAGAATGCCTGCAGATACGGCTCCTCCGTCTGCGAATAGCAAGTCTGCGATGGAATCGATTCCCCGCGCAGCGCCGGCTCCAAGCTCGCCAACGACGGCAACTTCGGCTGCGAGAGTCCCGCAAGATCGAGCAGCGTCGGAAAGAGATTCACCAGCGACACCGGCGCAGCGACCACGCGGCCCGCGGATTTCGAGCGCGGATCGGCGATGATCAGCGGCACGCGGAGCGTCGCATCGTGCAGCGTGTAGCCGTGCGTCTCTTCGCCGTGCTCTCCCAGGCTTTCGCCATGATCGCCCACCACGACAAGGACGGTGTTCTCGCGCTGCCCAAGCTTGTCTAGCGTCTGGATCAGCCGTCCGATCTGGCGATCGACGTAGGCGATCTCGGCATCGTAAGGCCGGTCGCGAAACGTGTCGCCGAAGTCCTCGGCATGGTCGAGATACGGATCGTGCGGATCGTACAGATGGACCCAGGCGAAGAAAGGCGCCCGTGAGTTTGCGGCGGCCCGCTTGGTCAACCAGGCGATGGCCGAGTCGATCACGAATTTCCCGTCGCGGTATTTGTGGAGCACATCGCCGCCGGACTCGGCCTGGGACAGGTCGTCGTCATACACGGCAAACCCGCGGTCGAGGCCGAACTTTCGCGTGAGGACGAACGCCGCCACGAAGGCGGCGGTATCGTAGCCCGATTGCCGCAGATGCTCTGCGAGCGTCGGGATTCCGTGTTCGAGCGCGATCCGTCCGTTGGTGTAGACGCCATGCTCGGGCGGCCAGAGCCCCGTGAAGAGAGACGTATGCGACGGCGCCGTCATCGGGGCGGGGACGTAGGCGCGCTCGAACCGTAGGCCGTGCTCGGCGAGAGCATCGAGAGTCGGCGTGTCGGCCACGGCGTAACCGTAGCAGCCGAGCCGGTCGGCCCGGGTGGTGTCGAGGGTGACGAGGAGGATATTGGGCGACGGGATCGGTCGAAACCAGACCGTTGCGCCGACCAGGAGAGCCGCCGCCACCAGCAACAGAGCGTAGAATCGGCGGAGCATCAGATGGGCGATTTTGCGAGTGTGAACAACGTTTCGGTCAGCATGCCATCCAGGAAATTCCAGCAACTCTCATCGCGGAACTCCATTTCTCAGCGCGGATCACGGGCCATGGGTGCAAGAGCGGATTTTCGATTTTTTACTCTTCACGGCGCCCTTGGGAAATTTCTCAAGCCTTACGGCCGGACCCCCGCCGCGTGCAGAGCCCCCAGCGCCTGACGGGCCGCCGGGTTGCCAGGATTGATCCGCAGAACCTCGCCATAATAACGCATGGCCAGGGGATATTGCTCTCTTCGCTGAGCGATTTCGCCCAGATAGAGATGCGCGCTCTCGGACTCGGGACGCAGTTCCAATAATTCCTGGTAATGCTTTTCCGATAAATCGAGCTTGCGCTGTCTGAGATAGATGAATCCCAAGCCGTCGTGAGCGCGCGCGTACTGCGGATCGAGTTTCAGAACGGCTTCAAATGATGCGGCTGCCTCTTCCAGCTTTCCCAGGCGGAACTGGCACGATCCCAGCATGAACCGGGCACGGAGAAAACTCGGGACAGCTTCGACAATGGGGCGCAGCTGTGCGGCGGCCTCGTCAAAACGGTCGTGTTTCAAGAATTCTTTGGCGTCTGTCAGCGCGTTGAAATGGACGATCATCTCTTTGATGTCCGGCCGCTCGGGATCGAATTCGATCTCGTTCGGGTCGAAGCCCGATGCTCCGACATATCCCAGGCTTTCCAGCGCGCGTCGTTCGCGTTCGGAGAGCGCGTGCCGATTAGCCCTGAGGCGGTTGAGGCCCGCAAGGAACTGCGCGAGCTCTCCATCGAGTTCGCTGACTCGTTCGGGCTGCTCTCCCGCGAGATTCTTGAGCTCTCTGGGATCGGCCTCCAGATCGTACAACTCCGGTTGGGATGTGCGCACATAACGCCAACGCTCGGTCGTCAGCGATTGCAGCGGGGACCAGCGGGCTTCTTGATAAGCCTCCAATGTCTGGGAATAACAGACGCGCGGCGCCAGCGAATCGCCCCGTAACGCGGGTGCCAGATCGCGCAACTCGCATTCGGGCGGCGGCTTCAGACCAACCAGCGTCAAAAGAGTCGGAAAGACGTCGACCAACGAAACAGGCGTCGAGACACGGCGGCCCGGACCCTTTTCTCGCGGATCCACGATCAGGAATGGAACGCGCAGCGTAGAATCGTGCAGCATGTAACCATGTTGCCGCTCGCCATGCTCACCCAAGCTTTCGCCATGATCGCCGATGATGACAATAATCGTGCGTTGCAGTAGCCCTTCTTGTTCGAGTGCTGAGAACAATCTCCCCAGTTGTTGGTCGACGTAGGCGATTTCGGCATCGTAGGGGCGTTCGGCGAACTTATCACCGAAGTCGTCTGGGTGCTTCAAATATGGCTCATGAGGATCGAATAAATGGAGCCAGCAGAAAAAGGGAGCCGCCGCGGAGGACCGCTGTGCCAACCATTTCAGTGCAGCATCGACCGCGAGCTTTCCATCGCGGCCGCCCACATGGTCGTCGTCGTCAGCCGAGTTCACCCGAGGAAGTTCCGCATCGTACTTGTCAAAACCTCGGCCGAGGCCACACCGTGGTTCTAACACAACTGAGGAAATGAAGGCCGCTGTCGTGTAGCCTTGACGTCGCAGAATCTCTGGCAGAACCGGTACGTCGGGCGCCAATCCCACGCCACCGTTCGTCCAGACTCCGTGTTCCGGCGGAAATAGCCCCGTAAACATGGAGACGTGTGAGGGGGCCGTCATGGGTGCGGGGGCGTAGGCCCTTTCGAACAAGACGCTGCGCTTGGCCAGCGCATCAATCACGGGCGTTTGCGCCGCAGCGTAGCCGTAGCAACCGAGTCGGTCGGCGCGTGTGGTGTCGAGGGTAATGAGGAGCAGGTTGGGACGAGAATAACCCTGGAACATCCAGAACGTGATAAAACAGAGGATACCGACGAGACACCCACCCCCGAGTGCCAATCGCCGGGATCGCCTATCGAATGCTGCCATTGGGCACCACGGTCACTTGGATTTCAAATCGAAATCTTTCTTGCCCCCATCTTTAGGGATGCTGGCCGTCAACATGGTCCTGGAGTTATCCGAGTAGGCCAGCTTAAGCGACTCTTTACCAATGGCGCCAGATTTGATGGGGTCATAAGGCTTTCCGTCTGGCGTTTGCATGAGACTGATCCGAACTTTGTAATCGCCGGGAACGGCCCCTTTGACGGATTCCGACGCGACGGTCAGCAATTCATACTTACCGCTGGCATCGGTTTTGCCAACAGCAAGATATTCGTTCTTACTCAGTGGCATGAAAGTCACACCGGCCCCTTCGAGCGGCTTCCCATCCAGTGTCACCGTGCCTCCGAAGGGTGTCGTCGGCGGAAGCTTGACTCCAGGAGGTTTTCCGCCGCAACCGGGGATCGACAACGCCAGTGCAATCAAAACGCAGACGGATGCTATCCGTCTGCAATCAAGAAACGGGCGAGTTCCACAAGCCATCTCAAGTGTCATAGAAGAATTCCAGAAAAAGACATCCGGAGGCCCAACGCCACAAGCGAAATCCACCCGGCTCCTTCACTGCGTCGGAAAGAGCCGGGTGGCGAAATCGTCTCTCGTCAATCACAGATCAGAATTCGCCGACCACCTCGCCATCTGCTGCATAAAACAGCCTGGTCTGAGTAGTCATCGAAATATTTTCCGAGATGAACCGGACGGCGCCGTCACCCATCAGAACCTGGGCGCCGCCGACATGGTTGCTCGACGAACTCATCCAGGGATAACTCCCATACGCGCCGAATCCATAGACAGCGCAATTCGGGTAGTTCACCGGATCCCAGCGGCACAACGACATGTTGATCGGGGACCAGGCCAGATCCACCCCCATGCCAACGTGCTGGCGCGCCGCCCACATATTGCCTAAACCGGAACCAGGAGTGAGCTGGACTTCAGCCATGGCAATTGTATTGCTGGTACCGTCTTTGACATCGCGAATCCCGGTGCCGGAATCGCCGCCGAACATCGGTCGCGTCTTCGGTCCGAGAGCATCCCAGTAATGTTGATAATAGTATTCATTGTAATGCACGCAAAAATCATAGCTGGTTCCCGCGCCGCCGCCGGTGGCGGCATCGATTCCATAATACGGGTCGGACCAATACGAGTTGTACACCTTGCCGTTGTCCGAGGGACACAACAGGGCCGTCAGTTTCGTCCTGGCCAAGGCCCCGTTTGGACCGACTCCGCCGCCCACGGCTTGCGCGGACGTATACAGGCTGTACGGCGTGTTCGTCGCAAACGCAAATTGCAAATTGAACTGGTTGAACAAGGGGGCTTGGTCAATGTACGGCAGCAGCGAGACCATTCCACTCTTGTTATAGAATTGAGGATTCCTCGGCGTAGCTCCGCCCGTCGCGTAGTCGTAACCACCGACACCTGAGGCGATCGTGCTGGGAGGGAACAACCCAAACACGTCGTGATAGTTGTGCAGCGCTAACCCCAGTTGCTTGAGATTGTTCTTGCACTGTGTCCGCCGTGCGGCTTCCCGCGCCTGCTGCACGGCGGGCAGCAAGAGCGCAATCAGGATCGCGATGATCGCGATCACCACCAACAGCTCAATCAACGTAAAGGCTCGTCGTCGCGTCTTCATGGAATAGCTCCACCAAGAAGGGAAAGAAGAAACCAGCCGTGAATACGGCATGAACGCGAGTTTGACAGCGCCCCGAGGAGGGGAAAGGAACAGTGATCCTTAGTCTCCTAGATCGGCGACCTCATTTCAAGGAAATTCTGGCGGAGTTTGTCAGATTTTACGGCCCAACTGAGGTCAAAACCTCCCATCGCTGCCGGGCGGGAGTGAAATGCGGCAGTTGTTCCAGGCAGAGTTCATACTGCTCCCGCGCGTCGTCCGGCCTTCCTAGCTTCTCTAGGCACAGGCCGAGGTTGTATCGGGCTTCGCACAGCGCGGGACTCGAACGCAAGGCGATCGTCAATTCCTCGGCAGCGGCGGCGTAGTCCTCCTGAATCATGAGTGCCGCGCCCAGCAGGGCGCGCACGCGGTCGGCTTGCGGATCCAAGTCGACGTTCCGCCGCAGCCGGGGAATCGCTTCCCCCGGTCGATCCGTCCGCAAGAGACATCGCCCCAGGTCGCCTTGCGCCAGGAAATACTCCGGCTGCGCCTCCACGATCTCCCGCAGCACCGGTTCGGCGAGGTCGTAGCGCCCGGCGTCCATCATCGCGTTCGCGTCATTCAATCGGTTGTAGTAAGGCAGCATGTCTTTCACGTCCGGCAACGACTCGGCTCGCCCCTCGTCCGCGCGGGCTCCTGCGGAATAACCTAGACTGGCCAGCGCCCGCCGATCGGACTCGGACAGCGCCACGTTTTCGGCAAGCCGGCGCTGCGCGCCGCCCTCCCATTGATCCAGCGTTTGTTTCATTTGGGACGCGACGCCTGGATGTTCCTCGATCAGATTTCGCAGTTCCCGAGGGTCCTGGGAGAGGTCATACAACTCGGCGCGCGGACTTTCGATATATTTCCACCGGTCTGTCACAACGGCGCGCAGCGGCGACCATCGGGCGTGATGATACGGCTCATCGGTTTCAGCAAAGCACGACGCTGCCGGCAAGGTCTGCCCACCGATCATTTTTCGCAACGATCGCCCACTGATAGCTTCCGGCGTTTTCAGCCCCGCACAATCGAGCACGGTGGGACACAGATCCGCCAGCGACACGGGCTGGCTGACGCGGCCGCCGCGTCGTTCGCCCGGCACGGACATGAGCCAAGGGACGTGCAGGGCGGAATCGTACAGCGTCAGGCTGTGCGTCAGTTCGCCGTGCTCTCCCAAGCTCTCTCCGTGATCGCCGGCGATGACGACGATCGTCCGTTCGTCGACGCCCGACTGCCGGAGCACATCGATCAATCGTCCCACTTGCTGATCGACGTAGGCGATTTCGGCGTCGTACGGTTGGTCCGCAAACCGGTCGCCGAAACGGTCGGCATGCGCGAGATAGGGATAGTGCGGGTCGAACAGGTGGACCCAACAGAAAAACGGCCGAGCGGTGCGCGGCTTCAGCCAATTGAGGGCCGCGTCGACGACGGCGCTGCCAGAGCGAGAGCGGTGATGGCCGTTGAGAGACTCGTCGACCTGCGACAAGTCATCGTCATACGTCTGGAAACCGCGGTCCAATCCGTATTTCTTTTCCAGTACGACCGCGGCGACAAACGCGCCGGTTTCATATCCGGCGGCCCGAAACTGTGTGGCGAGCGTCGGCAGTCCCGCGGGCAAAGCCGCCTGTCCGTTGTTGTGCAGGCCATGTTCCGGCGGATACAGGCCGGTGAGCATCGTGGCATGCGACGGCAGAGTGAGAGGCGCAGGGGCGTACGCCCGCTCAAACACCACGCCGTGCTCTGCCAGCTTGTCCAGGACCGGTGTCAGCGCAGACTCGTATCCGTAACATCCCAAACGGTCCGCCCGGGTGGTGTCGAGCGTGATGAGCAGTACGTTTAGATGCGGAGTAGACCGCCGCAGCGTGAAGAGTATTGCGCCACTCGCCAGCAGCAGGACTAAGCTGGCGATCCACAAGCTTCGACCTCGAGATCGCCGAAGCTTTGGAAAGGCGGCGGGAAACATCACTTGGCTTTTACGTCGAAGTCTTGAGTGCCGCCCCCCGTGGGAATGGTGGCTTTCAACGTGGTTTGCGTGGCGTTGGAATAGCGCGGCGGCAAGGATTCAAGTCCGGGAATTTCCACAGGCTTCGTGGGATCCTGCGGTTCGCCTTTAGGATTCAGGAACCGGCTGATGGTCACGGTGTATTCACCGGGGCTGGCGCCGGGTTTTGATGTTGCTCCGACAGAGGTTGACAACTCGTATTCGCCCGTTTGGCTGATGAAACCCGTAGCTCGGTAACTCTTGGCAGCGGACGGCAGGAACGTAATTACCCCGCGGTCCATCGGCTTGCCGTCGAGTTTGACGGTCCCTTTCACTGGGACGGTATCCGGGATTTTAGGTGGCGGTGCTTTGCCACAACCAGCGATGGAGAACAAGGCGAGCAAGCTGAGAGAAACGAACGCAGTTGCAGAACGCATTGAGATTTCCTTGCGGTGTTCCTAGCGAAAGCCTCACGGAAACCCGACGATCGGGACGTTATTCAAAAGCTAAAGCGAGCAACCCGGTCCAGCCCTGGACCGGGTTGCACATTCGCACTGGCAGAACTTTAGAACTCGCCCATGATTTCACCATCAGACATCGTCGACAGTTGGCGTTGCGTGATGGTGCTCA
>CAZDGB010000177.1:0-15777 GCA_964504645.1 uncultured Planctomycetaceae bacterium | reverse complement strand
TTGGGGAGATTGTTCCGCTGAAAGACCTCCATCGGACGCATCACCGGGCCGTACAGAACTTCGACGCGGTCATGAAAGGCCGTGCGCCGCTTGGCGATCTGGCCCGCCATGCGGCCGGCGAAATCGACGCGGGTGTAGTCCCATTCGGTCGGCGTTTCTTTTGAGGTCCGGTTGGCCTGCACCGATTCCGTGACCGCCAGTCCGGCCATCTTGCCTTTCCCGCGACGCCACATCTGCATCCAGCCGGGGCCTTTGGCCTCGACTTGCTGCTTGGCGTTATCCAGGTGGAACTCGAACACCTTGGCGTGTTGGATTTCCATCAACTGCGCTTCGACGTAGCGCTGATTCTCGAATTTGACCCCGTTGCGGCAGGTGATCGTTTGCATTTCCGGGTTGGCTTGCCCCGGTTCTTGCTCCTGGAAGGAGACTTTGCGGGAGAGGGCCACCTGCATCGACTGGCATTCCATACTCGCCTCGGCGAGCTTCGCCCGCACGTCGCCGTCAAACGTGGCGAGCAACCCGTCGAAGTCCATCCGTTCTTTCCACCAGACGTCGAGGACTTGCGGCTTGTCGAGAGCCTCGCCATCGAACGTCTTCGACACTTCCATCTGCAAGAGTCCGGCGCCTTCCACCCAGGCGAGGTTCTCGCCGCGATCGAGATGAATCACCTGGCCCTCGATGTGCAACTGCTGCGCTTCGCCGCGCACGTGCGCCGGGCGGCCCGGCTCGCCGTAGACGTGAACCACCTGTTCGTTTTCGCCGTTAAGTTCGACCTGCAATCGCTCGCCGGTGACCGTGACGGCGTCGCCGCCGGACGGCGCGGGCTGTTTGACTTCGACGTGGCCGGTCGTCCACAGCTCGCGCACTTCCGGCGGGCTGTCCACGTTTTTCGGCCGCTCCATGCGGACGCGAATCTTGTCGGCGGCCACGATGATCGGCGCGGTGGGATTCGCGGGCGTCTCACCCTTCACAGCTTCGGGCGGGACGGACGCGAGCGCGGTGGGTTTGAGCGTTTTCAGAGAGCCCGCAGCGCCAGCAAGGACATTTCGTTTATCGCGCCTCGCTAGCGCTTCGGGCTCGCCAGCCGCCGGCTTCCTCTGAGTCGCTCCGAGCGAATCCGGTTTCGCGGGTGCGGACGGCGGCCCTTCAAAAATTACTTCCAGGTCTTCGCGGGCTTCCGCTTCGATTTGCGGGCTGATGAGTGCGACGTTGCTCTCCGCGAGCAGCCGCTGCGGATCGGGATTGCCCGCGCCGCCGCCAATCTGGAACAACTCGCCGTTGGACGCCGTATTGGACGCCGCCGGCGTGAACCACAAGCGGATGCGATCGGCCATCAGACCCGATTCTCGCGTTTGCTGGAACTTCGCTTCCTCTTCGAGTTCGATCAAGTCGAGTTGTGTCTCGGGATCGGTCGATTTCCGCAGTCGCCGGATCCAGTCGGCGGCGAAGGCGATTTCGTTGGTCTGTTCGTCGTACGTCTCCAGCCAGCCGGCCCCTTCACAGACGGCTTCCTCGAGCGTGTTCCCTTCGCCGAGCACCAGCCGAATGTGGGGGCACTCCAATTCGTTCTTGCCCTGCTTCACGCGCACCGCTGCGGGCGACGTCATTTCCAACACCCGCGTTGCGGCATCATACGTCAGCAGCGACATCCAGGCGCGCAGCTTGCGCTCGTCCGAACGGATGACCACGCGCTGGCCCCCTTTCAGGCTTTCCGCCTTCAGAGAGCGAAATTCCAGGTTGCGCTCGACGCGCTGATATTCCGCTTCCGATTTGCCCGCGCTCTCGTCGGCCGTCGCAGCTTTCTCGGCAGCCTCGCCGTCGGCCGCGGCCACTTTCGGCTCGAATTGCACGGTGAGCCGATCGCAGCGCAGTACGTCGTGGGCGTTCGCATCGGTGCGGTAGGCCCAGACGTCGTCGTGATAGATGGCGGTGCGCGTTTCGACGCGGTATTCGAACATATTGCTGCATTTGATCTTCATCGGCTGCTCGGACTCGTCCTTGCCGAGCTTCATCTGCATCTCGACCCCCTGCTTGAGCTGGATGGCCTCGACGCCGACGATGTTGGGCCGGTCCTTGGCGATCGGCTTCTTGGACTTGATCAGTTGGACGTGCAGGCGGCCGGCCTTGCCGCGGTTCTCGCCCATGCGGAAGCGCACGGGGGTGGTGCTGTAGAGGCTGTTGGTCGCCTCGGTGAACAGGAAGTTCTCGCCGTCGACCTCCAGGCCGTCCGGTCCGGTGACGTGGACTTCGCCATCGAGCGAGCCGCCCGTGACGCGGCCGAGTTGCGGCTTGTCGATCTCGAACGCCGATTCGAACTTCAACAGCGCCGATTCCGCGCTGACCGTCACGGCCTGTTCTCGCCCCTGCGAATCGTGCGAAATCCAGACGGCGGCGAAGGGACGGAAGCGAATCAGACCGTTCTCGCCATTCGGCGTCCACTCATTCGTAAAGAGAAACATCTGGTCGGTGCGGAGCAGATACTTGGATTTCTCGGCCCAGTCGCTCTCGCTCAGCCAGGTTTGGGCGACGCGGACGTTCTCGACGGGGCGCTGCGATTTCTGGACGGAGCCGCGCGACTCCGGCGCGAGGGTTCGCCGCGGAATTTTCACGGCGGGCGCCATGAGGCGCGAGTATCCCAGGTACGCTACCGTTAGCGTCAGGCCGGTCGCCAGGGTGATCCACCACCGCTGTCCCATGTTGCGCACTCCCTTCGTCGGAACGTTCTCACTGCTCCGCGGGTGTGACGCCGATGACGTCGGTGATGTCGATCAAGCCGACCGGGCGACGCCGTTCGTCGATGACCGGCAGTTCACTCAATCGCTTCTGGCTGAGCAACTGGACTGCTTCTTCCAAAATCGCCTGCGGGCCGATGGTGATCGGATTCACCGTCATCACGTCGCGCATGGGCCGATCCAGGTCGCCGTCGCGGCGTTGCTCCAGCAGGCGCGCCAGATCGCTGTCGGTGAACAAGCCGGTCAAGCGGCCCTCGTCGTCGACCAGCATCACCGCGCCGGTCCGCCGGCCGGGGCGGCTCAACGAGGCGTAGACGTCGCGGACGATGCCGTCTTCCGCCGCGATGCGAATCTCGTCGCCGCGACGCATCAATTCGGCGACCGTGGCCAACCGGCGACCCAGGCTACCGCCGGGATGGAACGTGGCGAACTGCTGCGGCGTGAATTGGCGTCGTTGGCAAAGAACCATCGCCAGGGCGTCGCCGACGGCAAGCATCGCCGTCGTGCTGGTCGTCGGTGCCAATCCGTGAGCGCCGGCTTCGACCAGACGCCCGAGAGCGATCGTCGCGTCGGCTTGCCGGCCAAGTGTGCTCGTCGTATTCGCCGTGATCGCTAGCAGCGGCACGTCAAAGCGTTTGAGGAGCGGCAGCAGCCGGCAGATTTCTTCCGATTCGCCGCTATGCGACAACAGGCAGACCAAATCGTGCCGGCTGACGCAGCCGAGATCGCCGTGCAAGGCTTCGGTCGGATGCAGGAAATAGGCCCGGGCCCCGGTCGAGGAAAATGTGGCGGCGAGCTTGCGGCCGATAAGCCCCGCCTTGCCGACCCCCGTGACGATTACCGTGCCGTCGCATTCGTCGAGCAGTTCGATCGCCGTGCAGAACGACGCGTCGAGCCGTTGGGACAAGTCGAGCAGCGCCTGGCCTTCCTGCTGCAGGATGGCCCGCCCGGCGCGCAGCTCTTCCAAGGGAAGACTGCGGCTGTCACTGCGTTGCGGTAGGGCACTCATTCCGTACGGCGTCCTTGCCGAGAAAGGGGCGGGGATGATAGTTCAAACTCGACAAACGGTCAATGTGGTCGCTGAGGCCGCAAGAGCCTGGGAAACGCCTGGTTGGCAGTCGGAGCGTCGGATCGGTCGCCCACCAACTGTCTGAGTTCGCGGCTGTGGCAGCGTTGCTTGCTTATGCTTTATTTGAAAGAATTTTGGCATCCACCCGTTTGCAACTGTGTAAACTGGAAATAGCCGGCGCGCCTCTGTGAAAGCCGCCGTCCCAAAAAGTTCTCAGAATTTCCCGGTGCCTGGCGCGAGGGAGAATCCCATGAAACGCTACATTCGTACGATCGCCACATGGCTGATGGCGGCACTGTTACTGCTGGAGGCGCCGTCCCTCACGTTCGCTCGCGGAGGCTTCGGCGGAGGAGGCCGGGGCGGCGGCGGCTTTGGAGGCGGCGGTGGTCGCGGATTCGGTGGGGGGGATTTGGCGGCGGTCGCGGTTTTGGTGGCGGCGGGATGAACTTTGGCGGCGGCAGAGGATTCAGCGCGCCGCGGATGGGGGGCGGAAACTTCAGCGCCCCTCGTATGGGGGGGAGCTTTAGTGCACCGCGCATGGGCAATCAAGGAAACTTCGGCGGCCGCGGCTTCTCGCCCGCACCTTCGTTCCGCGCACCGAGTATGAATGTGCCGCAGATGCGCGGCGGGAATCTCGGCGGCGCTCCGGCGATGCGCAACTTCAATTCGCCGAACATCGGCAACGCCTTCCGCGGCGGACAAACCGGCGGCCCGAACGGCATGAGAATTCAACCCGGCCCGAATTTCCCCGGCGGGCAAAACTTCGGACGGATGACCAACATACAACCCAACCGCGGCTTGTATGGACGCGGCGGAAACTTCGGTCCTCCGGGAATCGCCGGCCGCATGCAGCAGGGATTCGGGCAGACGGCCCGCATCGGCTCGCTGCCGCACACGGCGGGCCGTGCTCCGGTGTTCGGCAATACGCGCGGCTTCAATCAAGGATGGAACGGCCGGCAGATCGGCCAGATGCCATTCGGCGGCCGACGCATCGGCGGCGGAAACTTCGGCAACGCGGGCTGGGGTCGCGGCAACAACTTCGCGCAATTTCAGGGTCGCCGCGGCGGCTGGAATCAATGGAACGGCGGCGGCAACTGGGGCATCAATCGCGGCAACTGGCATAACGTCGGTTGGAACAACGGCTGGAACCGCGGCAACTGGGGCGCGAACTACCGTAACGTCGCGATCAACAACAACTACTACGGCTGGTACAACCGCCCGTGGGGCGGCGGTTGGGGCTGGGGTTGGGGCGGATGGTATCCATTCTACCGCAGCGCGTTCTTCTGGGGTCTGGGCCCGTTCTTCTCCCCGTGGGGATGGGGAGGAGGCTGGGGCGGCGGATACGGACTGGGTTACGGCGGTTTCTACGGCGGGGGTTATGGTCCCTACTTCAACCCGTATTGCGCGTACGGAACGCAGATTGACTATGTGTCGCCGTTAGGGGGCGATTATTACACGCAGCCGCTCACGTTGCCCCAGGCGACGGTGACGCAGAACGACAACAATCTCGATCCGCAGACGCGAGCCGCGTATGCGCTGGTCGAACAGGGCCGGCAACTCTTCCGCGGCGGCGATTACCGCGGCGCGTTGGCCAAGTACGACGCCGCAATTCCCGATCTGAAGACCGACCCCGTCGTGCATGAGCTGCGCGCTTTGGCGCTCTTCGCGCTGGCCGATTATCACGAAGCCGCCGCGACGCTGAACGCGTTGCTCGCTGTGGCTCCGGGCATGGACTGGACGTCCATGCGGAACCAGTATCCCGATCTGGCGACGTATACGAACCAGTTGCGGGCGCTGGAAGGCTTCATTCGGGAAAACCCGAACGATGCCGCGGGGCGGTTCGTGCTGGGCTATCACTACCTGGTGACCAACTATCCGGAGGCGGCGCTCGTCCAATTCCAGAAGGTCGTGGAGCTCGAGCCGAAGGACGTCGTGGCGAAAAAGATGGTCGAAACGCTGCAGAAGAAGGATGACTCGCAGCCGAATCCCGCGGGAGAAGCGGCCGTCGACCCGGCTTTGCAGACCGATCTCGTCGGCCGCTGGCGGGCGAAATCGAAGGACGGCACCACGTTCGATGTGACGTTCGACGACGCCGGCGGCTTCGTGTGGAAAGCCGCGCCGCCGCAAGGCCCCGCGGCCGAACAGTCCGGCAAGTACACCGCCACGCCGGACCGGCTGATCCTTGACCCGACGGCGGAGCAGGATTCGCTGATCTCCAAGGTGGAATCGCGCGGGCCGGATCATTTCCGGCTCTGGCTGACCGACGAAGCGTATCTCGCGTTCCGCCGCGACGGCGTGAACACGCCGGAACCCGAAGTCGTCGGCAAGCCCGATCCCGCCGCGCCGGTCCTCAAACCGGCGCCGATTCCGCAGCGCGTCCCCGCTCCGCCGCTGCCGGCGAACCCGGGGATCAAGGTTCCCCTGCCGGAAGAAGATCCCCCGGCCGACGCTTCGCCGCCGGGGATCTGAAAGACCGGGAACGCAGATTTTGCAGATTCCAGCAGATAAGAAATGACGAAGTCCGAAGTATTCGGACTTCGTCATTTTTCACTTTGCTTATCTCGTCTTGAATCTGATCCCATCCGCGAAATCTGCGGTTGCTGTCTTTCTGCCAGCAGACCATCGCTGACGCTTCCGGCTCGGACGGTCAGAACTCCAGCCGCGCGACGTATAACCGTTGGCGATCGCCCCGTTCGTGGAAGTCTTCGAGCGTGGCGGCGAGATCGGCGTCGACGAAGTCGTTGTGCCGTTGCTGGTGCTTGATGATCACGATCACACGCTTCTCCAGGTCGACCAGGTCCGGATGAATCCACACGGTATAGCGGCTCGACAACGAGTCGAGTTCGATGCGGTTCCCCGAACCGCTTCCCGGCGCGATGCGAGCCGTCACCTGGCTGGCTTTCACGTGCGGTTTCTGGCCATTCGGCAGATTGAGCAGCGTCGATTTCGGCAGATCGTTCGCCGACACCCAGAAAAACCGGCCGTCGGTCTGCCGCAGCGTCTTCATATGGAAGTCTTTCGGCAGCGGCATCCGCCGGTGCACGGCCATCCAATCGAACAGCCGCGGGGATTCCTCGGCGTAGTTCTCGTACCCCCGCTCCATGAACTCGGCGAACAGGAAGTCGATCTTGAAGCCGTGGTTCTTCATGATCCCATTGAAGATGCCGGCGTTCTTCGAAGAGGTATCGCGGTCGCGTTCTCCGCCGACGACGTACCAGTTGGTTCCTTCGCCGTTCTCAATGTAATGCTTGGGGTAGAGATCGAGCACGCCGCAGACCGGCATCACGCCGGCGAATACGTCGGGATGCGAGAAGCCAAGATCGAACGCCGCGTCGGCCCCCATGCCGTGGCCGCTGAGGAACACCCGGTCGGAGTCGATATTGAACCGTCGCCGGGCGTCGTTCAACGCGGCGAGCACGCGGAAATGCGTGCCGGAATCGTAGGGATATTTCCCCTGATCGGCCGACGCGTACTCCGGCGCGATGACGATATAACCCCGCCGCTGCGCGAGTCCCGGCTGTTCCGCCGTGCCGCCCCACCAGTTGAGCATCTCCTCCAATTTGCGGCCTTCCGCCCGCAGTGTGATCACCACCGGGTAGCTGTGCTGCGGCGAGTACTCGAGCGGCAACAGCACGGAGTACGAAAACGCCTGTTCCGGATCGTCTCGCTCGACGTCGATGCGGTGCGCCTGGCCAGGTTGAATGTCGGGCGTCTCGACAGCGGGGGGCAGTTGCGGAATCATCTTCCGCACGACCTCCGGGCCGATGCTTTCGATCTTGCGCAGCTGCTCGTAGATCATTTGCCGCTCGTTCAAGGAATCGGTCCGCAGCGCTTCCAGCACTTGGAAGCGGGCGTCCCAGATTCGCACGGCTTGATCGAGGTCGGTCACCGCGTTCGCCGCGCCGAGCACCCAGCCGGAATACGCCAGCGCCAGCTTTTCCGAGACCGAATAGCCGTTGTCGGCTTCGGCTTTGAGGAACGGATCAAGCCGCGGCAGGGAATCGGGATGCAGTTCTTCCAGGATGATCGACCGCAGTGGACGCAGCTTTTCCTGATCGACCGACTCCGGCAGCTTCGCGGCGAGTTCATCGAGTAATTCGCGGGCGTGGATCATCGTCTCGCGTTGCCGCTCGCTTTGCTTGATGAATTCCTGGGTTTCGCGCTGCACGGCCCCGCCGATGTTCGCCGGCAACTGCCGGACGTATTCCTCCGCCAGCCGATGCTGGCCGGCCTCGACGCGAAGTTTCAATTCCTTGAGGACGACGCGGCCGAATTCCTGCAGCAGCCCTTCGTGGACGCTCGTCACGCGATCTTTCAGGTCGGGAAAATCGCGGGCGATGGCGTCGAGTTCCCGAAACGCCTGCGGGAACATTTCGGCCTGGATGTAGAACCGCGTCAGTTGCAGCCGCTTCTGGGAATCTTTCGGGTCGATGCGGTGCCGGAGAATTTTTTCGAGCATCTCGGGCGGAATCGACTTGGTCGCGATGCCGTAATCCCAGTTGTAGTTCAGGCCCATCAGCTTGACGGTCTCGGGAGAGATTTCGGTGATTCCCTGATAGACCTCGATCGACTTGGTGGGACTGGTATTCAACCGCACCATGCGGTGGCCGTTGCCTTCGGAATCGAACGGCGTCACTTCCGCAAACTGGCCGATCGACGCAAACATCGATTTCGCGTTCGACTTGTGCTGCTTCAGGCGGAACGTTTCCACCTTCGAGAGACTGTTATCGAGATTGAGGCCATCCTCGGCGATCTGTTTCGACGCAAGGAAATAGCGCGTGGAACCCGTCTGCATCATCAGGACGGGGTAGCTCGTCACCTGGGCGTTGGGATCGGTCCGTCCGGTGAGCGACTGCAGCTTCCGCGGCGACCCGGAGATCACCACGCCGCTCCGCATCCGCACTTCGCCGGCGGAAAGCGTCGCCGAGATTCCTGCCAGAACGACGAACAGCAGCCATCGCGACATGGGATTTCTTCCCGGTAGATTCGACTTCCAATTCTACCCATATTATCGGCAAATCGAGCGCCCTATCCGCTCATGGAGATGAGGCTCCACTCCGGATGCGATTTCCAGCGACAAAATGCGTCCTGTACGGTCGCGAGAGGCGATTCCAGCCGCCAGACCACCGTGCGGCCCGGTTTGCGCTCGATTCTGAATACGGCTCCCCGCTGGGAAATGCGAACGATTGTTTCCCGCGACACGAACATCGCGCCGGGACTGTCCAGAAAGCGGTCGACGGCACTCTCGGTCGACAGCTTTGGCCGCACAACCGGCAGAGTCCCCAGTGCCGATTGCGTCCGCCGTGAGAACAGATTCCAGAAGCCGGAGTGACTGGAACCGGCGCCCGACGGATCGTGTTCGACGGCGACGATGCCTCCCGACGGCAACTCGCGCACGTCGGGCAGAAATAGCAACCCGTGCTCGAACGCCGACAGCACGCCGAATTCCGGCAGCCGCGGCCGCTTGATCGACGCCTCGCCGAGCACGACGAGCGACTCGCCGAACAGCTTTCGCAAGGCCGCGGCATCGGGGTCGGGCTGCCGCACGCTGAACGAAGCGCCGCATTCGACGCACCGTTCGTGCTTCGGCTCCATCCAGGTCCAGCAACGATGACACAAAGCCAGCAGCATGGCGACTCGCTTGTGAGACAAATCTCCTTCACTGTAGTTTGAAGGAGCCGTCTCCGGCAAGAAAGACAAAGCCCGGAGTGGTCGGTTGATCGTGGTACAGATTCGGGTGGCACGCCCTCAGGCTTTGCGAAGGGCTTGGGGTTTCATCCGTTCGCCACGCCCGTCGAAGACTCTGGGCGTGCCACCCAATTTCGTTCCACGGGTTTCGCGCCTCCTCAAAGCAGTCATCGCTTCACCCGTGGCTTAAGACAACCGGCATCGTTCTTCATTGATTTCACTCATGCCGCCTTCCACCCTGATCGTCGTCCATCCGCGCGAACGGCGGGCAAAGTGTACCGTGCGGCCATTGCGGGGGTTGCCGGGGTTCGAGTTCCGCCGGTATCCGCTGAAGGAATCAGTCCCCGCCGGCTACGTCCGTCTGGGACTGGGCGGGCCGATGCTCTCGGACGCCGATGCGGAATGCGGGCTGCTCGTGCTCGACGGCACCTGGCGCTGGGCCGGGCGGATGGAAGCGCAGCTCGCCGACGTCCCCGTCCGCAGCTTGCCGCCGCTGGTGACGGCCTACCCGCGGAATTCGAAAGTCTTCGATGATCCGGAACAGGGACTGGCGACCGTCGAGGCGGTTTACGCCGCGCTGGCGATTCTGGGACGTTCCACGGAACACGTTCTCGACCATTACCATTGGCGCGAGGAGTTTCTGCGATTGAATGCCAGTTTGTTGTCGCGCCAGGACGCCCAGGGATAGCAATCCCTGGGCGTCTTCGCGGCGCTCACAACATCTTCTGCGCGCGGAACCAGTCGATCGTTTCCTGCATCGCCGCTTGATAGTCGATCTGCGGGTCGTAGCCCAGTTCCCGCCGCGCCTTGTCGATGCAGTAGTCGAGATTCAACCCGAGGAACTTGATCCGCGCGCTGGAGAGGAGCGGCGCTTCCTTTTTGCCGAGCAGCTTCCAGACGCTCTCTAGGACCTTCGCCAGCAGCTTCGCCACGCCCAGCGGCACGATTTTCGTCGGCACGGGGTAACCCGCGAATTTTGCGGCCGTCTCCACGAATTCCTGCTTCGTGACCAACCGGCCGTCGGTGATGTTGAAAACCTGTCCGACCGCCGCGTCGTTGTCGATCGCCAGGAAAATCGCCGTGACAAGGTTCTTCACGTAGGTGTTGTTCATCAGCTTGTCGGGCGGACCGAGAAACGCGAAGACGCCCGACTTCACCCGCTCCAACAGTCGCGGCAACACTGACCGGTCACGTGGCCCGTAGATGAAACCCGGCCGCAACACGACCGCGGGGAGTTTCTTTTCGCGGATATGATCGAGGACCAGATTTTCCGCCTCGACTTTCGTCAGCGTGTAGCCGTCGATGCCGGTGGTGCTCGGCTGCTCGGTTTCGTCGGTGCCGTAGTGGTCGCGGGCCTGGTAGACGCCGAGCGAACTGATGTGAACGAACCGCTTCAACGTGCCGGCGCTTTCCGCGGCGAGCAGTAGTTGTTCGAGCCCATGGACGTTGATGGTACGGTAACTTTCGGTTGGTCCCCAATCGCCGACTTTCGCCGCGCAATGCACGATGACCGTCGCCCCCTCGACGGCCTGCTTGAGCGACGCCGTTTCGCCAAGGTCGCCGGCGACGAGTTCCGCGCCCCAATCGGCAAGTTGCTTGGCCGCGTCCGGCGAACGAACGAGTGCCCGTACGCGATAGCCGCGCTGCCGGGCCTGTTCGATCAGATGGCTGCCGACCAGCCCGGTCCCGCCGGTGACGAGGATCAGATCGCGGTCAGTGAGTTTCACGTGGGAGGCTCCTGGTTCTAACAACGTCGCGTAGGCGGTTCGCCTGCGAGTGCTTTGTATGGAAACGCACAGGCGAGCCGCCTGTGCCACGACCGGAGAGCAATTCGGCAATCTCCCGCGCGGCATCGGGCCGGGCGAGGGACTGCATCGCAGAACTCATCGCCGCGCGGCGAGAGGCGTCCGTCAACAATTCGATCAACGGGCCGCGCAGTCGTGCCGCCGTTTCGGCCAATGTCGTCGCTTGTTCAATCACGACGGCCGCACCGTGCCGCGCGAACACTTCCGCGTTCGCCGCTTGATGCTGATCGGCGGCGAAGGGATACGGGACCAGCACCGCCGGGCAGCCGACGCACGCCAGTTCGGCCAGCGTCGTCGCCCCGGCCCGCGAGAGGACGAGATCCGCTTGGGCGTATTGCTCGGTGATATTCGGAAAAAACTCTTCGACCTGAAACGTAGGGTTTGCCGAGTCTTCGAGGCGAACCAACGCTTTCTGATATCGTTCCCGCACCGCGGCCGCTCGCCCGGCCCCCGTCTGATGCACAATGCGCCATCCGGCCAAGTGTCCGCGCAGCTCCGGCAGCAACGCGACAACGGCGTCATTCAGCGACTCGGCTCCCTGGCTGCCGCCGAGAATCAACAGCGTGCGAAATTCAGAGTCGGAAGCACGAAGCGAGGAATGCAGACTTTGCCGAATCGGGTTGCCGGTGAGAAC
Source organism: uncultured Planctomycetaceae bacterium (assembly GCA_964504645.1). Classification (GTDB taxonomy): domain Bacteria; phylum Planctomycetota; class Planctomycetia; order Planctomycetales; family Planctomycetaceae; genus CAZDGB01. Next base: position 3,849 of record CAZDGB010000177.1, on the reverse strand, counting down.
CAGTGGCAAATCGGTCCGCAGATGATGGTGGGTTCCGTCGAACGAGAGACAGATGTGCCGGGCGCAACCAGCGAGCCAGCGGGTTGCCGCGCCGGGGATCGCGTTCTGTTCCAACAGCAACACGGGAACCCGGAGACGGGACGCCCACCAGACGGCGGGAACACTGATGTAGCCGCCGAGTCCGATGACAAACTTCGGTTTGCGGTCTAGCAGAATTTTTCTCGCTTGGCGGAAGGCGGCCCAGTTCCGCCGGAGAAATCGAAAGGGCTGTTTTCGCAGCAAGGCCAGCGGTTCCACGGGCAGCGCGTGATGTTCGAAGCCAGTGGGCTCTAAGATCGTCCGTTCCACTGGCCGTTCGGAGCCGACGAAGACGATTTTGCAGGCGGGATTCTGCCGGCGCAGTTCCTCAGCGACCGCGATGCCGGGATACAAATGCCCGCCGCTGCCGCCGCCCGTCAGAAGAAAGGTCTCTGCCATGCCGGCGGGAGTATCGTCCGAAGGGGAAGTCGGGGCAATAGCGCTTGCGCTTTGGGGCCCACGACGCTCGAACATCGCTGGACCGCGAAGCGCAAGCGTCTTTCCGATCTCCGATATCAAAGCTATACTTTTGGGATCAAACTTATCCTCCCCCGCGGAGACCATCATAATGGCCGCTTCCAAAATCCTCATCGCCGACGACAACATGCAGAATTGCGAGTTGCTCGAGGCGTACCTGTCCGACGAACCGTATGAAATTACGATGGCCTTCGACGGCCAGGAGACGCTGACGAAGGTCAAGGAAATCCAGCCAGACTTGATTCTGCTCGACATCATGATGCCCAAGCTGAGCGGGTACGAAGTCTGCCAGCGGTTGCGGAAAGACCCGGCGACGAAGAGCATCCCCATTTTGATGGTGACCGCGCTCAACGAAATGGGAGACATCGAGAAAGCCGTGCAGGCCGGCGCGGACGATTTTCTCACGAAACCGATCAACCGGCTGGAGCTCGCCGTCCGCGTCCGGTCGCTGTTGCGAGTCCGGCATCTCACCACGGAACGCGACCGGCTGCTGGCCTATCTGGAAGACGTCGACGCCGCCCGGCCGACCGAACTGCGGTGAGCCGCCTGCGAACCCGCAAGCGTAGGTTGAATGCCCGGCTCCAATCGACGCTTGCGAGTTCGCAGAGACCGCCGCTACTGCGACAGCCGCAGGACCGCTTCGACGGCGTAATGGTCCGAGCCGCAATGCGGGCCGACGGCGCGCCGCAGCGTGGTGAATTCCTTCGACGCGACGACGTGGTCGATGGGAATCCACATCAGCGGGATATGCGAATTCCAGGTGCGCTGCACGCCGAAACCGAGGGCCGTGTCCGACAGTCCGGCTGTGCGCAGCGGGTCGAATCCGACGCACCACGGCGTGGCATTGAAATCGCCCGCGACGATCGACGGCAATTTTGTCGTCTGCACGCGCTCGCCGATCAGCGCCAACAAATGGTTGCGGTCGCGATACATCGACGGCAGCAGCGGCGGCGGTGGATGCGCGGCGACGAATTGGATGGTGCGGCCGCGGTAATCCAGCAGGGCACAGATGGCCGTCGACGAGCTGCCCCCCGTGCGCAACAGCGAATACTCTCCGATCGGCAATTTCGAGAAGAGCGCAATGCCGAACGGGCCGTCATCCGGCACGATCACGCGGTGAGGATAGCTTTCGTGCAGCGACTCCAGTTCGCTCAGCCAGCGGCGGTCGACTTCGATCAACACGACGACGTCCGACGCCGAGCGCCGCAGATACTCCAGCACCTCGGCGCTGCGGCGATTCGAGGCATGCACGTTGAACGAGACGATCGACAAGTCCTGGGCATCCGTTCCAGGACTTCGAGACGCCGAATGGGTCGGCAGATAATACGGTCCGAGCAGCACGGCGTTGTGCAAACACGCCAGAAGCGCGACGCCGGCCCAGCGCGGCGAACGGACGCACCACAACACAATCGCCAAAACGGCGAGCAACGCGAAGTATTGGCAGCGAAAATGGCTGCATAGATCGAACAGGGCATGCCCTCCGCCGAACGATCCCGCGACACTAACGGCAATCACGGCGGCGGCTATGCCGCGCAGCAACCAGCCCCCTCTCGGGGGCCGGGCCGGAACTTTCGATGTCGATGCGGTGTCCTGCGTCATTCGGCCTCCGTGCGATCTCGCCGGCATCTACGCGGGATTTCGCGCGACCGGGGGAAGATTTTCCCGATTCGATAAACGCTGCGAACCCGCGAACGGGATTACGCCGCCGCGCGGCGCGGTGCGGCGGGATCGTAGCGGTCGAGCAGGATCGCCGCCACGCGGCCGGTCGCGCCGGTCTGGAAGAGTTCGCGGCGAATCGCCAGTAGTTCCGACCGCGTGCGCTGCCGTTCGTCCTCGTCGCCGAGCCAGCGTTCGATGTCGTTCGCCAACCCGTCGACGACCTGCTCCAGATTCGAAACGCACAGGCGCTCCGGGAGGATCATGCGGCCGGCGATGAGGTTCGGCAACGTCATGTATTTGCAGGTGACCAGCGCACAGCCGATGAGATACGACATGCGGCTCGCGCTGTAGACCACCGTCGCCGGCACGCCGCGGGCCAGGAACTCCAGGCTGACCGAACCGGAGACCATCATCGCGCACTTCGCCAGCGAGATGACTTCCGGTGTCTTGCCGACGAAAAACGAAATCGGCAAATCCTCGCCGGATCGCAGCAGGATCTCGCGGCAGTATTGCCGCTGACTCTCTTTGTAGTTCGCGACCAGGAACTGGACATGGGGGTAGCGGGAAGAAATGCGTTTGGCCGCGGCGAGCATCAGGGGCCAGTTCCGCGTCACTTCCTGAGAGCGCGATCCCGGCAGGAGCGCCACCACCGGCTGCTGGTCCGACGACCATTCCCGCAGGAACGAGGCGTCGAGCGTCCGTTCGGAAATCTCGTCGAAGAACGGATGCCCGACGTATTGCACCCGCACGCCGCGCTGGGCGTACCATTCGGTTTCGAACGGCAGGCCCGAGAGCACGAGGTCGATATTGCGACGGACTTTCCGAATCCGCCACGGCGCCCAGGCCCACAGTTGCGGCGGCATGTAGTAGACGACCGGAATCCCCAGCTTGCGCGCCTTGCGGGCGATCCACCAGTTGAAGCCCGGGAAATCCACAAGTACGACGACGTCGGGCCGGTTCCGTTTCAGATAGTCGCCGGCCTCCTGCACCTTTTGATAGAACGTCCACAAGAGCGGCAGCACACGGAAGATGCCGATCACGGCAAGCGTCGTCAGTTGAAACTGAATATGGCAGCCAGCCTGTTCCATCAGCGGGCCGCCGAAGCCTGACGCGCGCAGATCGGGCCGCCGCCGCCGGAGTTCCGCAATCAAATGGGCCGCGTGCTGATCGCCGCTCGGCTCGCCCACGGAAAAGAAAACGTGCATCCCTGCCCCCTTGAAAGCCCGCCGATATCCTCGGCGGGACAATAATAAGAGCAGCAGTTGCGCAGAATTCCGCAGGCAGGTCAAGAGGAAGTCGCTGCCTGCACTACGTCACGGCTGAGACACCAGCACGCGGGAGCCGATGGGAACGTGCGGCCAGAGTTTGCCGGCCGGTTCGATGATCAGCTTCAATTTCGTGTCGTCGGAGTCGGCGTCCTGTCCCGATGTCTGGGGCGGCATCGACGCAACCACGCCCTGGCGTCGCTCGTGGCCCGGGAATTCCAACTGAATTGCCGTGCCCGGCGTGAACTGGACCGCCGCCCACGACGGAATCTCGACTTCGATCGAACGCCGGTCGTCGTCCAGAATCTGCAGCAGCACGTCGCCGGGCTGCACCGCGTCGCCCGTTTGCTTGCGGAACAAGCCGACCAGG
>CAZDGB010000176.1:9653-15813 GCA_964504645.1 uncultured Planctomycetaceae bacterium | reverse complement strand
CGATGCAGGTCTTTTCGCACGAGCGGTTCACCGCCGGTGAGCCGAAGCTCCGTGATGCCGAGCGGCACGACGGCCTGCACGAAGCGCGCGATCTCCTCGAACGACAGGAGTTCGGCGCGGTCCATGAACTGCACGTTGTCGGCCGGCATGCAGTAAAAGCACCGCAGATTGCAGCGGTCGGTCACGCTGATCCGCAGATTGTTGTGCACGCGCCCGAATGTATCGATCAGCGGTTCCATCACGGTCCTCCCGGCGGCAGAGCGCTCGTTTCCAGTCCGGGGTGAACCCATTCCGTCGTGCCGTCGGCCCAGTTTTCCTTTTTCCAGATCGGCACCCAGGCTTTGAGCTCGTCGATCAGAAACCGGGCCGCGTCAAAGGCCTGATGCCGATGCGGACAACTGACGGCGACGGCGACGCTGACTTCGCCCAGTTCCAGATGTCCCAGCCGATGGACCAGCGCCACACGGTCGATAGGCCAGCGCTCACGGGCCTGCTGCTCAAGTTCTTGCAGTTTGAGTTCCGCCATTTCGGGATAGGCTTCGTAGTCCAAAGCGCTCGTCTTCTTGCCGCCGGTCAGTTCACGCACGGTGCCGAGGAACAGAATCACCGCACCAGATTGGTCCGAGCGGACCGATTCGGTCAGAGCGTGAATATCGATTTCTTCGCGCGTCAATTGGATCATGTCACCCCCCGCTCACGGGAGGAAAACAGGCCACTTCATCGCCGGGAGCCAGCTGCGTCGCATCCCCCGCATACTTGGTGTTCACGGCCATCAGCAACCCGCCGGCCAACGCCGCCAGGTCGGGACAGACTCGGCAAATCGCGCGGCGCAGTTCGGCAACGGTGGCGTCCGGAGGCAAACGCACGGCCAAGACATCCTTCCCCACAATGTCCCGCGCTTTCGCAAAGAACTTCACCGAGAGCGTCAGGTCGTCAACAGCCGGCGGTGGTTCGGGCGCAACCGATCCCGCACCTCCGGCAGCACTCCGTAGGCCAGCGCCAGGAGCTTCAAGGGATGCAACGTCGGCGTGTCGACCGCTTGTTCCATCTGCCATTTGCAACTGCTGCACTCCGTCAAGCCGAAGTCCCACGGCTGTTCGCGTAGCCGAGACATCAAGCCTTGGCCGATCGCCAGGGATTGTTCGTAGTTCTTGGACTGCAAACCGAAGATGCCGGCCATCCCGGAGCAGCCTGCTTCAATTTTATGGAGCTCGACCCCCGGAATCCAACCGCAGATCTCCGCCAATGACGATTCCCGCGTCAAAGTTTTGATGTGGCACGGCGTGTGGTACGCGGCTGTTGCCTTCACCGGCTGAAAATCGGACTTGAGTTTTCCTTCCGCGTGGAGTTTTCGCAGGAATTCGCCCGCTTCCTGCACCTGTCCGGCGACGAGGGCCGTATCGGGATGGTCCAGCAGCAACGGGTAATCCAGCTTGAGGCATACCGCGGCGGACGGCTCCAGACAGACGATCGGGCACCCTTCACGGGCGAATTCCGCCAAGAGATGCACGTTCCGCTCGGCATCGGCGCGAGCCGTTTCCAGATCACCCGACGTGAACGCCGCCATCCCGGCAGGCAACTGGTCCCGCGGAATGTAGAACGGAATGCCGTGATGTTCGAGGATGCGGCAGAACGCGATCGCCAATTGCGGATCGTGCGCGTTGGCGACGTGATCGACAAAGACGATAACGGGACGCCGAGTGGAATTCATTCGCTCCGGATCAAACCACGCCGCGGGGCCGGATGTGAGAAAGGGATGCCGTGCGATGGGAGGCAAGCGGCGATTTCGCGCGATGCCGAGCAATCGCTCCATCACGCCGCGGGCTAATCGCGAGTTGAGCAGCCGATTGATGATCGGCGACCAGCGCGACAGCGACGGCAGCCACGCGGGGATGCGCGTCAGGACGAATTCTGCGCGGCTTAACCCCTGCGCCTGCACATGCTGGGCTTTGGCTTCGATCATGAGGTGCGGCACGTCGACCGTCGCCGGGCATTCGCGGTGGCATTGCTTGCAGTTGAAGCACAGGTCGGCCAGTTCCTTGAACTCGGACGAGGCAAGCTCGTGCCACGGCAACTGGCCGGTCGCGAATTGCCGCATGGCGTTGGCTTTGGCGCGGGGGCTCCGTTCCTCGGCGGCGTGGGTGCGGAAAAACGGACACATCCGGCTGCCCGGTTCCTGCGTGCGGCACGAGCCGCAGCCGTTACAGGAATGAGCCGCGTCGGTCAGAATCTCCGGCGTCCAGCGCAATTGCAGCGGCACGGTCTCGTGCCCGTTGTCCGACGGCAAGAGCCGCAGATTCCGTCCGGTGAGATGCCGGTCCGCCGTGATGACCTTGTCGGGGTTCAACAGGTGCTGCGGATCGAAGATTTGTTTGATCTCGCGGAAGATGCGGTAGAGCTGGCCGTACTGCTCTTCAAGGAATGCCGACCGCGCCAATCCGAGACCGTGCTCCCCGCTGATCGTGCCGCCGAGCGCAATCGCCGTCGTGCAGAGATCGTGAGCGATCGCTTCCAGCCGACCGGCGTCCTCCGGATGAGGCGCCGGCAGGAACGGCCGCAGGTGGACTTGTCCCGCTGCCGCGTGGGCGTAAATCGAACCGGTCACTTCGTGCTGCTGCAAGACTTTTTGTGCGCGGACCAGAAATTCATGCAGCGCCGGCGGCGGCACGGCGAAGTCCTCGACAAACGGCACCGGCCGTTCCTGGCCCCGCAAACGGTTCAAGAGCGGCACCACTCGGTGCGGCAGCGTCCACAGCCAATCGACCTGAGCCGGCGTCTCGGCCTCGAACGCGACGTTCCCCGCCGACGGCAAGTCGTGCACCGCGGCTTTCAGCATGTCGAGCCGCTGTCGAATCTGCCGTTCGTTGTAACCGGTCTGCTCGACCAGGAGCGCGGCCTCGGCGTCGTCGGGGATCATCGCCGCGAATCGCGGATCGGTCTCCCGCGCCAGCGACAGCAGCCGGCGATCGATCAAATCGCAGGCGCTTGGCTGCTGCTGCGCCACCGTCTGCACGGCCTGCGACGCCGCTTCGAGATTGTGGAAGATCAGCAGCAGCGCGCCGCGATGCGCCGGCAGCGGCGAAGTGTGCAGCGTCGCCGCGGTAAACAGGCCGAGAGTCCCTTCCGAACCGACGAGCATCCGCGTGAGGTTCAGCGTCTGCCCTTGCACGACGCCTCGCAGGAAATAGCCGGCCCGATTGCGGAAGATTGTCACCGGTTGGCGTTCGGCAATCAACGCCTCATGATCGCGGATCAAGCGTCCCAACCGGCGGGCCATCGCCTGTTTGATTTCGATCGCCCGGTCGCCCGTGCCGAGTTCCTCCGATTTCGGCAAAGCGAGCGATTCCACGCCCGCTTCGAAGCAGTCGCCCGCGGCGGTCACCAGTTCCACCGACACCGCATGATCGCGCATCGAACCGACGCGCACCGAATGGGAGCCGGCGGCGTCGAGGGCCAGCATGCTGCCGACCGTCGTCGTCGACGTGTTCGCGGGATCGGGGGGAAAGTACCGGCCCAGCGCCCGCAATTGCTGGTTGAGCTGCTGATGCACGACGCCCGGCTCGACGCGCACCGTCTCCGCGTCGATCTGATGGATGCGGTTCATGTGCCGCGAGAAGTCGATGACCAGGCCGTCGCCCAGCGATTCGCCGGCGACGCCCGTGCCGGCGCCGCGCGGGAAAATCGGAATCCGCTGATCGGACGCATAACGGACCAGCGTGACGACGTCTTCGCGATCGCGCGGGCAGGCGACGGCGAACGGCGTGATCTGGTACAGGCTGCCGTCGGTCGCGTAGAGCGAGGTCGTCAAGCGGTCGCAGCGCAACTCGCCGCGAAACACCCCCGACAAATCCTCCAACAATCGCGACTGCCGGACGTTCATGGTAGTGGTTGAGAGTTGAAGGTTGAGAGTTGAGGGTTAGACACTGCTGCCTTCTTCTGGCTCTCAACCCTCAACCATCGACCCTCAACTCTTCGCCTTCAACGCCTCCTGCCGATAGCGTTCGTTCAATTCCAGGTTGAATTTCGGATGATTTTCAGTCACCGGCACCTGATGGTACCGGGCGTGGCAGCGGTAGCAGACGAGGGCGTCCCGCATCACCGCGTACAACAAGAGATCGGCCAGCGCAAACCCCATCAAAATGATAATCGCCAGCGTGGGGTACATCCAAGCGGTCGCCAATGTGCTGAGCAGAATTCCCAGCCCGACAATCGCCACGCCGAGTTGCGGCGGGAAGTCTTTCTGCCGCCACAGATCGCTGCACCCGCACGCCAGGCACCGCGTCGGGGCCTCGAGCTGCATGTCGTCCTCGGCGAGCGGACGGTTCCAGCCGCAGTGCCGGCACGCCAGCACGGCGGTGGCCGAATCGACGTCGCCCGCGTCGGCTCGCAGACATTTCGGACAATGGAATTCGACCCGCATCCCGTGTTGGCCCCATCACAGCGGCCGGCGCAGCTCCGCATAGAGCAGCGCCGCCGACATCTCCCCCAGAAACACCAGAATCACGCCGGCGAACAACACCCCCGTCGCCGCCTGCGTGTTGCGATACTTCAAAATCCGGTCGGTCATGACGGCGAGCGCCAACGGCAGCAGGATGCCCGCGATCCACCGCAACGACCACCATGTCCACAACAGCGAGCCTTGCACCGCGTCGCCGGCCCGCAGCCAGCACCACAACGAAACCACCAGCCGCGCCACGAGCGCCGCCAGAAACAGATGCGCCAGCTTCTTGAGCGGCTCAATCGACATCGACGGCGCTGTCAGATACCAGTGCCCCAACAACATCCCGGTCGTCGCGCCGCCGACCGCGGCCGCCGATGTCCAAAACGACGCGAGATTCAACGCCGCCGTCTCGAAACTCATCGCCGAGAGTCCCGGAATCAACGCGATCAGCCCGACCAACGTGGCGGCGAACACGCCGAACAAGCAGCCGGTTCCCGCCGAGCGGGCGTCCAATCGCCACAGCACCGAGCCGACATAGGCCAGCGCCGCGGCCAGGAGCGCCGACCCGCGAATCACCGTGAGATTTCGCAGCGAGGAATCGGTTGCGTCCGGCGACAACTGCCCCGCGGCCAGCGCTGCCAGCACGCACAGGCCGAGCACGACCAGGCACTGAATGCGGAAGAAGCCGCTCGTGACCTGCCGGCGCGGCATCAAGCACCACATCAGGCTCATGCCGTGCGACAACAGGAGGGTGAACTGCGTGATCATCTCGTCATGGTATGTCGCCGACCGACCCGTCGAAAGCGAACGGCGTGATCGTCTCATTCTTGGGAAGGCCGAAACGATCTTGACACTCCGTCTCGCGCGAACTATCACTCCCCCGCGAATTCTGCGGAGGAGTGGGGGGGCGGCATATGTTTCTGGATCGGCGGCTCTATCAGTACGTGTTGGAACATAGCCTGGACGCCGTCGCCAAGACGCCGGCCGAGACCGAACCTTTCCCGCACATCTCTATCGCCGACGTCTTTCCCCAGGACGTCTACCAGCAATTGACACAGGCCTTTCCCGCGGAAGACCAGTTGCTGGCGGCGAATCCGAAGCATCACACCAACGAATACGGCGGCAGCACGCGGCGCCGCATGGTGCTCTCCGAAGCCTCGCTGAATTTTCTGTCCCCGACCGATCACAAACTCTGGGCGACGGTGCGGGCGGCCATTTGCTCCACAGCGTTTCGGGACGCGATCTTTGCGAAAGTGTCGTCCGGATTATGCCGGCGGTTTCGCACGACCGGCGATCGATTGTCCCAGATCGCTGCTTATCCTCGCGGCATCCTCTTCAGTGAATCCGACGGCTATCGCATTGCGCCGCATCCCGACACGACCGAAAAAATCGTGACGATGCAGTTTGCCTTTCCCGACGACGAGTCGCTCGCCGAGATCGGCACCGAGTTCTACCAGCGCAGCGTGAACCCCATGCACCTGATGCGCGAGCCGCGCGGCTTCGTCGTCGCCAAGACGATGCCGTTCCTGCCCAACCGGGCCTATGCGTTCTCCGTGCTGAATACCGTCGGCCTGAAAAGCTGGCACGGCCGCTGCACGATCCGCCCCGTCGACGGGTTGCGGAAATCGCTGCTCCACATCTGGTACACCGAACCTGACCAAACGCACGGCGACCTGGAAGCGTATCAACAGTTCCTCGGCACCAGCCGCGCCGCGGCGT
>CAZDGB010000176.1:407-9553 GCA_964504645.1 uncultured Planctomycetaceae bacterium | reverse complement strand
TCGCTGCCCTGCCGGTCGGCTTCGGTCCGCATCTGTGACACGAGTTTGCGGAAGCGATCCGCCGAGCCACGCGCCGCCGCCGTGCGCGACTGCCGGTCGGCTGCGGCGGCGTCGAGGCTCCGCTGCGTCTCGGAATTTGCTTGCGAGAGTTTCTGCTCGGCCCAGGTGCGGGCGTCCTGGATCGACCGGGCCTGCTCCGCGCGGGCGTTCGAGACGTCGAGAAACTCCGCCTTCACCCGCAGCGGCGGCTCGACCTGTTCGAGGACGGCCTGTTCGATGTCGACTCCTAAGCGTTGCTCGGCGACCGCGGAGCGCAACCGTTGGGTCAGCTGTTCGTTGAGTTCCGAGAGTCCGCGCACATGGGCGAAATCGACGCCGCTGTGGGACAGCAGTTCCATCAAAAGTGCCTCGGAAAGTTGAGCCAATTGATCCGCCGGTTGGGATTGCGCGAACAGATAATCCGCCACCTGCTCTTCGGAAGGCCGAAAGATCACCTGGGCGCGCACCTGCAACAGATTCTGATCACCAGTCAGCCATGCGGGCGCCACATTCGTGGTGAGCAACGAATCGGCACTCCGTGAAACCGAGCCGCCGACGGTGACCGTTTCCACCGCGGCGAAATTGATCCGGTCGATCTTCGTGAACGGATACGGCCAATCCCAATGCAGGCCGCTCGACGTCAACGGCGTGACCAACCGGCCGAACCGCCGCACGACCGCTTTCTCGTTCCCTTTGACAACGTAGAAACCGGTCAACGCGTAAACGCCGACAGCGAGCATCAGCAGTCGCCAGCCGAAGCGTCTCACGGGGTTGTCTCCGGAGACTGTTCGTTTTTGTTCGGCGTCGCCGCCGGAGGGCCGTCGGTCAGTAGTTTCCACAAACGGTTCGACGCCGAGAGCACCAGCGTCGTCTGTTCGCCAAGAATCTGTTTGTACGCTTCGAGCGCCTGCAGCAATTCGTAGAACTCCGGATCTTCGGCATGGGCTTCGTTCAGAGTCCGCAGCGCGTCAGCCTCGCCGGCGGCTTTGATCCGTTCGGCCTCGGCGTTTGCCTGAGCTAGAATCTCCGTCGCGCGGCGTTCGGCCTGACTGCGGATCACGCGGCTCTCCGCCTGGCCGGCGCTGCGATATCGCTCGGCAATCTTTTGCCGCTCGCTTCGCATCCGCTCGTAGACCGCCTGCAAGTTCCCGCTTGGCAGGTTGAGCCGCTTGATCCGCACGTCGACGATCTCGATCCCGTGCTGTTCGGGCAGCGAACCCGACTCGTCGTTTCGGCGAATCAACTCACGTTTCAATTCCTCCGACAACCGGCTCAGCGGCTGATCGCCGTCTGGCCCCGCTTCAGAGTTTTGTGCCGCGATAAGTTGCGACAGATCGAGTTGCCCCAGCCGCGACGTGATGATCGCCTGCAACCGGCTGGCGAGCCGGCTCTCGGCGATCTCCGGCTGCCCGAGGCTCCGATAAAATCGCACGACGGGCCGGTCCAACAGAGGCCCATGAGTCGCCTCCCCCGCGCTCTCTGGAATCCGCCAGGCGATGTACGTCTCAACGATCAGATTTTTTCGGTCCCGCGTGAACAACTCGCGGCCCGGCGGATCGAATAGCCGCAGCCGGCGGTCGAAGCGGAGCACGCTCTCGACCGGCCACGGCCATTTCGCATGCGGCCCTTTGTCCACGGCCCGATCGTAGACCGCGACGATCTTGCCGAACCGCTGCACCAGCACGAGTTCGGTTTCATCGACGAACACGACGCACGTCGGCAGGAGACACACCGCCGCCAGACCGGCGATCCACCCGACAACTCGTCGCGATGGTGTTACGATCGGCACAGAAGAAGAAACCACAGACACGGAGCACTCGGCAGGTTGAAATCGGGGAAGAATCGCAGGCTTCAGTCTATCTCTCGGAGGAAAGAGGTCGCAATCGGGAAACCTCCCGGCGAGCGTCGCGGCATCAGCCCGACGTGTGTTTATCCGCTTGTCCGCGTTAAATCGGCGGGGCAGTTTCCGGTTAAACCAGAGAGAACTCATCCCATGAAGAACCGCAAATGAGCACCGGAATCGTTTTGCTCGCCATCGCCGGGTTGTGTCAGTTGTTGATCGCCGCAGCGAATGTTCCGGCGGCGAAGGTGTTGAACTATCGCGGCGAACTGCAGCGGGTCTCGCCGATGGTGCGGGAGATTTTCTATGTACAGAATCTCTACATCGAATTGATGCTCGTCTCGCAGGCGATTCTTTGCTGGATCTTTCCGACGGAACTACTCGGCGGCTCGGCGCTCGGTACGTTCTGGAGCGGATTTCTCGCCGCCTTCTGGGGATTGCGGCTGGCGATTCAGTTTGGCTGGTACGATCAAGCCGCGCGGAAGGCGCATCCGATGGTGGATGCCGGCATGATTGCATTCCAAGTCTATCTGACGGCGGTCTTTCTGCTGGCCGCGCTGGGAGTGTGGAAGCCGATGCCATGACGCAAGAATTGCTGACATCCGTCGTGTCCTGGGCGGGGATCGGGCAACTGATTCTCGCGGCGGCCAGTTTGGCGATTCCCGGCGTCCTGAACTGGAAGACCGACCTCGCGAAACTCCGACCGTTGACGCGGCAAGTCTTCTGGACCTATGCGGGCTACATCTGGTCGACGAACGTCGCGTTTGGATTGGTGTCGACGTTCTTGCCCGATTCACTGCTCGACGGCACGCGGCTTGCGGCCTGTGTGACGGGATTCATCGCCCTGTATTGGGGCGCGCGGTGCGTCATTCAGTGGTGCTACTTTGATCGCACCTCGGCGCCGGCCGGTTGGAAGTTCACGCTCGCCGAGGTGGCGTTGAATCTGTTGTTCGTCGGCTTGACCGCCACGTATACGTGGGCCTGTTGGTGGAATCTGCGGGAACTTCACCCGTGACAATCTATCTGCCCCATTCCGTCAGTACGATCGTCGCGTTGCTGGGAATCGGCGCGGCGACTTACCTCGTGGGATGGGGACTACAACAGCTATCAATTCGTCGCATTCTTGTCATTCTCACTTGGGGACTGATGATGGCCGCTGCGGTCGGAATGGAACGAATCGCCCGCGACGAACCGCCCGGCGTGCGGATGGTGGCGCTCATTCTCACTTTGCTTTGGAGCTTGAAGCTCGTCGTTATCACGACGTCGCGGCTCGATGGAGGGCCGGCCTTGTCTTGGTGGCGCTGGGCGATCTTTCTCTTCGGCTGGCCCGGCATGCAGCCGGCGACCTTCGCCAAACCGCTGCGACCGAATCCGACGGCCGCGAGGCAACTGGCGCTGCGCGGTTTGGTTCGAATTGGGATGGGCCTCGCGTGCTTGTTCTTGGCGCGAGCGCTGGCCGGTTCCGGCGAAAACCTTCCTTTCGGAACCATGACGTCAACGGCCGCCACCGCGTGGCTGCTGGTCGGCGTGAGCTTGGTTCTGCACTTCGGAGTGTTCAATCTGATTGCGGCGGTCTGGCAAGGTGTGGGCTTCAATTGCCAGCCGCTGTTTCGAGCGCCGCTGGCATCGGCGAGCTTGTCGGAGTTCTGGAGCCGGCGCTGGAATCTGGCATTCTCCGAGTTGACGGCGATCGCCGTGTATCGGCCGTGCCGGCAGTTGATCGGCGATGCCGGTGCGGTGTTCGCCGGGTTCGTCTTCTCGGGCCTCGTGCACGAGGCGGCGATCACCGTCCCGACCCGATCCGGCTACGGCGGACCGCTGGCCTACTTTCTGCTGCACGGTCTGCTGGTGCTGCTCGAACGGCGCTTCGAACTGCCGCGGCGATGGGGCAATGTCTATCGAATCGTCATCGTACTTGCTGTGGTCCTGCCGTTGCCGATTCTCTTTCCGCCGGAGTTCCTGCGGGAGATCGTCTGGCCGCTGGCGGGAAAATAGAGAACTTCCTGCGGTTTGAATCCGTGGCAATCTGCGAAATCTGCGGTTCCAGTCTCTCTCACGCCGAGACGTTCAGTTGTCGAATCGAGCGGGCCGCTTATACTCAAACGTACAGGCTCGACATCGTCCTCATCCCCGCCATTGGGTGGGTTTCACGGAAGACCTCGCTCCTATGCCGGCCGGCGATATCGTCATTCGCGGCGCTCGCGAACACAACCTTCAAAACGTCGATCTCACGCTCCCCCGCAACCAGCTCATCGTCATGACGGGCGTCAGCGGGTCGGGCAAGAGTTCGCTCGCGTTCGACACGCTCTACGCCGAAGGGCAGCGGCGGTACGTCGAATCGCTGTCGAGCTACGCCCGGCAGTTTCTGGGCCAGATGCCGAAGCCCGACGTCGATACGATCTCCGGGTTGGCGCCGTCGATTTCGATTCAGCAAAAAGCCGCCGGCAAGAATCCGCGGAGCACCGTCGGGACGATCACCGAGATCTACGATTATCTCCGCGTTCTCTACGCCCGCGTCGCGAAGCCGACGTGCTATCAATGCGGCCGGCCGATCACCGCTCAGACGCGCGACCAGATCGTCGAGAGCATCCTGCAGATTCCCGAATCGACGCGCTACATGGTCCTCGCGCCGCTCGTGCAGCGGCAAAAGGGGGAGTTCCGCGACCTGTTCGACGACTTGCTGAAGCAGGGCTTTCTCCGCGCCCGCGTCGACGGCCGCATCGTGCAGTTGGACGACGACCTGCGGCTCGACAAGCAGATGAAGCACACGATTGAAGTCGTCGTCGACCGGCTCGTCGCGGGGAAAACGCCGCGGCCGCGCGTCGCGGAGGCGATCGAGCAGGCGCTGAATCTGGCGCAGGGGAAGCTCATCATCTCGCGGGATGATCCCGCGAAGCGCCAAGCGATTGGCGACGGGCCCTCCGATGATGAAGCGCCTTCAACTCAACCGTCGACTCTCGACCAGCTTTATTCCAGCGACTACGCCTGCATTCATTGCGGGATCAGCTACGAGCCGCCCTCGCCGCAGTTATTCAGCTTCAACAGCCCGCTTGGCATGTGTGTCGACTGCAATGGCCTCGGCGTGCGGCACGACTTCGTGCTGGACCGATTGATCCCCGATCCGTCGCTCTCCCTCGCCAAAGGTGCATTCGAGCTGCTCGGCAAGCTGAGCAAAATCGGCCGCTGGCGGCGGCACATTTACGAGGGCGTGGCCCGCGCCATTGAAACCGATCTCAAGTTGCCGGAAGGTTCGGTTCTAAAGACGCCGTGGAACGAACTGTCGGACGAAGCGCAGCGGTTGTTCCTGTACGGACTCGGCGAGCGAAACATCACGTTCGCGTTCCGGCATCGCGGCGGCGTGTGGAAGCACGGCGGCACGTACCCCGGCTTCGTCGCCGAGATGCTCGCCGACTACCGCAAGTCCAACAACCCGATGCGCCGCAAGCAGCTCGAAAAGTACATGGAAGTCGTCGGCTGCCAGACGTGCCACGGCTCGCGGCTCAACCGGCAGGCGTGCAGCTATCGCCTGACGGCGAAGGTTGAGGGGCGAGAGTTGAAGGTTGAGAGTCAAAAGAAAACAAGAGGAAAGAACGGCGCGTCGAAGCGGGGGATTCCCGACCCGCAACCCTCAACCCACAACACACAACTTTCGCTTCCCGAAGCCTGCGCCCTCAGCACTTTCGAAGCGGCGGAGTTTTTCGAGAACCTCGAACTCAACGAGACCGAACGTTTCATCGCCGAGGAAGTGCTGAAGGAAATCCGCGGGCGGCTCGGCTTCTTGCTGCGCTGCGGGCTCGATTACCTCACGCTGGATCGCACGGCCCCCACGCTCTCCGGCGGTGAATCGCAACGCATCCGGCTTGCTGGGCAGATCGGCTGCGGACTCGTCGGCGTCGTCTACATTCTCGACGAGCCGTCGATCGGCCTGCATCCGCGCGACAACACCATGCTCCTCGGCAGCCTGCAGGATCTTCGCGACCAAGGCAACACGGTGATCGTCGTCGAACATGACGAAGACACCATGCGCGCGGCCGATCATCTCGTTGATTTCGGCCCCGGTCCCGGCGTGCGCGGTGGGAAGGTGGTCGCCATTGGGAATGTCGACGACGTGCAGAAATCCAATGAGAGCCTGACCGGCGCGTATCTTTCCGGCCGCCGCAAGATCGAAATTCCGCCGCGACGCCGGCCCGGCAACGGCCAGAAACTCACCATCACCGGAGCGACGCATCACAATCTGAAGGACGTCACAGCCGATTTCCCGCTGGGGACGTTCATCGCCATTACCGGCGTCAGCGGTTCCGGCAAAAGCTCGCTGATCAACGACATCCTCTGGGAAGTCCTCAATCGCGACGTCAACGGCGGCGTCGGTTCGCCCGGCGCGCATAAGAAATTGCTGGGCCTGGAGAATATCGACAAGGCGATCGACATCGATCAGTCGCCGATCGGCCGCACGCCGCGGTCGAACCCGGCGACCTACGTGAAGCTGTTCGATCTCATACGCGATCTCTACACGAAGCTGCCGGACTCGAAAGTCCGCGGCTTCAAGCCGGGCCGATTCAGCTTCAATGTCGAGGGAGGCCGCTGCGAGGCGTGCGAAGGGCACGGAGCGACGAAGCTGGAGATGGATTTCCTTGCCGACATCTGGGTGACATGCCCCGTCTGCCAGGGGCGCCGGTTCAACAAGGAAACGCTGGACGTTCATTTCAAAGGGAAGAGCATCGCCGACGTCCTCGATATGGACGTGCAGCAGGCGTTGGAGCACTTCGAGAACTTTCCGAAGATCAAGCAACTGGTGCAGACGCTGCACGACGTCGGCCTCGATTACATGAAGCTCGGCCAGCCGTCGCCCACGCTCTCCGGCGGCGAGGCCCAGCGCGTGAAGCTGGCCAAGGAACTCGGCAAGCGCTCGACCGGCAAGACGGTCTACATTCTCGACGAGCCGACGACCGGACTCCATTTTCTCGACGTGGAGCATCTGTTGACCGTGCTGCACGGCTTCGTCGACGCCGGCAACACGGTGATCGTCGTCGAACACAACCTCGACGTGATCAAGACCGCCGATTGGGTGATTGACCTCGGCCCTGAAGGAGGCGCCGGCGGCGGCCGCATCGTCGCCGAAGGAACGCCGGAACAGATCGCCGCGTGTGCGGAATCTCACACGGGAGCGGCGCTACTGTCTTATCTTCCGAGCGGGGGGCGTAAGCCCCCTGTGGCGACGTCGCAGAAAAATGGACGCCGCAACCAGGGGGATCACGCCCCCCGCTCGGGAAATGCCGGCCGCTGGCAAACCGCCACAAAACTCGCCCAGCACAACGGCGCCGATGAGAACATCGTCGTTCGCGGCGCGGCGCAGCACAATTTGCAGCACCTCAATCTGCAAATCCCCCGCGATCAGATGTCGGTCTTCTGCGGCCCCAGCGGATCCGGCAAGAGTTCGCTGGCGATGGACACCCTCTACGCCGAGGGGCAACGCCGCTACGTCGAATCGCTGTCGAGCTATGCCCGGCAATTCCTCGGCCAGATGCCCAAGCCGCGCGTCGAACACATCCACGGCTTGCAGCCGGCGATCGCCATCGAGCAGAAGACTGTCGGCCACACGCCGCGTTCCACCGTCGGTACCGTGACCGAGATTTACGATTATCTCCGCATCCTCTACGCGCGGCTCGGAACGCAGTATTGCCCTGACTGCCAGATTCCCGTCCAGTCGCAGACGGTCGACGACGTCCTCGACAAGCTGATGGCGTCGCCGGCCGAGACGCGGCTGCTGATCCTCGCGCCGCAGGAAGTTGCCGTCGGCCAGCAGCACGCGAAACTCTGGGAAAAACTCCGCGAGCAGGGATTCCGCCGCGTTCGCATCGACGGCACCACGCACAAGCTCGACGAAGTTCCGGAGATCGACCGCCGTCGCAAGCACAACGTGGAGATTGTCGTCGACCGGGTGACGATCCAGCCGAACGGCCGTTCGCGGCTCGCCGATTCGGTGGAACTGGCGTTCGATCTCGGCCAGGGAACGATCCGCACCGCGTTGGTGGATGACGATCGGCCGGAGCCGAAATGGAAGATCCAGCCGTTCAGCCTGTTCCGGGCCTGTGAACAGTGCGGCCGGAGCTTCGAGGAGCTTTCGCCACAGAATTTCTCGTTCAACAGTCCGCTCGGCTGGTGCGAACAATGTGAAGGCCTCGGCGTGCAGCAGGGAACGAACCTCGCCGCGCTAATCGCCGACCCGACGCGCACGCTGCTGGACGGCGCAGTCGCCGCGTGGCCCGATCCACAGACGCGGCCCGTGTTTCGTTTGATGTTGGAGGCGCTCTCGCTCGAATGCGACCTGCCGTTGGATGTGTCGTTCTCGCAGTTAGAGCCGCAGCAGCAGCGGCTGGTCTTGTACGGAGCCGGCGACCGGTGGTTTTCAGTCTTCGACCCGAGCGGGGGACGTCAGTCCCCTGATTCGACGTCCAAGAAACGAACGACACGCAAACAGGGCGCTGACGCCGCCCGCTCGGGAAGTCTGTTGTTCCGCTTCCAGTACAAGGGCCTCTACCCCGCCATTGAGGAAGCGTCACGCGTCTCTTACGTCTACCGCCAACGGCTGTACGATCTCGTCGGCGAGGTGCCGTGTCAGACGTGCGGCGGCAGCCGGCTGCGGGAAGACGCC
Source organism: uncultured Planctomycetaceae bacterium (assembly GCA_964504645.1). Classification (GTDB taxonomy): domain Bacteria; phylum Planctomycetota; class Planctomycetia; order Planctomycetales; family Planctomycetaceae; genus CAZDGB01. The sequence continues at coordinate 1,022 of CAZDGB010000176.1, read as the reverse complement.
GCCGCGGTGCGTTTGACCGGCAAGACGCTGAAGCAACTCGCCGATCTGCCGTTGAACGATGCCCTCGCCTTCCTCAAGAAGCTGACGCTCGATGGCCGGCAAAAGAAAATCGCCGGCGATCTGCTGACGGAAGCGACGAGCCGATTGTCGTTCCTCGTCGACGTCGGCTTGCACTATCTCACGCTGGATCGTTCGCTGCCGACTCTGTCCGGCGGCGAATCGCAGCGCATTCGACTTGCCGGGCAGATCGGCCGGGCGCTCACCGGCGTGTTGTACGTGCTCGACGAGCCGACGATCGGCCTGCATCCCAGCGACAACGGCCGGCTGCTGAACGCGCTGAAGCGGCTCCGCGACCTCGGGAATACGATCGTCATGGTCGAACACGACCGCGAAGTGATTTCGGCCGCGGATCGACTCTATGATTTCGGTCCCGGCGCCGGCCGCTTCGGCGGCAACGTCACGGCGGAAGGGACGCCGCGCGAAATTCTGAAACGCGATGCGTCGCTCACGGGGAAATATCTCAGCGGCCGCGAACAGATCGTCATTCCGAAAGAACGTCGTGTCGCTTCATCGACCCCGAGCGGGGGGCGTGAGCCCCCTGATTCGACGTCCGTG
>CAZDGB010000176.1:0-397 GCA_964504645.1 uncultured Planctomycetaceae bacterium | reverse complement strand
TGGATGTCGCCGACGGCCGCAAGCTGACGACGCACCGCGCGCTGTTTGTGCGGTTTCCGTTGCTAGCGAGCGGGGGGCGTCAGCCCCCTGAATCGGCGTCCAATCAGGGGGCTGACGCCCCCCGCTCGGAAAACTCCTCTTCGCAACTCTTTCTCGAACTCCGCGGGGCCCGGCTGCACAACCTCCGCAACGTCGATCTGAAAATCCCGCTCAAAACGCTGACCGCCGTCACGGGGGTTTCGGGTTCCGGCAAAAGTTCGCTCATTCAGGAAACGCTCGCCAAGGCTGTCGCGCGGAAACTGAACCGCTCCGGCGAGCAGTCCGGGCCGTATGACGAGCTGATCGGCGTCGAACACCTGAGCAAGCTGATCGTCGTCGACCAGCAGCCGCTCGGCAA
>CAZDGB010000175.1:15438-15857 GCA_964504645.1 uncultured Planctomycetaceae bacterium | reverse complement strand
GCGGCCTGCGTTCCGCCCGGCAGGACGAAACTCGTCAACGGGGCGAGACGCTCCGTATCGGCGTCGATCCACCGTTCCAATCGCGCAACCTGCTCGGGGGAAATCCGCAAGCGAGGCGTTGACGATGGTTCGTCGGATTCCGGCACGCAGAGATCCGCGCCGAGATCGAACAGGTCGTTCTGAAGGACTTGCAGCCGCTCATCGTACGGTTCCGGCACGCCGACCGAACGGACCACGCCGAGCAGCGAGTTCAACTCGTCGACGCCGCCGTAGGCGACGATGCGGCGATCGGTCTTGAGTACGCGGCGCCCATCGCCGAGCGAAGTCTCCCCCGCGTCGCCGGTCTTTGTGTAGATGCGGTGGATGTAGACCATTTTGCAAAATCTGTAGGGTTTGCCGAGTCTTCGAGGCGAACCATT
>CAZDGB010000175.1:0-15428 GCA_964504645.1 uncultured Planctomycetaceae bacterium | reverse complement strand
ACCATTTTCCGCGAGAACGAGTTTTCGGTTCGCCTCGAAGACTCGGCAAACCCTACAGATTATTCCACAGCGTCGTCCGGCTCGGCAGCGTCTTCCGGCATCGGCTGCGGGCGGTTGCCGATCAGTTTCTTGAATTCCGGATCGTCCCGGAGCGATTTCAGGTCGGGGTCTTCGAGCATCGTGTTGAAATCGGCGAAGCCCTTGGAAGTCGCCTGCTGCAGCTCTTCAATCGCTTTTTTGCGGTACGCGGCCTGCTGCTGCTCGCGGTCCGGGGCGTCTTCGTGCTTTTGAAAGTATTCGTGCGCCTGGGCGTAGACGCACGCCGTGTTGTAGATGAACGTTGAATTGTGCTTGTACCGTTCGCGGCCGCGGTCCAGAATTTTCAGCGCCTCGTCGATCTTGCCGGATTGAGCCCGCGCCGCCGCCAGGCCGGGAATCGCGAGTTCGTTGTACGGATCGAGTTCGTACGCCTTCTCGAAATCTTTGGCGGAGTCTTCCGCTTCGCCCAGCCGCTGCCGCACGCTCGCCCGGCCGGCGTAGGCTTCCGGCAGTTCCGGGTCGATCTCCAGCGACATGTTGTAGAAGTCGAGCGCTTCCTTCCATTGTTTCTGCAGGCCGTGATGCTGGGCCTGATAAATGTACTGATAGCCCGGCGAACGCTGCCGGAGATACTGCAGCGCGTTGAGCGCCCCGTTGCGGCGCTCGGCGTTGTCGGAATCCCGCGCTTTGAGCAGCGCCGCTCGGGCTTCGCTGCTTCCCAGATTTCCCAGCGCGTTGCAGATGTGATGCAGCGCCAGGTTGTTGGATTGCTTCTCCAACGCCGCGATCAACAGTTGCGTGGCTTCCGGCCCTCCTTCCTGCATCAGACCCTGCGTGGCGATCTGGATCATGTTCGATTCGCTGGTGAGCAACGCCTCCCCCGCGAGCGGGCGGAATTTCGCATGATGCAGCAGACTCAGCGCGTTGAGGGCCGCTCCTTTTTCGTGGCTTTGCTTGAAATTCGGATAGCGTTCCGCGATGACGTCGCCGACATCGTCGCCGCCGATCTGCGCCAGGAGATTCAAGATCGACGCCTTGTCCGGAGCGGAATCGAGGTGCTTAAGCAACAGCGGAATCGCGCGGGTTGATTTGATGCGTTGCAGAAACTGGTTCATCGAGCCGTCCGGCACGCGCGTCGCGAGTTCGGCCAGCGCGTATTCGGTCGCCAGCGCTTCGCTGCGGGCGTCGCTCCGCTGTGCGAGAATCGGAAACGCCAGGTCGCGGAGCGCCTTGTCGGAGCTCTTCAAGCACGTTTCCAGCACATCGACCAGTTGCGGGTGCCCGACTTTGAGCAGCGCGCGAATCCCCTCGATCGGCAGTTTCTCCTTGGGATCGGTCACGTAGCTGTAGATGACTTCCGACCACTGCGGCCGCGGATACTTCGCCAGGACCTGCATGACCTGCTGTTTCAGTTCCGGGTTGTCCTCGCGAATGAGGGCCAGGAGCCGCGTCTGCGCGACGGAATAGCGCGAACCCGCCAGGCTTTCGATCGCCGTGCCGCACAACGGATCGGCCGGCTTCCGCGCCAACGTAACGAGGGCGTCGAGCGCGGCCGGCTCGCCGAAATGGCTCAGTGCGCGGACCGCAGCGGTGCGGAGATCGGCGTTCGGATCGTTCAACCGCTCCAGCAGGAACGGCAGATGCGACGCGTTCAACCGGCTCGCGCCGTGCTTGAGCGCCGCGACGCGCGTCAGCTCGTGGCCGCTTTGAATCTCCTCGACCAGTTCGTTCGCCGGCAGGGCGAGGAACGCCGTCTTAAGCGCGGCGCTGACGGCGTCCGCCGCCGACTTGTGCACGTGCGGGCTGGAGCTTGAGCGAATGATATGGTCGACGTTCGAGAAGACGTTCGGCTGATTGGCCGCGTCGTTCGCGCCCGGCCGCACGAGATGGAACTCGCGAATTTGGGCCGGCAGCATCGGAAATTGCTCCATCACTGGCCGGCCCGTTCCCAATTGCGTCGCCGATTGCACGAGCCAATTCACGGCGTTCTGCTCCGGCGGCAAGGCGTCCGGCGACCAGCCGACGACGTACCGCGTGATCTTGTCGTTCGTCAGCCGTTCGAGGTCGTTGACCAACGACTGCACGTTGATCGAGTTGAGCATGCCCCGCATCGTCAGCATCCGCAGGCAGCGGCGCGGCCCCAGCGCCGCGATGTCGAGCTGCAGCAGCGCCCGCTGGGATTCGGTGACGTCGATCGTCAGCGGACCCTTCGCGGTGCGCAAATCGACCGAGATCGGCGGCACGTCGGACGTCATCGGCAGGCCGGTGTAGAGCAACCAGGCGCCGCTCGCGCCGTTGGCCGGCGTTTTCACTTCCGCGGGCGGTTTCTGATTCTGCAGATTGTGGTACTGCGTGCCATATTGAAACGAGAACGGGAAGCCTTCCGCCGGGTCGACGAGCGGCTTAGCCTCGCCGTCGAGCTTCGTCGTGATGCCGTCCCGCGCGATGACCAGCGGTTCCGCCGTCGGATTGTCGAGCAGCAAATGCAACGCCAGGAACCGCTGTTGCGTTCCATTCCCGTGGTGCACGCCGAAGTGGGCCAAATCGACCATGGCCCGCGGGACGCCGGATTTCGGTTCGGGCAGCGGCTCTTTGCCGTCGGCCGTGCGCTGGCGATTGCGGGCGGAAACATCCTTGTCGAGGCGCTGCCGGACTTGTTCCACGATGGCGGTTTCCGTCGATCCCTCCGCCGTGACGGCGATCAACGTGTCGAGGGCGGAACTATTCCCCGCTGGGGCGACCGATTGCTTCGCCGCCGTGTTGGTCGTCTTGCCGCGACCGCGCTTGCGCTGTGCGAGCGCGGGCGTCGCCGCGATCGACAGCGCCAACAACATCACGATTCCGCAGCGGAGCGAGTGCATGTTGTATCTCGACGTGGTTTCTGAGCGGGGGGCGTGAGCCCCCTGTGTACGCTGAATCAGGGGGCTTATGCCCCCCGCTCGGATAGACGATCTATGGAGTGTATTCTCGTCTCTTAGCTTTCATTTTCCAATCGGCACGAGGGAAACGTGCCCGCACGTTACGCCAGCACCGGCCCGACGCTCAGATCGATCCACGTGTGAAACTCCCGACCCGGCGACAACACGCGCCAACCGGCTTCGATCCCCTGCGCCTGCAAATTCACCGCGTCGGTGACGCACGTGTAGGGTTCCAGACAGATGCACGATCGGTTCGGCGGCGTGAAGGCGACGACTTCGCGAAAGATCGGCGGGCACGTCTGCGTCAGTTGGATGCCGGCTTGCTCGTCGATCAGCACGCAATCGAATTGCGGCCCCGCGTAACTGAGTCCCGTGTAGACATCGTCGAGCTTCAACCCTTCCAGTGACAGCCCGCCGCGCAAATCGCGGTCGCGTGCGACCGGCACGCGTTTTCCGGTCGGCAGGCAATCGGCGAGTTCCCACTGTTCGGACGCCGGGACTTCCGCCGTGCAATGCTCCCAGCGGCCTTCGGTTCCGAGCGGAGCACGGAAATAGGGATGCGTCCCCAATCCCCATGGCAAGCCGGTCGCGCTCCGGTTGAAGATCGTAAAACTCGCCCGCAGGCGGTTGTGGATGAGCCGGTATTCGAGCGTCAATTGAAAATCGGCCGGCCACAGCGGCAACCGGTCCGGAGCATCGCGGCTGAGCTGAAACTCCCCCGTGACGAAATTTTCTCCCTGCCGAATGACCCGCCACGGACGATCGGCGCAAAACCCGTGAATCGCATTGCCCAGCGTGTCGGTTGTCGGTAGCGAATATTCCTTGCCGTCCCACGTGAAGCGGCCGCCGCGAATGCGGTTCGGGAACGGGAACAGAATGGGAATTCCGCTGCGCGTCGGCCGGCTTTTGCCCGAAAGGAATTCCGGATCGGCGTCGAGGGCTTCGATCGTTTCGCCAAGCACCTCGACCTGGAAGGAATAGCAGTTGAACCCCAATTCCGGCGCAATCCACGCCCGGGATTTGGTCGTCGCGTCGGTGATGGAGATGGAGGACATAAGAAAAAAGTTCCAAATCTCAAATCTCAAATTCCAAACAAGCTCCAAATTCCAAAGTACCAATCGACAAGTGAGACTTCTCCATTTGGAACTTGGTTTTCATAGGAGCTTGTTTGGAACTTGGCTGTTGGAACTTCTCTAGTTCCATCTCGGATCCTTGCACCGGTGCGGCAAAATGCGGTGGGACTCTTTGACGTGGGCCAGCACGCAATCGTAAAGGGCGTAGGGATCGTCTTGGAACACCAGGTCGCGGCAGGCGGGGAGAACGTGCCAGTCCCCCCGGCTGATCTCGCCTTCGAGTTGCTCCGGCGCCCAGCCGGCGCAGCCGGAGAACACGCGGAACTTCAAATCGGACATCGACGCGGCGCTCCGCCGCAAGACTTCCTCGAAGACGTCGCCGTTATTGCCGACGTAGAGTCCGGAGACGACCGATGGTTCGTTTTCGGCCAGATCGTCGGCGCTGTGCAGCATGAACAGGGCCAGCGGCTCGACCGGACCGCCGACGAAGACCAGGTCGTCGTTCTCGCAGAACTCGAAATACTTCGACAACGCGTGGCTGACGAGGACCGTGGAGGGACGGTTGACGACCAATCCCATCGCCCCGTGCGTGCCGTGCTCGACGATCAGCACGATGGTCTTGTAGAAATTCGGATCGCGAAGCTGCGGCGCCGCGACCAGAAATTTGCCTCGTAATGATTCTGCCATGACCGTTGCCCGAACGGGAAGCTGTCGACAGGCTCCCGATCGAAAGTTCCTCCGAAACGGGTCATGGGGGATTATATCCGAGCCGATCGCATCCAGTCACCGAATTCTCAGGCAAATTCAGGGAAAATCGCGTAGTGGCGCCGGTTCGTGGGGCACGCCCTAAGGCCTTGCAAAAGGCGTGGACCTTTCACCCACTCGCGACGTCCATCGAACACTCAGAAACCGTCCCGGAATTCCCATCCAGGGTTCCGATCCGGGAAGAAAATGGAACGCGGACCAGACCGTCGGGCCGACCTCTCCTTCTGATCCGCGCGCTTCCGCGTCCTCCGCGCGGCACAGCCCCGCGTTCCCGCTTTCCTTGGAGCAAGCGGCTGTTGACGGCCAATCCGCCTTTCGGAATTCCCGGGCGGCCTCATCAAAGTCTCGGGGCGCGCCGCCCTTGGATCGGACTGCCACTCCCGCATGACACACCCTTGTGCGGCGCTTTCGTGCGCTTCGCTGGGCTGCTATCCTGTCGCTCATTCGCGCTGACAACCTGATCCCTCGAACTAAGGAACGCGAGCATGCTCACCTCTGTCCTTCGTGCGACCACGGCCGTCGCGGCCGCGCTCGGCGCTCTCTGGTCGGCCACCGCTGCGGCCGACGTGCAGTTGCCGAACATCTTCAGCAGCCACATGGTCCTGCAGCAGGGACTGCAGAACAAAGTCTGGGGCAAGGCCGACGCGGGCGAAATCGTCACCGTCGCGATCGACAAGCAATCTCACAAGGCCACCGCCGGCCAGGACGGTCTCTGGACGGTCACGCTCGACGCGCTCCCCGTCGGCGGGCCGCACACGCTCACGGTTAAAGGCAAGAACGAAGTCAAGCTGGAAGACGTGCTCGTCGGCGAGGTCTGGGTCTGCTCCGGCCAGTCGAACATGCAATGGTCGGTGAACGCCTCGACCGATCCCGATCTGGAACGGGCCGCCGCCAAGTTCACGAAAATCCGCATGATCAACTTCCCACAGGTCGGAACGCAGGAAGCGATCTGGTCGCACGACGACCGCCGCTGGCAGGTCTGCTCGCCAGCCACCGTGGGCAACTGGTCGGCCGTCGGCTACTTCTTCGCCCGGCAATTGAACCAGACGCTCGACGTGCCGATCGGCATGATCAACAACGCCTGGGGCGGCAGCGCCTGCGAAGCATGGATCAACCGCGACGTCATCGGTAAGAACAGCGAATTCCAGCCGCTCCTCGATCGCTGGGTTGAAATCGAAAAAACGGCCCCCGCGAAAATCGAAGAACTCTCCAAGAAGACCAATCTCACCGACGACGAGAAGAAGCAACTCGCCGGTCTCAAGGGACAACTCGGCGGCAACGCCCGCCCGGCGAACATCTACAATGGCGTCTTGAAGTCGCACCTGGGCTACGGCATCCGCGGGGCGATCTGGTATCAGGGGGAATCGAACGCCGGCCGGGCTTATCAGTATCGCAACCTGTTCCCGCTGATGATCCAGAACTGGCGCGATGAATGGGGGCTGGGAGACTTCCCGTTCTATTGGGTGCAACTCGCCGACTTCATGCCCGAAAAGCCCGAACCCGCGGACAGCGCCTGGGCCGAACTCCGCGAGGCGCAGACCCTGACGATGAAAAAGCTGAAGAACACCGGCGAAGCCGTGATCATCGACATCGGAGAAGGGAAGGACATCCATCCCAAGAACAAGGTCGACGTCGGCCGGCGATTGGCCCGTTGGGCGCTCGCCGAAACGTACAAGGTTCCCGGCATCACCAGCCGCAGCCCGCTCTATAAGGCGATGGAAAAGCAGGACGGAAAGATCGTCCTTTCTTTCGACAACGTGCAGACGAACGCCAACGGCTGGCGTCCGTTTGACGTCAATGAACTGCGGGGCTTCACGATTGCCGGCGAAGATAAGAAGTTCGTTGTCGCGACAGCGAAGATCTTGCCGGACGGCAAGATTGAAGTCTCGAGCGACGCCGTGAAAGCCCCGGTCGCCGTCCGTTACGGCTGGGCCGACAACCCGGTAGTCAACGTGTTTTCGGTCGAGGGGCTGCCGTTGACGCCGTTCCGCACCGACGACTGGCCGGGCGTGACGGTGAATAATAAGTAGCCGCTAACCAAATCCCGGTTCAGCTCTGTTAACCGGGATTTGCTTTTCTGCTGCTCTGGGAGATTAAAAGCGAATCCCGCTTAGAAGACGAACCGGGATTCTCCGTCGTGGGGTCAGGGGTGTCGGAGAAAAGAGCAACCGCCGATCCGCGTTTCTCCACCCCCGCACCCCCGCACTCCCGGCCCCCCGTACTCTGGCTCTCCTTCGCCCTCCTCGCGCTGACGCTCACCCGTTGGCTCGTCCCCACCGAAGCGACGGCCGAAGGGGACACGCTCTGGATCGCCGCACTGTGGTTTCTTCTGGGCGGCGCGTGTTTCCTCGTTTGGCGAAGTCCGCACCGAGTTGACCTCGCCGATCTTGCCGCTGGACTGCTGATCGGCGGTCACGTCCTCTCGGGCTTAGTCGTCCTCGGCGCCGGCGGCGACCGGCGCGCGGCGCTGAATCTGATCTGGGAATGGCTGAGCCTGGGCGTCTTCTGGATCGCGTGGCGGAAGGGCCTGCACGCCCAAGAACTGCGGCGTGCGATTGTCCCGTTCATGATCGTCACGGCGGTGACGCTGTCGCTGTGGGGACTGTGGCAATACTTCGTCTGGTACCCGCAGATCCAGGCCCGGCTCGGCCCGCTGTTCGACCAGTTGCGCGAACTCGAAGGTCGCGGAGCCGATGTCGGCGTCGTACGGCAGCAACTGGCCGAAGCCGGCGTGCCGCAGGATGGCGCCGCGCTGCAGTTATTCGAGAACCGGCTGCGAAATAGCCGCGAGCCGTTCGGCCCGTTTGCGCTCGCCAACACGCTCGGCGGATTGCTCGCCGCGTGGATCGTCATCGCATTCGGCGCGATGAACTTTAGCGACGCTTCGCCGAAGCGTCATGCCGCACTGCTTTTTTTGGTCCCGATCGCGCTTTGCCTCTACCTCACCAACAGCCGCACCGCGTGGGGAGGGCTCATCGCAGCCGCGATAGTTGGCGTGACGCTGTCGGTTGCGGAACGAAGTCCCTCGCGTTTGATTCAGCGCTGGCTGTTTCCTACCGTCACGTTTTCAGGACTCGCGCTGGGCGTCGTCGGGTTCTTTTGGATCATGCAAGATGTCCACAACGCCCCCGGCCCGGTGAAGTCGCTGGCGTATCGCGGCGAGTACTGGATCGGCACGGGGAAACTTCTCGCCACCACGCCGTGGCTCGGCGCGGGGCTCGGCCAGTTCCGGGACCGCTATCTGGCGTTCAAAGTCCCCGGCTCCAGCGAGGAAATCGCCGACCCGCATAACCTGTTTCTCGATGTCTGGGCCAACGGAGGCTTTTTCGCTCTGATCGGATTGTCCCTCCTGCTCGCACTCCTCTGGCTCAAACTCTACCGCGCTTCCAATCCACCTCCTACGACGCTTGCGAGTTCGCAGCCCACCCCACTCTACGCCCCCGCGATTGCCGCCTTTGCCCTCGCGGCTCTCTGGCAATTCGTCTCGACCGGACTCTGGGACGAGCACGTCGACCGCCTGCTCGCGTTCGCAGTCGTCTGGTTGAGCGTGGCGTGGCTCTGGTCAGCCATGCGTCTCGACGAACGCCAACTTTCCACGAAGTTCCTGTTGCTCGCCGCCGTCGCGCTCGCCGTGCATCTGCTCGGCGCGGGCGGCATCGCGATGCCTGCCGTGACAGAACTGCTCCTGCTGCTGTTGGCCTGGTCCTGCACGCCGCCGTCCTCATCGGACACTGAATCAACGTATCCGAACTTCTCGACTTCAACGTTGGCAGGTGTTGTCTGTCTGGCGTTGTTCGCGGCATGCGTGATGACAGGTGTCCGGCCGGTGACGTTGCGGCAACAGCATGTCCTCGCGGGGGATTTCCATTGGATGTCGCGCCACGATGCCGCTCGGGCCGAACTCTATTATCGGCAGGCGGCCCACGACGACCCGTGGAGCGCCGAACCGTGTCAACGGTTGGCGCAGATCCAATTCGCTCGCGCGCTGGCAACACCGGGCCGGCTCGATCGGCGGGCGTTCGATCTCGCGCTCGGCGACGAGGACGAAGCCATCCGGCTATCTCCCTTCCGCCCATCGCTCCGCAGCGAACGGGCCGAGATGCTGTTCGAAGCCGCGCAGCGAACGCGCTTGCCTGCCGATTGGACCGCGGCCGCCGACGCCTATCCGGCGGCGCTGCAGTTTCATCCATCCCACATTCAGGGGCTCGCGCACGCTGCAGTCGCCTTGGAGCGCGCCGGACGCGTCACGGACGCCGCCGACATGGCCCGCCGCGCCTTGAAGCAGGACGAGTTAAACCACGCCCGCGGTCACGCAGACCGCTATCTGCCAAACACGACCGTGGACGAGCTGCAGACGATCTCGGGGAAGACCCCGTAGGTTTGGGCGGTTTCGCGACCGGTTGTTGATGAACAACTCGCGTTTTAGACTTCTGAAACATTCCCAGTCGGCCCGAATTGCGCAACGTGATGAAAATCGGTGCGGAACGGTGTTCAGGAATTCGCCGGCGCGCACCGAGCGACATCGAAGCGACACTTGGCGCGCATCCGGGCGCGCCATGCCGCCACGATTCGGAAATCAAACAACACGATTTCACGCTCTTCGAGGACTTCGTAAACGTCCGCTTTCGTTACGATTTTCTCCCAAAGTGTAACGAAAGCGAGCGCGCCTTCCTGAACAACTTGTCGCGCAACGCTCCCCGAAAGGTTGGAGGGTGACTGATTTGCACGCGCCAACGGAAGCTCTAAAATGAACGTAGTCTGAACACCATCGGCTTCGACGGACCCGCTGAGGGTCCGTCCGGTTTTTCTTCGCCTCATCTTGTCCCGGGAAATGTGTCATGAAAGCGTTAGCCGTCGTGCTGGCTCTCGTCTTGGGAATCGGGTGTCTCGTCGCTGCGAATTGGCTGGGAAGCCAGCCGCTTTCGCCGGAAAATCCGGCTCCTGTCGCGGACGCCGGAAAGGCGCCGGCCCCTGCTCTGCCGCCTGAGCCGGACGCCCCCAAAATCGCGGCGGAAGGCCCCTATCCCAAGGCCGTGACGACGGAAACGGAATTCGATTTCGGCACCCGGCTGCACAATTCCAAGGGCCAGCATGAGTTCCTCATCCGCAACGAGGGAGACGCGCCGCTGGAATTGGTCGCTCTGCAAAAGGATCGCACCTGCCAGTGCACCGGAGCCACGCTCGCCAGCAACGAGCCCGTGCCTCCGGGCGGAGAAGTGATCGTCGAATTGACGTGGCAGATCAAGCAGGACAATCCCATGTTCCGACATTCCGCCAAAATCCGCACCAACGACCCGAACAATCAGGTCATTGAACTGGTGATCAAGGGCAAGACGGAGAAGGGTTTCCAGTTCGATCCGATCGGCGGCGGCTGGGACCTGGGAAACGTTTCGCAAGAAGCGACCGTCAGTTCCACCAAGGCCATGTATTCCCGAGCGCAAGATTCCTTTGAGATTCGTCAGGCCGTTTGCTCGAATCCCCGCGTGAAGTGCACGTGGGAACCGCTCGACGCGCAAGCGCTGGCGAATTTCCAGGCGAAGAGCGGCTACATGCTGCATCTGACCGTCGATCTGGCCGATTTCACCGGCATCTTGAATGAAAACCTCGATATCTCCACATCGGACAATCGGGAGGAAGACGTCGTTCTGAATGTCCGCGCTCGCCGCAAAGGGCCGGTGGAGATCATCACCCGCAGTTGGAATCCGGAAACCGGCCGGTTGTATCTGGGCGAATTCCCTGCCGGCGAGGGGAAGCGAATCGACGCCAGCGTTTACGTCCGGGTGGAGGACGAGGTCAAACTCCTCTCGGCTGAGTCGGAACACGAAGCCGTGAAAATCTCCTGGGAGCTGGACACCAAGACGCAGACCCAATCGAATGTGCGGCGTTATCGCCTGAGCATCGAAGTCCCGCCGGGAGCGCCGGCTCAGCGGCAGCGCGACCATGCCGAGAAGGTCTTGCTCAAGTTCGACCATTCCGACATCGGCGTGCTGGAGATTCTGGTCGACTATCTCGCGATTTGAATCGCAGTGCCGAGCGTACTCCGTCACACGTTCAACGTCGCCGCGTGCCAACCGTTGAACTGGTAGCCTTTCAGGTTGAACGGCATTACCCGCGGTTGCTTTTCGTCGCGAGTGTCGATGGCTCTGACCAGGGCTTTCTTGCCGGCGGCCGCTGCGGGGAGATCGGCCTCCCAGAAGGTCCAGCAAAATTCCCGCTGGGCCGACGTCAGCCGCGCCGGTGTCCATGACTTGCCGTCGTCGACGGAAACCTCCACGCTGCGAATCAAGCATTCGGGACGCCCCGCCGGCAACGCGAAGCCGCGGACTTGCAGGCGGTCTTTCGCCGCATTCAATCCCCAGTGGCAGATGACTGAATTCAGGGCGTGCTCATAGATCGGCGGCGTTGCTTTGACCTCAGCCTCCGTTCCCTCCGTGACGACCTTGTAAACTTTCGCGATGAAGTGGTTGGGGCTCGGCTGATCGCTGACGACGATCTTGCCGAGCCACTTCACGCTGCGGGCCCCGATGTACCCCGGTACGATCCCCCGCAACGGAGCGCCGTGTTCGATCGGCAACGGCTGCTTATTCATTGCATAGGCCAGCAGAGCGCCCGGTGTGAAGCGCGTGCCGGTCATGGCCTTCTCCAGCGGAACCGAGCCGCCGAAGGCGATCGTGTGGCTTCCTTCGACGATTTCATCCAATCCCTCGAACCAGACGTGCTTGGCCTCGGGTTTTATTCCCGCATGTTGCAGGACATCGGCGAGGTTTGCTCCTTTCCACTCCGCCGTGCCGATCGCGCCAGCTTGCCATTGGACGCCAGCGATTTTCTTATCCGACGGAAACTCGCTGCGGCGATTACCCGCGCAGGTCAGCGTCGCTGCCGCCGTCACGGCCGGAAAACGTTCCTGAATCTCTGTCAGCGACAGGCTTAATGGCCGCTCAACCAGGCCTTCGACGGACAAGCGGAAGTTTCCGGCATCGACTTTGGGCACGTTGCCGTGGCTCCGCTGGAAGAACGTCCCGTAGTCCGTCAGCCAATGCTCGAGCAGGCTTTCGAGCGGCGGTTCCGCATTGAACGGCTTTTCCTGTCGCACGATCAGCCGGTTTTTTGCCGGTGCGGCAACCTGGCCGGCGGCGAAGACGGACTGTGCTGGCCGCAAGGTCGCTCCGGCGGCCAGAAGACTTATAGCCTGTGCCATCCATTCGCGGCGATTCTCGACCGATACGTTTTTCATGAGCGGCTTTCCCAGGGATCGTTGACCAATTTTATCTTGCGACCCGTTCTCCGCGAGGTAGAATGCCAAGGTGCGAATTGCGTTCCGTTCGTGATCGATTCGGACACCCTCTCCTCCCATGTCGAGTGTAACTCCCGCCGATCGGGATGGCGACGGCACGGCCTCCGCACGAGGACTCGCGCCGCAGGTGTTCGCGCTGTTGCGGTTTCAGGACGCAACCGGTCGCGCGCTGGAAAAGAACATCCTGCACGAATCGACGCTGATCGGTTCCGTCAAAGGCTGCGACTTACGGCTGAAGTCCGAGCAGATTTCGCCGGTGCATTGCCTGATTTCGCTCGACCGCTGGCGTTTGCGTGTGAGGGACCTCAGCGGCAACAGCGGCACGAAACTTAACGGCCAGCCGGTCGACGCCGGCATTCTGACCGACGGCGACAAACTTACGCTCGGCCCGCACGAATTCGAAATCCGCACGAATCTGTCGAACTCCGAGTTTCAGGGCTTCCACCTCGACCGGTACTTGGTGACGGAAGTCCTCGGGTCCGGCGGCATGTGCTGGCTATACGGTGCGCGAAACTCTTTGACGCACGAGCACGTCGCGCTGAAAGTCTTGCCGAGCAATTTCTCGCTGCGGACGCTGGCCCATTTCTCGCTGGAGGCCCGCGTCGGCCAACGTCTCGGCGAGCATCCGCACGTCGTGAAGATGTCGCGGATCATCCGGGCCGATCCGGTCTATTGCATCGTCATGGAATATCTCGAAGGGATCAGCCTGCAGGAACTGGTTGATCGCGACGGCCCGATGGCATGGCGACAGGCCTGCCACTACATCCGCCAGGCCGCCGCAGGGCTGGCGCATGTTCATGCGAATAACGTCGTCCATCGCGACGTGAAGCCGAGCAACTTCATCGTCTGCCGCGACGGCAATTTGAAATTGATCGACTTCAACCTGGCTCTCATCCTGCAAGATGCCGAGCCGGACCGGCTGCTATATCACTACCGCAAGCAGGTCGTCGGCACGGCGGATTACATTTCGCCGGAGCAAAGCCGGCGTAGCGATCTGATCGACGGTCGGTCGGACCTCTACAGTCTCGGCTGTATTTTCTATTTCCTGCTCTTCCGACGCGTGTTGTATTACACGGCATCGGTTCCCGACAAATTTCGGGCTCAGCGTTCCGATACGCCGCCCGATCTTCGCCAATTCGCCAAGGATGTGCCCGACCATGTCGTCGCCGTCGTGCAGCGGCTGTTAGCGAAGGATCCGGCCGAGCGTTACCAATCGGCGACGGATGTGCTCGACGCTTTGGAGCCGATTGCTGAACCGGAGCCGATCCAATTCGATTGGGCCGCCGTGCTGTCCGCCCGCGCCGCGACGGCCCGCCGCCGCCTGGAAAAGCTCCTCGCGAAGCAATCGGCGCGGCGGCGCGAAGCGGGGCAGGATTCCTCCGTCGCCGTGACTGACAATTCCATCGATACCCCCGGCGGAACGACGTCGTCTCCCACCGCGGCGAACGCCCGACCACCGGTCGAACTCGATCTCTTCACAACGCTCGACGAAGGTTCGCCCCGCTTGCGGGCCGAACAGGAATGCCTCGGCGAATTGTTCCTGCTCTGGCCGCAACTGCCGCCCGAAGCGCAGCAGAAATTGGTGCAACAGGCGCAGGAACTCGAACGGACGAAAGGCGAGTCATCTGCGACGCCTATTGCTTCGCAAGCTACCGAAAGATGAACAATCCCTATCGCTTGGGCAGAGCGATGACTTTCCCCTTGGATCGGAGATTCGCCACGTTCCATTCGGACAGTTGAGGGAGATGGTCCTCCATGGCGGCCACCAAAACAGCCGGAGCGATTGCCGAAAACGGCATTCTTTCCCAAATCGGAAATGCGATTTGATATCTGTGGCCAGCAAGAGAAACCTCTTCGATGATGTCCAGAAAAGCCCCCGCGCTCAGCTCGTAGGGAATTGATTCAAAATACTTCTCATATCGGTTTCCATCGGAATCCAAGCACATCCATAGATCAAACCAGAGATGGACGTTGTCGATAACTTTCTCGATTCGGATGCGTGGGTATCTTCCAAGAGCGAGCCGATTAACAAATTCAAATCCGTGCTGTGCACAAAACATTTCAAATGTTGGCCTGAGCGCTTTGAGGTGTGCGGCCAACTCCAGAAAATCGTCTTCCGACATCATAGCGCCGCTTTCAATTCTCGCAGCAGCGTGTCAATGTCTTCCGCCGTGTTGTAGCCGTGGATGGCGATCCGCAACCGGCCGGCATGGGACATCACGTGGATGTTCTTCGCATGCAGATGCTTGTGGATGCGATCCGCCTCCGGATGCCGGAACGCGACGATTCCCGCCAGCGATCTCGGTTCGCGCGGCGTCAGTAATTCGACCGGCAGCTTGGCGATTTCCGCGAGGCAGTGTTCCGTCAGCGGCTGCGCCGTGGAGTAGATCGCATCGAGTCCGACCGATTTCAGATAACCCAATCCCGCGCGGATGGCGTAGATCGCCGGATAATTCGGCATGCCGACGCCGAAGCCGATCGCGCCGGGCTTGCTGACAGCGGATTCGAATCGCCCTGCGCCGAAAGCATCCTGCAAATGGAACCATCCGCCCGCAGGCACGACCCAGCGGTCCGCGCTTTTCGCCGGCACGCCGACGAGCCCGCCGCCGTGGCTGGCGAGAATCCATTTGTGCGTGCTGCTGACGATCAAATCGACATCGTCGAGTTTTAACGGAACTCGCCCCAACGCCTGAGTCACATCCACGGAGAAGAGCGCCGGCGAGTGCCGCCGGACAAGCGCCGACACCTCGGCGATGTTGGTCATCGCCCCATTGAAGAAGCTGACCAGCGACGTGGTGGCGAACCGCGTCTTCGGGCCGAGCAGCGGGACCAAGTCTTCCGTTCGCAAAGCGCCTTGCCGATGCCGCCAGACTTTCACCGTCGCCGGGCAGCTTTCCTGCAGCCACGGCGTCGCTCCGGCGGGAAAGTCGAGGTCGTTGATGACGACTTCGTCGCCATCCTTCAACTGCAACGCCAGCGCGGCGAGGTTGTAGGCTTCCGATGCGCAGGAGCAGATGCCGATTTCGTCCGCTGTCAAACCGTAAAATTCCGCCGTCAGTTCCCGCGCGGCCTGCCACTGCGCGGCGTGCGGCCCGCGGCCGTCCATGCCAAGTTGTTTGTCGGCGAAATACTGCAGCAAAGCCTCCTTCACGGCGAGCGGCGGGATCCCCTCTGCGGCCGTGTTGAGATAGACGCGGCCTTCCAGCGACGGAAAATCGCGGCGACGCGAAGCAGCGGTCAACATGCGAGGGAAACTCCAGGCGAAAGGAAAGCGAGCCAATTCCGCCGTGCATAGTGCGCTTTGCAGACGGCGTTGTCTCCCCAGACCGAATCGCAGGA
>CAZDGB010000174.1:3515-15937 GCA_964504645.1 uncultured Planctomycetaceae bacterium | reverse complement strand
CGGTAAGCGAGTTCATACTGCTGAATCCGGGTGTTCGTTTCAGGATCACCGATCTCCTTCAGCGTGATCTCATTCAGCGACTTGAGGCCGTCGAGCGTCTTGCGGCGGATCGCATCGGGCACGCCGGGCGGGTTGTTGATGTAGAGCATCGCATCGCCCCGCGAGCGGAATGGCACCGCGGCGTGCTCGCCCGGCAGATACCCCGCCTGCCACAACCGGGCCGAGATCGCCTGCGTCTGCTCCGTATTAGTCGGCTGCGCGACGAGGACCACGAACGTCGGTAAGTTGTCGTTCAGCGATCCGAGCCCGTACGACGTCCACGCCCCAAGACACGGCTTGCCGGTGATCTGGTTGCCGGTCTGCATGTAGCTGATGGCCGGCTCGTGGTTAATGGCCTCGGTGTGCATGCTGCGGATGAAGCACAGGTCGTCGGCCATTTTCGAGGTGTTGGGAAGGACTTCGCTCATCCACATGCCGCATTCGCCGTGCTGGGCGAACTTGTATTTGGATGGGGCGATGGGGAACCGGGCCTGTCCGCTGGTCATCGTCGTCAGCCTCTGCCCGCCACGGATGGACTCGGGGAG
This sequence comes from uncultured Planctomycetaceae bacterium, assembly GCA_964504645.1. Taxonomy (GTDB): domain Bacteria; phylum Planctomycetota; class Planctomycetia; order Planctomycetales; family Planctomycetaceae; genus CAZDGB01. The sequence goes on along the minus strand of CAZDGB010000174.1, from coordinate 15,353 downwards.
GTCTTTGTCGAACCAGTCGTTCATAACGGGCTTGTAGTCGTACAGGTCCATCTGCGCCGGCCCGCCAACCATGTGCAGATAGATGACGTGCTTCGCCTTGCTGGGGAAGTGTTGGAGATTCGTCGGCGCATCCGCTTGCGCTTCGCGGCCCATCAGCGACGCCAACGCCGCTCCGCCAAGGAGATGCGAACCCTGGTGGCAGAAATGGCGGCGGGTGAGGGTCTGCTGGAAACTATCAAAGAGAGGCATACTTTTCTCCACACGTTGCGCACTGAAATTGCGCATTCTCATTCACTTGTTCAACACCTCATCCAGATTCATCAACTCGTTTGTCAGCATCGTCCACGCCGCGAGTTGGTCCGCGGGCAACTTCGCATCTGTGCCGAACTCGCCGACAGTCAACACCGATTTCGCGTCCTCGGGATGTTCGCGGTAATATGCCAGCAATTCCGCCAGCGAGTTCTTCACGATCTTCAGTTCGTCGTCCCGCAGCGGCCGGGAGATCAACCGCAGCGTGACGAACTGAATTCGCGAATCATCAGTCGAGCCACCGTCTTTTAACGTTTTCTGCGCCAGCGCCCGTGCCGCTTCCACGAACTGTGGGTCGTTCAGCGTGACCAAAGCCTGCGACGGCGTGTCGGTCCGTTCACGGCGGATCGTGCAGAACTCGCGGGCCGGGGCGTTGAAGATTTCCATACTCGCCGGCGGGGCGGCGCGCTTCCAGAACCAGTACATGCTGCGGCGATACAGGTTCTCACCCGCGTCGCGCTGGTAGCTTCGCGTGTTGCTCTCCTTCATCGCCACGGCCTCCCACACGCCGTCGGGCTGATACGGTTTCACGCTCGGACCGCCGATCTTCGGGACGAGTAAGCCGCTGACGGCGAGCGCGGAATCGCGGATCATCTCGGCGTCCATGCGGAACCGCGGCCCGCGCGATAACAGCCGGTTGTGAGGGTCTTTCTCCAATTTCGCAGACGTCGTCTGAGCCGATTGGCGGTACGTCGCCGACGTGACGAGCAGCTTGTAGAACTGCTTCATATCCCAGCCCTGCTCGCGAAATTCGACGGCGAGCCAATCGAGTAGCTCCGGATGCGACGGCAAGTCGCCCGAGATGCCGAAGTCGCCAGACGTTCTCACCAGTCCCGTGCCGAACAATTCCTGCCAGAATCGGTTGACGGTGACGCGTGCCGTCAACGGATGCTCGGGCCGCAACAGCCACCGGGCGAGTCCCAGCCGATTGCGGGGCGCTTCGTGTGGATAGGCCGGCAGCGACGCGGGGGTGATCGGCTTGACCTGTTCACCGCGCTTGTCATATTCGCCGCGCGTGAGAATGTACGCGACGGCTTCTTCGTTGCGCTCGTTCATCACATGGGCCAGTGTGCCGCGGTCTTTAATCTCGTTTTCTTCTTGGGCCAGTTTCGCTACTGCGGTGGTCCGCTCGCGGTAGGCCGGATCGAACGAAGCCAGCCACCAGGGATAGACTTCGTTCTTCTCGGCGTCGGTCCGCTGGTCGGCGGCCTTGGCGAGAATCGCCGTGAACCGCGCGGCCCGCGCCAGAGATTCGACTTCCGCCGGCGACAAGGCTCGTTTGTAGATCCTCAAATCATGAATTGCGGTGCCAGTCAAAACTTCGCTGGCGTTCCGCTGACCGATCTTGAACGTCACCGCCGTCTTGATCGTGCCTTTCAGTGCGTCGGCCTCAATCTGCGTCGGCTGCGATTGGCCGTCGTAATAGATTTTCACGCCCGCCGCTTTGCTCGATCCGTCGTATGTCACGGCGACGTGCACCCATTCGTTGGGTTTAATCTGCGGCTTGCCGACGACTTTCAAAGCATCGTCCGCCCAGCGACTGACGATGTGGATGCCGATCTGGCGGCGCTGCATCCAGAAGTCCCACCCGCGATATCCGTTGGCGTCATCCATTCGCGCGGCAATGGCGCCGGCGGTCTCGGCAGGCGGCGCCTTGATCCACACGGCGCAGGTGAGGGGTTGATCTTTTTCGAAATCGCCGAAACCTGCGAACTCGCAAGCGGCGCCTTGAGGTTGGAGGCCCGCGCCGCCCGGAGAGCCGGCTTGCCACGCGATGTTGTCGGCCAAGGCGACGTCCCGCTCCTGGCCATCGATTTGAAACTTCGCTGATTTTCCCTGGCCTTCGTTGAATGCAGCTTTGAGAATCAGCTCGTCCGAGGAATTCGAGTTCTCAAGGGTCGCCGGCGTGGCTTTCGCTAGCCACGCGTCGAAATCGCCGCGGGCCTGTTGCTGACGTTCGCCGATTTGTTGCTTCGCTGTGGCGATCTCCGTCTGCAATTGCCGCCAGCGCGGCCGGTCTTCAGACTGAGGGACTTGCAGGATCGGCGGCGTATCCCTGATGTTCCCGTCCCGCACGTTTTGCGTCGTGTTATTAAAAAACGCCGCCAGCGAATAAAAATCTCGCATGGTGATCGGGTCGAATTTGTGATCGTGGCAAACGGCGCAGCCGGTCGTCAGCCCCATCCACACGGCAGAGACCGTTTCCGTCCGGTCCCGTGCATAGAGCACGGCATATTCTTCATCAATAATGCCCCCTTCGTTAGTCGTCATGTTGCAGCGGTTGAAGCCCGACGCGATCTTCTGATCGAGCGTCGCGTCCGGCAGCAAGTCGCCCGCGAGTTGTTCGATCGTGAATTGATCGAACGGCAGGTTGCGATTGAAGGCGTCGATCACCCAGTCGCGGTAGGCCCAGATCTCGCGGTAGTTGTCGAAGTGGATGCCGTGCGTATCGGCGTAGCGGGCCGCATCGAGCCAGTACCGCCCGCGATGTTCGCCCCACTGCGGCGATTCGAGCAACTTGTCGACCAGTTTTTCGTAGGCGTTCGGCGAATCGTCCTGGACGAACGCTTCCACCAATTCCGGCGCTGGCGGGACGCCGGTGAGATCGAGGCAAACGCGGCGGGCGATTGTTCGTTTGTCGGCTTCCCGAGCAGGCGACAGCCCCTCAGCTTCGAGTCGCGCCAGCACGAACCGGTCGATGGGATTCCGCCCCCACTTTTCCTGCTTCACCACCGGCAAGACGGGACGTTGCGGAGCGATCAACGACCAGTGCGGCTCGTACTCCGCACCGGTTTCCACCCACCGCTTCAACAATGCCTTTTGTTCCGGCTTCAATTCCTTGTGCGAATCGGGCGGAGGCATGACTGCGTCGGGATCAGTCGAAAAAACTCGCCGCAAGAGTTCGCTCTCGCCGAGCCGATCAGGGTTGATCGCCTTTGCCGCGACGGCATCGTCCCGGCGGTCAATTCGCAGATCGGCCTTGCGGGCCGCGCTGTCCGGTCCGTGACAGGCGAAACAGTGCTCGGCGAGAATCGGCCGGATATCACGGTTGTACGCCGGTTTGTCCCCGGCCGTAACAGGAGCGACGGACAAAAGGCCAGCAAGACATAAAGCCCAACGAATCACAGCGCGGTCTCCACTCGAGTGGCGGGCACGTTTTCGGGGCACCGATATCTCTATCAATGCCGCTGTGATTAGATTACTCGATTCAGAGGACCTTGTCCGCAATGAATCAAAGCGGTGAGCGAAAAAGCCTGGCGCTGGCGGAGCAAGTGCTCGAGATTACTCAACGCCGACGCGGACTCGCTCTTTTGTTGCCGACTCTGCGATTTCGTTCGTGGTCAACGCGCGGCGATAGAGACGCACCTCGTCGAGTTCGCCCGCGAAGCGCTGCGAGCGGGATGCGACGTAATGGCCGAATTCCAGCGGATGGCTTTCCACGCTGCCAAGTTTGCCGTCAGTCCGTTCGAGGTGACCAGCGAGTTGTCCGTTCACGTAGATGCGCATCGCCTTGTCGCCCGGCGAGAACACGATGGCGATCTGCAACCACTCGGCCGTTTTGACGGGCTGCGAACCCGCGAGCGTGATCCAGGCGTCGTTGGCGGCGGAGCGGGTTTCGAAGCGCGGGATCGAATCCGGGCCGAGGTAGACATTGAAGCCCTGTTTCGAGAGGACGTAACCGTTCTCTTTCGTCGAGGCGATCTTCACCCAAAACGAAATCGTCATTGGTCCCGCCAGATGCAACGCCGCGCCATTCCCGCAACTGGCGTACGATTTCTGCCCATCGAACTTCAAGCTGCCGCGGCCATCCTTCTGCACGAGTTGGGCGTCGAACGATTGCATCGTGTTGCGGCCGGCGTGATCCCTGATGAGTTGCCCCGCGTCGTTATCGAAGTTGAAGTACGCCACCAGATCGCCCGATTCCGCGGTTGTGGTAGGCGGAGCAGTGAACGGCTTGTTCGTCACCTGTAAATCCGACGGCACTCGCAGGCGATAGAAATCGAACCCGCCGTCCCGCATGGAAACGAACGTCAGGTCCTTGCCGTCGGGACTCCACGCCGGGTGATCATCCACCGCGGCATGCTCCGTAAGGTTTCGTACCTCGGAGCCATCGGCCCGCATCACGTAGATGTCTTCATTGCCGGTGCGATTTGAGACGAACGCCAGCCAGCGGGCGTCTGGGGACCACTTCGGGCGGCAATCAACGGACTTGTGATCGGTGAGCCTCGTGAGTTCGGTGCCATCGCGGCGAATCTTGTAGATTTCGATGTCGCCATCGCGGTCGCTGGCGAAGGCAATCCATTCGCCGTCGGGAGACCACGTTTCCTGGAAACAATAATTGCCCGCCGATTGAATTAGCTTGCGTTTCCCTTTGCCGTCGCTGCCGACGACCCACAGGTTGTGGCTGGTATCCGTGACAACGATTTCTTTGCCGTCCGGCGAGGGGCCGGCCTGTTCGCCGATCTGTACGCCGTTGCCTTCGACCATCTTTCGCAAGTTCGTGGCTCGATACTCGGCATCGATGTCACAAACGAAAACGTCCTTGGAGGCGTTGCCTGTGTCGTTGCCGCCGCCTGTCACGTAGAGGCGTTTGCCGTCGGGTGAGAACGCGGGATATTCCTGGATCTGCACGGCGGCATCAAACTCGGGCATGAGCGGCCGGTCACCGGTCCCATCGGCGTTGACGATCCGCAGGCCCATCAGAATCTTGTTTGCAGCCCGGCGATTGTCGTGATGCCGGGAATAGACCATCCGGTTGCCGTCGGGAGAATACGTGAGGAAGAACTTGGGGAAATACGTTTTGGTGAGGCGCGTGACTGGAGGCACGGCTTGTTCGTCGGCGCGGCAATCAACGAAGACAATGCCAACCACGATTGCGAAATAGAGAAATCTCATAATTTACCCTCTCCTGCTGACGCCGACACCGTGCCACACCGGTTTTTTTTGCGACGGTGTCAACGCCGCTAGGCAGACAGTTCCTGCCGGAGCCGCCAATGCAGGTTGTTTACCCCAACTCCGGCACCGGGCCTTCCAGGATGCTGGCGTCGCGGTCGCCGAGGGACAGGCGGTCGAGCCCCATTTTTTCGAGAATCGTGGCGATGAGGTTCGCCGGGTGGACCGGGTTCGTTTTCACGTAGCCGCCGTCGGGAGTCGACGAGCCGAGCACAAGGCCGCCGGGCACGCCGCCGCCGGCCATCACGGCGGAATAGACAAACGGCCAATGTTCGCGGCCGGCGAGACTGCTGATCTGCGGGCTGCGCCCGAATTCACCCATGGCGAGCACGAGCGTCGAATCAAGCAGGCCGCGCTCCTGCATGTCGTCGAGCAGTGCGCTGAACGCTTTGTCGAAGATCGGGCAGTAGCGTTCCTGCATCCGTTCGAACAAGCGGTAGTGCAAGTCCCAGCCGCCGTCGCCCCCTTGTTGTTCGTCCTCGGCATCGCCGCTCCAGTTCACCTGCACGAACGGCACGCCCGATTCCACCAACCGCCGCGCGATGATCAGGTTCTGCCCATACACTGTGCGGCCATAGCGGTCGCGCAGCGCTTCGGATTCCAAATCGAGATTGAGGGCCTTGCTCGCCGCCGCCGTGACAAGCGAAAACGCCTTCTGTTCGAGGTCCGAATAGCGGCCGACGTCGGCGAGCGCGTCGAATTGTCGGCGATACAAATCGACTTGATTCAGCAGATCCCGGCGGCGCGTCAATCGGCCCGACCCCAGTTCCGAAATCGGCTCCAGCGCCTGAGGAATCTTCACGCCGTCATCGAACGTAAAACCTTCGATGCGGAACGGATCGTGAGCCGCGCCGAGCGTGCCCGATTGCTGCCCGCGAAGCGCTTCACCGCTGACTTTGCAATGCGGACCGATGACCATATAGCCCGGCCAGTCGCCGGCCTGGCTGCGTTTCAGGTACGAAACCACGGAGCCCATGCTCGGACGGACGTTGCCGGGAAACGGGATGCCGCCGGACGCCTTCGCGCCGTGGACGTGTCCCGTTAAACCGATCGTGCCGCCGACGTTGTGGTCTTTCTGATCGTGATTCACGCTGCGGAGGATGGCGTACTGGTCCGTCCGGCGGGCGAGTTGCGGCAACAACTCGCAGATTTGCGTCCCGGCGGTCGCCGTGGAGATCGGGCTGAAACAGCCGCGCACCTGCACCGGCGCTTCGGGTTTCGGATCCCACGTTTCATGATGGCTAGGTCCGCCCCAGAGCCACAGCAGCAGGACCGATTTCACGCGGGCGTGTTCTGTCTGCATCGCAGCGGCGCCGGCCCGATTCATCCAGGCCGACATTCCCAATCCCAGCGCCGAACAGGCTCCCACCTGCAGGAGCGAACGCCGGTGGACGCTCTGGCATGTCTTCGCGAGCGATCGTCCGAGTTCGATCATGGATACTCCCTGCAGAATTCTGGGCGAACAAGGTGCATCATAAATTTGAATATTCGGTCCCGCAAGACGACCAGAACAAAATTCTAATTTCAATTCGGACTGATGGAACTCATACTTCCTACGAATGAACGGAAAAGTCGGCCCAAGCCTCCAAATCTGCTTCATCCGCAGAGTTCTTCCAGCCGATACAGAAAGACGACTACCCGAAAGTGTTTCGGTGGGCCGCCTATTGCCAGCTGATAGCGTAAGTCAATTTCTATTCACGACTTGAGTCCGTCCTTTCGCGGAGCGAATCCTATGGTCCGGCAGACTCAGAATTCGGCGGTCGGGGCCCTGTTGGTCTTATTGTCCGGAGTCAACCTCGTGAACGCCGCCGATGGCCCGTGGAGCGAAGACGGCCGGCAGCGACCGCAGGCGTCGCACAGCCGCTCGGCGTCGAGTCGGATCACCGTGCCGGCTAAGCGCAGTCCGTTGGCGGACGAAGCGCCGCCGCGGAACTACTATCAGGAGCTCTTCGAAGGCGATGAAGCGGCGAAACCCGCGGAAGAGACTCCCGCGCCGTCGAAGCGGATCCCCGTGCGGAGCAATCTGCTCGACCAGCCGCGTAAAGTCGCGAACCAAACAAAGATTGAGAGGCCGGCAGCGAAAGAAGCGCCTGCTGCCGACGAGGCATGGCCAAGCGTCGAAACGTCGACGGAGCGCGACGCCAAGTTTGATGAGCGTCGCGACGATGCGGCCGCCGAGAAGATCCAGCAGGTACGCGTCGAAACGCGCGCCAAAGCTCCGCGCGTGCCGTTGCCGCCGTCGCGCCATCGCGTGACGCCGATCACCACGTCGGTCAGCCACACGCTGGAACCGGCTGCGGCGACTCCCACGGTGACGAACGGTCCGCTGGCCTCGGGGATTTCACTAGAGTGGGTGAAGAAATCGGAATTCAACGTCGGCCAGGAATGTGCCGTCGAACTCGTCGTGAAGAACACGGGCAGTTCGGTCGTCGAGCAGGTCGCCGTCGACGCCTATTTTCAGTCGCCGGTCCGGTTGACGTCGGCCAAACCGCAACCGGCCGAGAGCCGCGATCATCTCACATGGAGCTATGACACGTTACCGCCGGGAGCGGAACAGCGCATTGCCATGAAACTCGTTCCCGGTCGCCGCGGCGACCTCGGGTTGAAGGCCCAGGTCCGCTTGACCGGTTCCGCTGCCGCGACGTTCCGAGTTGAAGAGCCGCAATTGAAAGTCGCGCTGAAAGGCCCGACCGAAGTCATGCTGGGCGACTCCGCGTCGCAGTTGGTCCTCGTGTCGAATCCAGGCACCGGTCCCGCTCAAGACGTCCGCATCGCCGCGAAAGTCAGTTCCGGCCTCGAGCACGCTCGCGGCGAGCAGGAAGTGATCGAGATGGAAATCGGCACGATCATGCCGGGCGAATCGCGCACCGTGCGGCTCCCGTTGATGGGCGTCAAAGGGGGCGAGCAATCGGTATCGATCACCGCGAACTCCAGTGCCGACGTTTCCAATGAAGCGTCTGCGACGATCCGCGTCATCTCGCCGAGCCTGACGATCGCCGCCGACGGGCCGGCGCTGCGTTACAAAGGCCGCAATGCGAAGTTCACCGCGAAAGTCATCAACGACGGCAGTGTCGCCAACAACAACGTCCGCGTGGTGCAGATGGTCGGCGAAGGATTCGAATTCGTCTCGGCCGATCACGGCGGCAAATACGATCCGGCGCAGCGAACGGTTTCGTGGTTCCTCGGCCGGCTCGAACCCGACCAGGCCATCGACATCACCTGCGAACTCACAGCCGTCGAACTCGGCGATTTCACGCAGAAGATTCTGGTCTCATCCGACGGCGGCGCACGGGCGGAAACGTCGATCGGTACGCAGATCGACGGCGTCGCGTCGCTGACCATGGAGATCGTCGACCTCGACGACCCGGTGGAAGTCGGCGTCGAAACGGCCTACGAGATCCGCGTCCGTAACAACGGCACAAAGGTGGCGACGAACGTCAAGGTCCACTGCGAACTGCCGAGCGGCGTGCAGTTGCTCATGGCCAAAGGCCCGACCGACGCGATGGCCGAGGGCCGTTCGCTGGCGTTTAAGCCGCTCGGCCAACTCGCGCCGGGACAAGAATCGATCTTCCGCGTGCAGGTGAAAGGCCTGCAGGACGGTAACCACCGCGTGAAGGCCCGGGTCACGAGCGATTCGCTGACCGACCCGCTCGTGCAGGAACAGCCGACGAAGTTCTATTCGGATGCGAGACGGTAAAGAGTTGAGGGTTGAGAGTTCAGAGTTGAGGGTCAAAAGAATGAGGCGGCTTGAATCATTCAGCTCTCAACCCCGAAATCACTCGACATCCCCCGCATGATGTGCCTATGCTGAAGACTGAGCAACTTCGAGAGTGTCGCAGCGCATGAAGTTAACCGACGGTTTTTCGAACGATACCGAGTTCCGCAAGCTGCTGGTGCGCCAGCGCGACGTGGACCTCACGATCGCGGCGCTGGAGATCGCCCGCGATGCGAATCCGCGGCTCGATTTCGGCCACACGCTGGAATGGATCGCCAAACGGAGCCGCGAATTCGGCGGTCCAATGGCCCGCGCCGGTTCCGATCGCCATGTGCTCAAGGAACTGGCCCGCTGTCTCGCCGGCCAGCATGGATTGCACGGCGACCGCAACGCGTTCGACCGTGCTGAGAGCAGCTACGTCAACCGCGTGATCGAAACCGGGCTCGGCATTCCGATCAGCCTGTCGCTGGTCTATGTCGCCGTCGCGCAGCAGACGGGCCTCGATCTCGTCGGCGTCGCGACGCCGATGCACTTCCTCACGCGGTACGACGCGCTGGAAGGCCCGCTCTTCCTCGATGCGTTCCATCAGGGGCAGGTGATCGAGTACGACGAGTGTCTCGCGTGGTGCCGGTCGATGACCGGATTCGAGGACGATCAGTTGGAGCCGCTGCTGGAACCCGCGTCGCCGCGCGAAGTCATTCTGCGTCTGCTGAACAATCTCAAGTCGGTCCACGTGCGCAACGAGGACTGGCCGAACGCCTGGCACGCGCAGCGACGGTTGTCCGCGTTGCATCCCGGCGCTTACGAGCATCAGCGCGATCTGGCGTACCTGGCGCTCAAGTCGGATCATCCGGGCCAGGCGATCGACGTGATCGAAGGCTGCCTGAAGGATTGCCCCGACCAGGACCGCCCGCTCCTGATGAATCAGCTCCGCAAGGCCGAGCATCAGATCGCCGAGTTGAACTGAGAGGCGAGGGGCGCGGCGTGAGCCCGCCGTGTCCTCATCGCGGGACTCGGGTGGCGTTGTGCAACCAACCGTTTGCAAACAAGCGTTCATTCGGCCGCTCCGCGCGCTGATTTTTGCGCACTTTTTGGCCGCTGGATGGCTGCTGAGTGGCTGCCCGATGGCCGCTGCGCGGCTGTTGGCGCGCGGTGCGCCCTCTTGCATCAAAAGGCGGCAATGCGTGTTTGGTTTGGCGTTCCGCTCGCCAATTGGTGAGAATCACTCGTCCCCAGGATAGTGCGCTGTTGCGCAACACGTTGTCTAAAATTGAGCCAATTCGCCCCTCGTCGCTTCCCCGGAGACCCTCGCATGACCGACGCCCCGCCGCCGTCCCCAGAGTCCCCTGCCCCGGAAGAACTCAAGCAGGCGTACAAGGCGTTCAAGAAGCGCCTCAAGTTGACGCGGCTCGACGCGGAATCAAAAGTCGGCCGCAGCCCGCTGAGCAACGGCGGCGGTTCGGGCATCGACGCCATCACGCCGCCGAATCAGTATCCGCCCGCTGTGTGGGAGGCTCTCGTCGCGCAAGGCAAGCTGAAGCGCGCGGGCCATGGGCTCTATTCGATGGTCGAGCAGTGAGCTGCTTTGTTGGAGTCCCGGCTTCAGCCGGTTCCGTTAGATCACTGAAAGCTAAGACCAAAACTGCCTGAAGGCGGAACTCCAACGAAATCACCAGCCCGAGTACGGGTTGTACCCGTAGGGACTGTAGCCGTACGGATTGTACGTCGGCGCCGGCAATACTGGCTGCGTTGAGTAGCCGTAGCTGCCGTAGCGATATGGTCCGCCGGACGGATAATAATACTTCGGGAACATGTTGGAACTGGTCGGGTTATAGACATACGGATCCTGCCCGTAACTCGTGTAGCTGCCTGGGAAGTAGCTGTTGGTCCGTCGTCCGAAGCCGCCGTAGTAACCTTGGCCGTAGGCGTCGTGGTCAATGTGGCTTGGATTGTAATAGACCGTTTGAGCCTGACACGGCGCGGCGGCGGTGATGGCCAGCATGCCTCCCAGAAACGCTGCCAGCAAAGTGCGATGAGTCATGATCTCCCTTTCCTCAAGTGAGAAGGCCGCGGACTTCGCTGCCCTCATTGAGTCGCCGTTGAGGAATATGCAAGCCGCGCGCCAACAGACGACCGACAATGCGATTTCAGCGACGCACAGAGGCTTTGTCGGCACGTGGTCTCGCCCCGGGCTTGGTCTTTGAACCCCCAGGCTGATCTGAGAGCGACCATGAAACGCCCCAAAACGAGAACAAATGTTAATCTTCAGTCTTGACTTTCGTACGGAGACGGGCGACTCTCTTACGCATTCGTGATCTCTTTTCATCGCGAGTGGAACGTATGCGCCGACGTTCTTCGCCCTTCTTGATCCATTTGACGCTGCTGAGTTGCCTCGCCTTCGCGGGCTGCGGCGGCGGGGATCGACCGCCGCTGGGGTGTGTCACCGGCACAGTCACATTGGACGGCGAACCGCTGGTCGGCGTCATCGTCACGTTCAAACCGGAGATCGGCCGTCCCGCCGTCGGCACCACCGACGCCGTCGGAAAATACCGGCTGGAATACACCCGCGGAGTCCAAGGAACCAAAGTCGGCGAGAACGTAGTCGGCTTTACGTGGCCCATCGGTGTCGCCGGCAAGCCCATTCCCGCCCGTTATGCGGTGAAAAGCGATCTGACTTGCGCAGTGAAATCTGGCCGGAACACGTTCGACTTCGATCTGGAATCCGACCCGGAGGACGACAAACAGAAGAAGGCCGCCCCCCAGTTCCTGGAGTGAACCTCGCGATAGAAAACGAGAACCGTTTCGTAACGTGTTCGAAATAGCGTCCTCTTTCACGCTCAAAGAGACAGGAGTCAATGAAA
>CAZDGB010000174.1:0-3505 GCA_964504645.1 uncultured Planctomycetaceae bacterium | reverse complement strand
ATCCCAGGAGTTCCCCGTCCCATGAAGTACCGACGCGGCTTCACCCTCATCGAGCTCTTGGTGGTGATCGCGATCATCGCGATCCTGATCGCGCTGCTGTTGCCCGCCGTGCAGCAGGCGCGGGAGGCGGCCAGACGGACGCAGTGCAAGAACAACCTGAAGCAGTTGGGGTTGGCCATGCACAACTATCACGACGTCTTCAACACGTTTCCGCCGGGATGCATCGTGATGCCGTATCAGCATCCCACGTCGGCGAACACCCTGACATTCACCTCCTGGGGCTGGGGCTCCCTGGTACTGCCGTATCTGGACCAGGCGCCGTTGTTCAACTCGCTGAGCGTCGGCACCGTGACGCTGGACCAGAATCTGCTGACGGCGAACGGGTTGAGCCTGCTCACGAAGAGCTATCCCGCGTTCCGCTGTCCCAGCGATACCGGACCGGAAATCAACCTTTTCGGCGAATCCTACGTCGATCCGGCAGACATTACGCCGGGCGATCCGTCCACCGCCAAGCTCTATACGCGCTCTTTGACGACCGACGGCACTGCGCGGTTTGCGACGTCGACCTCCAATTACGTGATGGTCTCCTGCAGTTCCGACAGCATCACGCCGCCGTTCCTGTTCACCGGCGCGGCCGGTCCCGCCACGGGCGTCGGGTTCAACTGCTCCAAGATCGGCGTGCGCGACATCACCGACGGCACCAGCAACACGTTGATGGTCGGCGAACGAGCCTTCCGCTTCGATAACCTCAACGTCGGCGCGGCGAACGTCTTCGGTTACAGCCCGCATCACAATACGACGACTGATATCACGCGCAATCACCGGGCCGCGGGACATGCCGTACTGGGAATCCCGCTGAACGGCCTCAACCACAGCAGCACGAACCGCATCCATCAGTCGCGCGCCTTCAACAGCAATCACGTCGGCGGCGTGCAGTTCCTGCTGTCCGATGGCTCGGTCCGTTTCCTCAGCGAGAATATCGATTACAATCCGCTGACCTCGTCGTCGAACACAGCCAACGGCGGCTGGGTCGACAGCACCCTCGAACGTCTCTGCTCCCGCAGAGACGGACAAGTCCTCGGCGAGTTTTAACGCACCGTGCGGCGTGATTCGCACCTTCCCGTTCCCTCTGTCGCTGCTTGTCCCTCGGTGGGGCAAGCAGTGCGTTTTGGGCGATATTCGCCCGAGGAAGTCATTTTGTTCGTCCGTCGAATCGTGTGCGCCGGCGTGATTTTGGCGGCGCCGTTGTGGTGCGCTTGCGCCACAGAGAAGTCGCCTTTGCCGAATGTCGTGCTGATCCTCGCCGACGATTTGGGTTACGGCGATCTCGGATTCCAGGGTTGCACGGACATTCCCACGCCGCGGCTCGATGCGCTGGCGTCCAGCGGCGTCCGGTTCACGGCGGGGTATGTTTCCGGCGCGCATTGCAGTCCGTCGCGGGCCGGCCTGATCACGGGCCGCTATCAGCAGCGGTTCGGGCACGAGTTCAATCCCACGAGCACGGTTCCCGCGCTGGATGAGTTCGGCCTATCCCTCGACGAAACGACGCTGCCGCAGCGGCTCAAGCCGGCCGGGTATGCCACCGGCCTCATCGGGAAGTGGCATCTCGGCTTCGCCCCGCGGTTTCATCCGCTGGAGCGGGGGTTCGACGAGTTTTTCGGTTTCCTCGGCGGAGCGCATCCTTATGCTGAGGGAGCGCCGAACAACTATCCGAACGCCGAAGTGAATCCGCTGTATCGCGACCGCGGCAGGATCGAAGAGCCGGACTATCTGACCGACGCCTTCGCCCGCGAAGCGGTGGATTTTGTGGAGCGCCACAAAGCGGAGCCGTTCTTCCTGTTGCTGTCGTTCAACGCCGTCCACAATCCGTTGCAGGCGAAGCCCGAACATTTGCAGAAGTTCGCGTCGATCGCCGACGAGCGCCGCCGATCATACGCCGGGTTGGTCGCGTCGATGGACGAAGCCGTCGGCGAGGTGCTCGACAAACTGCAGGCGGAAAAATTGACCGAGCGCACCCTGGTGATCTTTCTGAGCGACAACGGCGGCCCGACCGATACGGGGTCGACCAACACGCCGCTCAAAGGGACGAAAACGACCACGTGGGAAGGGGCGCTGCGGGTGCCGTTCGTCCTGTCCTGGCCGGGCAATCTGCCGGCGGGGACAACTTACGACGAACCGGTGATCCATCTCGATCTGACGCCGACGATTTTGGCGGCGGCCGGCGCGGTGATCGACGATCCGGAGAAACTCGACGGCGTCAATCTGCTGCCGTATCTCGCCGGAGAGACATCCGGCACGCCGCACCAATCGCTCTATTGGCGTTTCGGCCGGCAGATTGCCATCCGGCAGGGGAATTGGAAGCTCGTGATGGTCCGCGGGGATCAGCAGCCCCGACTCTACAATCTCGCGGACGATATCGGCGAAACGAGCGATCTCGCGGAAGCCAACCCAGAACGCGTGCGTCGGCTGCAAGCCGATTGGGACGCCTGGAACGCCACGCTCGTTGACCCGAAATGGGTTCCCAAGCCGCACGAAGCCTATCGCAGCGGGAATGGCGATTAAGCCGCGGTATCGTCGGAAGCGGCACGCCGGGCGGCTCCTCGATGCTCGCCTTTTGCTTGCTTGCGCCATTCTCTGTAGAATGATGGAATGTGTACGATTGCGCTCGTCGATGGGCTTTTAGTCTGACTGCGACATGGCATTGACCTCGACCACTCCCGGCTCCGTTTCGTTGGACGCCGTACTGCGGACCGACGACCTGAGCCGGCGACCTGGCCGGCCCGCCGATTATGGCGCGGAGAATCGCGCGCTGGCGGAGTTGGCAGAGACGCTGGCGAACGAGCCGCGAGCCATCCTGCAGAAGCTGGCCGAAGTCGCGAAAGCGACCACTGGAGCAGATTCGGCGGGGATCAGTCTGCTGTCCAAGCAAGACGGAGGCCGTACGTTTTACTGGCCGGCGGTCACCGGGCCCCTCAGTCCGTACGTCGGCGAGGGAACGCCGCGCGATTTCGGTCCGTGCGGCGTCGTGCTCGATCGAGACGCGGTGCAGTTGTTCGCGCATCCGGAAAACTACTATCCGTATCTGGCGCCGATTACTCCGCCGCTCGAAGAAGTCCTGCTGACGCCGTTTCACGTCCAAGGGAAGGCCGTCGGAACAATCTGGCTGGTTTCGCACACGCCGCAGCGGAGGTTTGATCAGGAAGACGCGCGGCTGATTGCGAGCCTCGGCACGTTCGCCGCTGCCGCGTACCAAGTGCTCGAGCAGTTGGACCAATTGGAGTGCGAACGTGCGGAAGGGGCCAAGGCACGGCTCGCGGCGATCGTCGAATCGTCCGACGACGCCATCGTCAGCAAGAGTCTCGACGGCATCATCACCAGTTGGAATCGCGGGGCCGAACGGATTTTCGGCTACACGGCGTCCGAAGCGATCGGCCAGCCGGTGACGATGCTCATTCCGCCGGATCGGGCGGACGAGGAGACGGGTATTCTGCAGCGCATCCGCCGC
>CAZDGB010000173.1:0-15972 GCA_964504645.1 uncultured Planctomycetaceae bacterium | reverse complement strand
GCAATGGATTTGTGCGGCGGATGAACGCGCTCCGCTCGCGCATTGCGGCTAACAGAATATTGCGCGCGAATTCCCGGTTTACGGTTAGCCGCGACGCGAAGGGTTTCCGCAGCGGAGCGCGTCTTACGGCTGCTGATACACGCTGTTGATATAGAACCCGCCCGTCGTCTGCCCGGCCGGGATCACAAGCGGCTGGATCACGCCCGTCAGGATGTTGTCCTGCGTTCCCTGCAGCGAGACCGGGTTGGCCAGCGTGGTGAAGACGAAACCGCGGTCGACAACGGCCGAGCTGTCGTTGAAGTTCAGCGAGTTCGAATTGATCGCCACCGTCGAGCCGGCGGCAAGGTTACCCATCAGGAAGCCAGTCGTGCCGGAGGCGGCGGTCGACACGAGATTGTTGTTCCGCAGGTACAGGTTCGACTGTCCGACGCCGGTGAAGGTGAAGCCGGTACCGTTGTTGCCGTTGAACTGCAAGCCGTTGCTGCTGAATTCGACCGAGGAGCCGGCGGAGGCCTGAATCGAATAGCCGGTGTCCTGCGCTTCCATCAGATACATGGTGTTCTGCGTGATGACGGTGGACATGTTGCTGGTGGTGGAGAGGCTCCGGATGTCGAAGCCCGTCATGTTGCTGGCGTTGAGATAAAACGTATTGCCGGAGACTTCGATGCCGAGCGGGCCGTTCCAGTGAATCTGGGCCATCGTTTCGCCGTCGCGGCTGGAGACGATGGTGTTGTTGCGGATGGCCATGGTGAGCGACGAGCCGACCGACGGGCCGGAGTTGAGAATCTGGATCGCCTTGCCGTTGGCGTCGGAGATCGTGTTGTTGGCGATGGAGAGCTGGTAGTTGCCGAAGACGTTGCTTTGGACGCGGAGCGTGCCACCACCGATCGTGCCGTTGCCGACGTAGTTCGACGCGCCGATGAACAGCGACTTGGTGTTGAGCGCGTCGACGGCGTAGCCGACGTTGCTGGTCGCGTCGAGATGGAACAGTCCGAGATAGGTGGTGTTCGTCGACAGGACGCCGGTCTGGTTTGCCGTCAGTTTGAGCCAGTTCAGTTCCACCGTGCCGGCGTTGTTGAGCACGACGGCGTTCGTCGTGTTCTGAATGGTGCCGCCGGAATGGGCCGCGCCGTCGCCTTCGAGCACGAAGCTGCCGGTGGTCTGATCGAGCCGGATGCCGTAGGTGGTGTGGTTGGCGTTGATGCTGGTCAACGTGATGTCGTTGTCGGAGCTCTGCAAGTCGACGGCCGCGCCGTGATCGGTGTCGATCGTGCCGTCGTCGATCGTCAGCGAAGAGATCGTATTGCCGACGAGCCCGGCGCCACCGGTCCGTTCGATCGTCAGGTTGGAGAACGTGACGTCGCCGGTGGTGTGGTCGAGCGAGATCGCCGGTCCGGTGCCGGCGCCGTTGACCAGGATATTGTCGATCAGGATGTCGCCGCCCGCGCCGGTGAGGACGAATCCGCGGCCGAGATCGGAAGCGATCGTCGTCGAGCCGCGGAAGTTGATGTCCGCCGTCCCGCCTTCGACGCGGATGCCGTCGAGCGTCGTATCCTCGACGGTCGCGCCGTAGACGTCGACCGTGCCGGCGAGCGTGTCGAGCACCAGCCCCGAACCCTGCGAGCCGGTAATACTCAAGCCCTCGATGGTGACGTCGGCGTTCGTCAAGTTGGCGAGCACGACGGCGTCGTCCAGCGTGTCGTTCACCGTCAAATTCGACAACCGCAATTCGGGCGAGCCGCCGTCGACAACCAGCGCGTTGCCGCCGATATCGTTGAACGTCAAATTGCTGAAGGTCGAGGTTCCGCCGAGCGACTGGATATGAATCGCGTTGCCGCCGACGCCGTCGAACGTGAGGTTCCGCAGCGTGACGTTGCTGACGTTCGTGCCGCGGATGGCGTCGCCGGGCATATTCTGGAAGTGGAAGCCCGAGAGCTCCGAGTTCGAGGCGAGCGTGACCGCCGGTCCGCCGACGACGTCGACGACCGGCATGTCACCCGCGGTCGAGAGAATCGGCAAGAGCGCCGAGCCGAAGCCCTGCAGATTGATAGCGTGGTTCGCGCCGTCGCCGAGGATCCGCTGCCCCGAGGCCAGCGTGATGCCGTTGTTGATCACGGTGTCGGACCGGACGAAGATGATGTCGCCGGCGGTGGCCCCGTTCTGCGCCTGGGCGATGGTGGCGAACGGATTCTCGAACGAGCCGTTGCCGCCGGCGGACCCTGCGCCCGACACGAAGCGGAAGAAGTAGGGGTTGCCCGTCGTCGGGTCGCGGGCGATCAGGTTATCGCCCAGCGTCTGTGTCCGCTCGAGAATGATATTGTAGTTGCGTTCGACGAAGCGGAACGGCGACGGCATGTCGTTCTTCTTCCACTTCGACGACGGATGCGCGTCGCCCCACGGGAATTCGAGCGCCACGCCAAGCGCCACCTGACTGCCGAACAGCTTGTCGGTGGTGAACGCGGCCTGCGCCGTCACGGTGTTGTTGATCACGGCCTCGGCACGGGCCTTGAAGCCGACGATGCTGTCTTCGACTTTGCCGTCGAAGAAGTAACCTCCGACGAACACCCGCAGTCGATCCTGAGTTCCCAAAAACGGGAGCGGGACCGGCATGCCCGCTTCGATGTCGGCTCCCGTGAGCGAGTAGCCGGTTTGCGTCAACTGCCGGTACAACAGTTGATTCCCCACGAACTGCATGTTGCCGACCTGATCGGCGAACTTCGCGCTGCGCTGGGCGACCGGCAAGTAGCCGTTGGCGCGCAGCTCGAACCACGGCATCACGAGTTCGCCGCTGATGCCGATCTGCTGAAACAGCCGCGACGACGAGTCGTCGACGTCGTACCACAAGCTGCCGCCATACCAGCCTTCGAACGCGGGATCGAGAAACCGGTAGCCGGCGCCGAAGTTTCCGCCGACGCGGCCGTAGTTCGTGATGAAACCCCGCAGGTCGCTGAAGAAGAAGTGCTCGTCGCCGAGGTAATACGGCATCGCTTCCAGATGCGTCAGCGGATCGGTGATCCCGAAGTTGCCGAGCGCCCAGTGGCCGGTCCGCCCGAAGACGCCGAAGCCGTCTTGCGGGGTGACCGGATGCGGCCGCGGCCCGCTCGACAGGGAGTTGGAGTTCGTCTCTTCCTCGGTTTTCGCCGGCGCGGGATCGTCGGGGTAGAGCTTGATGTCGCCCGCACGGACGACGCTGAGGGAGAGGGCCATCGCACAGACCCAGGCGACACACGGCTTCCATCGTTGCCGATCGACGTGCATGAACCGGAATCCTTTCCGACACTCCGTGCCGCGCGCAGCGCTGCGCCGCGTGGAGGATGTTTGACCGCAAATGGATTTTGGAAGTTGGGGGAGCAAACGGGTGATACCGCCGCCCGTCCAATTTGAAAATGGCAGTTTCCGCGCGACCGACGGAAAAGAGAGGCATTTTCAGCGGATTTTACGCCGTTCGGAAGAAATTGCCTCAAGCGCAGCCGGCAGAAATTGCCGGTCGATGGAGAATCGGGTGGCACGCCCTGACGCTTTGAGAAGGGCGTGGTGTTCAAACGAGAACCACGCCCTTCGATGACTCAGGGCGTGCCCCCCAATTGCTTCGTTGACTACGCCAGCATCCCGCGCACCACTTCGCCGTGCACGTCGGTCAGCCGGTAGCGGCGACCCTGGAATTTGTACGTGAGCTGCTCGTGGTCGATGCCCATCAGATGCAGCAGCGTCGCTTGCAGGTCGTGCACCGAGACCCCGTTCTCCGCGACGTTGTAGCCGAACTCGCACGACGAGCCGTATTGCCCCGGCTTGATGCCGCCGCCGGCCAGCCAGAGGCTGAAGCAGCGCGGATGATGGTCGCGGCCGAAGTTCGCCGAGATCTTCCCCTGGCAGTAGTTCGTCCGCCCGAACTCGCCGCCCCAGACGACTAGGGTATCGTCCAACAGGCCGTGCTCGTCGAGGTCCTTCACCAGCGCGGCGGCGGGCTGATCGGTCTCCTTGCACAGTGCCGGCAATGCCCCCGGCAAACCGCCGTGATGGTCCCAATCCTGATGGTACAGCTGAATGAAGCGCACGCCGCGCTCGGCCAGCCGCCGCGCGAGCAGGCAGTTCGCGGCGAACGTTCCCGGCGTGTTCACGTCCGGTCCGTAGGAATCGAGAATGTGTTTCGGCTCCTCGGCGAGGTTCGTCGCTTCCGGAATGCTCGACTGCATGCGGAACGCCATCTCGTAGTTTTCGATGCGGCTCTGAATCTCGGCGTCCGGCGTCGAGGCGTATTGATGCTCGTGCAGCTCTTTGAGCCGATCGAGCAGCAAACGCCGCGCGGCGTCGCTGACGCCCTTCGGGTTCCGCAAGTAGAGCACCGGGTCTTCCGCCGCGCGGAACAGGACGCCTTGATGCTTCGACGGCATGAACCCGCTGCCCCACAGGTGCGCGCCGAGGGGCTGGCCCCCTTTGCCCTTGGTGATCAGCACGACGAACGACGGCAGATTCGTGTTCTCCTGGCCAAGCCCGTAGCTGAGCCACGCCCCGAAGCTCGGGCGGCCGGCGATCTGCGTGCCGGTCTGCAGGAACGTCACGCCCGGGCCGTGATTGATGGCCTCCGTGAACATCGAGTTCACGACGCAGATCTTGTCGGCGATGCCGGCCGTGTGCGGCAGCGTCTCGCTGAACCACGCCCCGCCCGGACCGTGCTGCGTGAATTTGAACGGCGATCCGACGAGCGGAATCGACGCCTGCAAGCCCGACATCGCCGTCAGCCGCTGCCCGCGGCGCACGCTTTCCGGCAACTGCTCGCCTTGGCGTTCGTTGAGCAGCGGCTTGTAGTCCAACAGGTCCAAATGCGACGGCGCGCCGGACATGAAGAGGTAGATGATCCGTTTCGCCTTCGGCGCGAAATGCGGCGCGCCGAGCACGCCGTGATCGGCCGCGGCGTGGACCGACGACGCGAGCATCTCCGAGAGCGCGAACCCGCCGAGCCCCATGCCGAAGCGCTGGAGGACTTCGCGTCTCCCAAAGCCTCGGTTGGCAACCGCGGTCTGCGCTTCAATTTCAGAAAAACCGCGGTTGCCATCCGCGTCTTTGAGTTGTTCGTTCATCGTTTCACCACCGCTTCGTCGTGGTTGAGGAGGGCTTGGGCCAGGATCATCGCCGCCGCACTTTGCGCCGCGGGGATCTCGGCTTGCCGCGGCGTCTGGCCGATCTTGAGCAATTCTTCGGCGTCGGCCGCGTGCTGCGTGAAGTATTCCAACTGCTCGCGATACAGCCGCGTGAGAATGTCGAGTTCCTTGTCGTCCGGCGCTCGGCTGAGACAGCGGAGAAATCCCTGGCGGATCATCGCGGCGACGTCGCCTTTCGCTTCTTGATGCAGTTTCTCGCCGAGGACGCGGGCCGCTTCGACGTATTGCACGCCGTTGAGCAGAATCAGCGGCT
Source organism: uncultured Planctomycetaceae bacterium (assembly GCA_964504645.1). Classification (GTDB taxonomy): domain Bacteria; phylum Planctomycetota; class Planctomycetia; order Planctomycetales; family Planctomycetaceae; genus CAZDGB01. The sequence continues at coordinate 10,560 of CAZDGB010000173.1, read as the reverse complement.
GCAGCGGCGAATCGGTCCGCTCGCGCTTCGCCGTGCAGACGGCCCGCCGCGGGGCGTCGAACGCCAAGAGCGCCGGCGGCGGCCCGGTGCGGCGCCAATTCGTGTAAAGGCTGCGGCGATAGACGCCGTCGCCCCCAGACGCCTGCGCCGGCTTGAACGATTCGGTCATCTCATACGGATTGACCGGCCCGCCGCCGATCTGCGGCTTGAGCAGGCCCGCCGCGGCGAGCGTGTTGTCGCGGATCATTTCGGCGGACAACCGAAACCGCGGGCCTCGCGCCAGGAGCAAATTCTCCGGATCGTCGGCCATCAGCGACGCGTCGCCGACGCTGCGCTGCCGGTACGTCTGGCTCATCACGATCGTTTTGAGCAAGGCTTTCGTATCCCACCCGCTGTCGATGAAATTCAGCGCCAGCCAGTCGAGCACGTCTGGATAAACGGGCAACGACCCTTGGCTGCCGAAGTCTTCCGACGTTTTGACGAGTCCGATGCCGAACAGGCTTTGCCACAGGCGATTGACCGTGACGCGGGCCATGAGCGGGTTTTTTCGATCCGTGAGCCAGCGGGCGAGGCCCAGCCGATTCGCCGGGGCGTCGGCCGGAAGCTGACCGAGCACGGCCGGGACGCTCGCCGGTGCCTCGTCGCGGCGCTGGTTGTATTCGCCGCGGAAGAGGATGTACGCCGGCTTCGGTTCAGAGAGTTCCCGCATCACCATGATCTCGCGGACGTTCTCCGCGAACTGCGATTGCTCGGCCCGCGACGCCGTGAGCTTGGCGAGGTGAATTTTCCACGGCTCATCGAATGCCGCGAGATAGTAGTCGAACAATTGGTGCCGCTCGCCGTCCGTCAGTTGGTCCGCGGGTTTGCGCAGCAACTGGTTCGCGGCGTCCGAATCGAATGTCGCGAGTTGCTCGAACGGTGACAGCGTCCGTCCGAAGATGCGGAAGTCGTCGATCTGTCCTTGATTGAATCCGCGGTCGCGGAAACGTTCGCCGAGCTTGATGTTGTCGCCGCCGTTGCCGCCGCCGGTGATTTCCTTGGTCAACTTGTCCTTGAGGATGGCGACTTCTGCCGGCCGGCCGTTGACGATCAGTTGCAGCCCGTGGGCGCGACTGCTGCCGTCGGAGGAGACGATCACATGGACCCATTCTCCGATGGGCAGCTTGTCTTTCGCTTCGATGGAGATGGCGTTGCCGGGCCAGAAATGGATCAGCGACCACCGCAGCCGGCCGTCGATGATGAGCAGTTCGTAACCCCGGCTCGCCGCGTCGGTCCACGCCGGCGAGCGATGAAACACCACCGCTCGGTCTTTTTCGTTCGGCGTCTTCATCCACAGCGAGACTGCGAACGGTTCGTGCCGCGGGAAGTTGCCGAACTCCGTCTGCACGGCGTCGTCGCCCGTGAATTCGACGGCCTGGCCGATCTTCCCGTCCACGATCTTGTTGCCCGCAATGCTCGCCGGTTTCTCCGCGACAATCGAATTCGCCGCCTTGCCGTCCTTCACGTCGTCGAACGGGAACCGTGCCAATTCGCCCGGCAATGTCACGTCCTGCGGCCGCGCGGCGAGCCATTGAGCAAACGCTTCGCGGCGCGTCTCACGCAGCGTCGGGCCGGCTTGTTCGATCTCGGCAATCTGCTGAGCGAGAGTCTTCAAGCGGTCTTTGCCGCTCGCATCGGTCAGCCACAACGTGGGCGTCGGCGGCGACGGTGTGAAGTAGGCGTACAATCCGGCTTCGTCGATATTGTGGAACATCGCGAACAATCCGTAGTAATCCTGCTGCGTGATGGGATCGTACTTGTGATCATGGCAGCGGCTGCATTCGAAAGTCAGGCCGAGAAACGCCGTCGCGAACGTCTGCACGCGGTCGCAAACGTATTCCACGCGGTATTCCTCTTCGACGCTGCCCCCTTCGGTTTCCTGCTGGTGCAGCCGGTTGAACGCCGTCGCGAGAATCTGGTCGTCGGTCGCGTCCGGCAACAAATCGCCGGCGATCTGCCACGTGACGAATTGATCGAATGGCAGATTCGCGTTGAACGCCTGGATCACCCAGTCGCGCCACGCCCAGACGTCGCGCTCCCGATCGACCTGAAAGCCGTAGCTGTCGGCGTAACGGGAAATGTCGAGCCAATCGACGGCCATTCGCTCGCCGTACGCTGCGGATTTTAATAACCGATCGACGACTTTCTCATAAGCCTCCGGCGAGTTGTCGGCCAGAAACGCGGCGACTTCCTCCGGCGTCGGCGGCAAACCGGTCAGATCGAATGTCACCCGCCGCAACAGCGTCGTCTTCTCGGCGGCGGACTGCATTTTCAAGCCGCGCTTCGCCAAGCCGTCATGAATCAACGCGTCAATCGGCGACGTCACGCCATTGTTCGGCACGGTCACCGGCTTGAGCGGAATGAACGACCAGTGCGGTTCGTACTCGGCCCCCTCCGCGATCCATTGCCGGATCTTCGCGACCTCCTCCGGCGTCAGCTTGCCGAGCTTCGCGTGCGGCGGCGGCATGACGACGTCGGGATCGTCGCTCGCCATTCGGGCGAGGGCCGCGCTTTCATCGGGCTTGCCCGGCACGATGGCTTTCACCCCGACGGCGGAATCGCGCACGTCGAGCCGCATGTCGACGGAACGTTTATTCTTGTCGTTCCCGTGGCAGGCGAAGCACTTGTCCGAGAGAATCGGCCGGATGTCGCGGTTGAACTGCAGCCGGTCGGCGGCGGCCAGCTCGCCCACCACGCACAGCGACCCGACGAACAACAGGATGGAATGACGAATCATCGGTAGGACTCGCAGGCAGGCACATCCATCAGGCGGGAGATTTCACACGTATTGATTTTAGCCGGGTTGTGGAGCAACGTAAATCACTCAATCTTCCGAGCGGCGCGTAAGCCCCTTGAATGCGGCGTCTGTTGTCATGACACGCCCAATCAGGGGCCTCACGGCCCCCGCTCGGAGGATCGGTGGTGTGCTACAATGAGAGCGGACATCGGAACCATATCAAGGACGAACCCATGCATCGCGTCTTGCTGCTCGGCGCCGGGAAGATCGGCCGGGCGATTGCCAGCCTGCTGCACGCGGCGGGGGACTACGATCTCCTCGTCGCGGATGCCGATCCGCACGCGCTGGAGCAACTGACGGCCATCGTGCCGGCGCCGACGAAAGTCTGCGACGCCGGCAACGAAGCCGAACTGCGGGCTTTGATGGCCGACCGGGATTCGGTGATTTCGGCGCTCGTCTTCTCCGCCAATCCGCTCGTGGCGAAAGTCGCCGTCGAGACCGAGACGAGCTATTTCGATCTCACGGAAGACGTCGCCACGACGCGGGCCGTGCGGGCGCTGGCGGAACGGTGCGCGAAGAACCGAATCCTGATGCCGCAATGCGGTCTCGCGCCGGGGTTCATCTCCATCGCCGCCAACCACGTGATGCAGCAGTTCGATTCGCTCGACCGGGTCCACATGCGGGTCGGCGCGCTGCCGCAGTTTCCCAGCAACACGCTGAAATACAACCTGACGTGGTCGACCGACGGCCTGATCAACGAATACTGCAACCCGTGCGAGTCGATCCACGAAGGGAAGCTCATCGACGTTTTGCCGCTTGAAGGCTACGAGCAGTTCTCCCTCGACGGGGTGCGCTACGAGGCGTTCAACACGTCGGGCGGCCTCGGCACGCTCTGCGAAACGCTGCAAGGCAAAGTCCGCGAGCTCAACTATCGCACGATCCGCTACACCGGCCACCGCGACTTGATGCAGTTTCTGCTCAGCAGTCTCCGGCTGTCCGAACGGCGGGCGCTGCTGAAGGAGATTCTGGAGAACGCCGTGCCGATCACCTACCAGGACGTCGTGATCACGTTCGTCAACGTCTCCGGCTTGCGCCACGGCCAGTTCGAGCAGATCAGCGACGCGCGGAAAATCTATCACCAGAAGCTTGGCGACCGGCACTGGAGCGCGATCCAACTCACGACCGCCGCCGGCATCTGTGCCGTCCTCGACCTGCACGTGAAGGGGAAACTTCCCCGCGCCGGTTTTGTGCGGCAGGAGGACGTCAGCTTTGCGGATTTCATCACCAACCGCTTCGGCAAATACTACGCCGGCGGCACGGATGTGCGGATGGAAAGCCTGGCGTAAAAAACCGAGCGGGGGGCGTGAGCCCCCTGAATGGGCGTACCACAACCAACGACGCCGCTTTCAGGGGGCTCATGCCCCCCGCTCGGGACGAAATCATGGTCCCAGCAGCTTCGTGAGCACGCCTTCCACCCGCTGCTGACACGGCGCGGTGAAGCACCACGTTTGTTCATAGCCGCCGCGGTCGGCGTAGATGCTGTCGGGGCCGTAGTACTGCACCGCGACGTCGCCATAGCCGGCGACACACACGAACGAATCGCGGGCGGCCTGCTGCGCGAACAACTGAAACTCCACGAACGGTTCGCCAGGAAGATGGACGATCTGAATTGAACCGATCTTCAAGCGTGAAATCGGAACCTGGTATCCGACTCGCAGCCGGTCGGCCCAGGCGACGAACATCGCCGACTTGATCCGCGGCGGCAGCGCTCCTTGCTGGTCGGCGACAATCGCTCGATTGCGGTCGTAAGCGAATTCGCCGTCGGTCCGCTCCGGAAAGGCAATCGGTTCGACGCGCCAATCGAGCGGCGTGTCGGCGTTCAAATTCACGATCTGGTCGCGACAGCGGCGGTCATCTTCGGCGGTGGAAGCAGTGAGGGCCAGTTCCGACGACCGCATCATGCCGTCAAACAACCGTTCGGCGAGCGCGGCACGGGCGTCTTCGGTGGCGTCGTTGTATTTTCCCATCGCGACGTTGCCGCCGCAGCCGGTGAAATAGACTTGGAACACGCCGGTCTGCTGCTGGAGCTTCGACCGGGCCATGCCGGGGACATCCCAACCGATGCGTCCGCCGCCGTAGATCGTCTGCGGATGCGTGGCGTAGTAGTGGACCTGGGCCAGCGGCCGCTCGCCGTGGAAGAACGTTAGCGTGCGGACCCACGCATCGACGAGGCCTTCCGGGGCGTCTTGCAGCGCGGGGTCCTGGGTGGAACTCAGCCGCGTGAGGAGCGAGCCGTCGGCTTGCGGCACGCGGCGGTTCGACGCCACGCGGTCGACCACGGCCCGGCTGGCGACCACCAACGTCACGGGCGACAACTTTTCCAACGCCCCGTTCGCCGCCGCGGAAATCGCCATCGCCATTTTGTGCAGATACGCCTCATGGCTGCGGAAATGCTCGGAATCCTCACCGTACAACAAGCGCGCGGCATCCGTGTCGAGCGCCGGCGCCGAATGCTGATGCAGCGACTGCGCCGCGATGCGCGTCGGCTCGGTCTTCACGGCGTCCGCGATGGTTTGACGGAGAAACTCGTCGGAACTCGTTCCCAGGCCGCACGAATCGATCGCGCACAGGACGTGAATTCGCCCGCCGAACCGCAACACGAGGCCGCGTGCTTCCAGCGGCGCTTCGATCCGCGTGACTTCTTTCATGAAGCCCACACACGGCCCGAGGCCGACGTCGGGCGTAATGTCCGCCGAAAACGCCGCGATTTCCAACGGACTCTCGGCGGCGGCGAATCCGCCGTACAAAACTGATGCAACGAGAACGGCCGGCAATGCGAGGGAATGAAACATGCCACACGCTAACTCCCGACTGCGGGGGCGGGCAAGTCGGGCTGGCGGTCAGCGCGATTGTTCAAACGCTGCCGGGACGAGGTCGGCTTGGGCGAGCGTCGCCGCCAATGCAGTCGCCGGAGCGTGGCGCGGCTCCAGGGCCAGCGCGTGGCTGATGGCGGACTTCGATTCGGTCGCGTTGCCGTTGCGATACTGGGCGTACGCCAAAGCGTGCCAGTCGTCGGCGGACATCTCGCGGAGCGTCGCAGCGGCGGCAAGATGCGCGGCGGCGTCGTTCCATCGTTCGGACGCGGCGTAAGCGACGCCCAATTCCCACTGGGCTTCGAACTGCTGCGCGGTCGACGCCCGCGGATGCGCCAACACCGAACGGAAGAGCGGCGCCGCGCGATCCGCCTGGGCGCGCTGCAGATAGATCTTGCCCATCCGCATCATGGCATCGGCCTGGCTCGATTCGAGCTGGCAGAGCCGCTGATAGGTCACCAAGGCCGCGTCGTCGTCGCCTTGGGCCGTTTCAATCTCGGCTTTCAGTTGCAACGCCGACGTCGAGTTCGGCTCCAGCACGAGGGCCGGCTGCAAACGGGTCAGGGCTTCCTCGTAATGGCCGATCTCGGAGAGCCACGTCGCCAATCGCAACGTTAAACGCATGTCGTGTGGATGAGCATCGGCGAGACGCGTGAGCTGATCGAGCGCTTCGCGACGCCGGCCGACGTCCCACAGCGAATCGGCCAATTGCCGCTGCACTTCCAAATCGCGCGGCGACTTTCGCAGCGCCTGGTCGAGCAGTTGGTCGGCCCGCGCCATGCGGCCCGATTCCTTTTCCTTGTCTGCCTGCGAACACAACTGCTGACACTCCTGGCTGCGTTGCTGGGCCTGGGCTTTAACCCACGCACAACCGGGCAAAAATGCGCTCAGAATGGCGGCCCAAAGCGGCAATAGATGACAGCTGCGCCGCGACGGACGGTGTCCGACGCGCTGCCGCGAACGATGACGGTCGCATCCGGTCGACGTCATCCCGACGCATCTCCAGAATCTGTAATTCGTTACATCAAAAAGAATTCAGTCGAGACGTGCCATGAACAAGGGGATAGGCAATTTATCGCCGATCAGCAAAATCGCCTAGACCAACTCTTGGCGGGTTCCCTTTTCATCGGCAACGTCTTGAAGAAGACTCGCCTGTGATTCGGCGAGATTCCAGGAAACGAAGCAAGCGGGTCGCCTGCACAGTGGCAGCATTTCCAAATTGACAGAATTCCAGGCCGAGACTATGGTTCCGGCCTCCAATTCCTCAGTTCATTCCTTCGTCCCCACGGAATCGACGTGAGTCGTCTCCGCAGTCGTTCGTGGACTGTCTTGAGCCGCGGCGTGCTCGTGGGAGTAGTTGCGCACTGTGCTTTGAGCGGGTGCCAGTTCTTTTCGCCGGGCGGAACTTCGGAATCGAAGCCCCGCAACAGCCAATCGCTGTTGAAGCCGGTCAAGCCGGAGAAGAACGCCCTGCAGCTCGATGTGCTGATCATCGACCGCCGGGCCGATGATCCGCTGCTCGGGCCGCTGTTGTGGCAAGAGATCGATCAGGTCGGCGCGGTGGTACCGCCGGAACAGCGGGAAATCGTCGAACAAAACGGCTGCCAGGTCGGCCACGTCGCCGCCAAGCCGCCGATGACGCTGCTGCAACTGCTCGGCCAGATTCCGGAAATCCCCGGCACCACGGCTGGCGACGCGAACCTGCCGAAGCCGCGCGTCTCGGGCCGTACGTATTCGGTCTCCTCAGGGACCGACACGGAAATCCAGGTGAGCGACCTGCAGCCGGAATGCGACGTCGCCATCGCCAATCGCGACCAGACGCGGCAGGCGCATTTCGAACGGGTCCGTTTCGTCTATCGTCTGAAACCGATTCGCCTGCAGGACGGCTGGGTCCGCATCGAGTTTCTGCCGGAGATCCATCACGGCGACATGCAACTGCGTCCCACGCCGACGGACGACCTCGGCTGGACGTACAAGAGCGCCCAGAATGTGGAGGCCTGCCACCCGCAGAAATTCGCCGTGACGCTGAACGTCGGCGAATCCGCAGTGGTGACCGCAACGCCCCCGGAAGGGACGCTGGGCGACCGCTTCTTCCGCCGCGAAGAAAACGGCGAACGCCGTCAACGCCTGCTCTTCGTCCGCCTCGTCGACATGGGGCAGACGATCAAACCGGTTGGCGGCGGGAAGTAGCGAGAGATGCCTTTCGGGTTGCAGCCGCCGCTACAATGGGGGCATGCAAGAGCCCGACCCGTTGCTCCGCTGGATCATGTTCCACTTCGCCGGTGGCGATGCGTTGTTCGTCGGCATCCTCGTACTCGTTGCGATCGCCGTGTGGGAACGGGGTAAAGCCGCCGCGTGGCGTTGGTCGCTTGTAACATTGCTTGCCGTGGTGTGGGGCGGGCTATCGTCGCCGGCGTGGCCGACATTTGCGCTCATTTTGGTTGCGGCGGCGATTCTCGGATGGCGAATCGGCGTCCATCGTGCCCCGGAGAATTCCTCGCGTGCAAGGATTCTCACACGCTGCGTCGGCGTCGCACTGCTCGGCGTAGCCGTGCTCGAATGGTTCGCCGCGCGATCGTCCCCCGACGTCAAACTCCCGCCGCGGCTGTGCGTCATCGCCGATTCCATCACGGCGGGACTCAACGACGGCGAATACACCTGGCCGCAACGGCTCGCGGCGCAAACGGGAATTGACATCCGCGATGCCTCGCAGCCTGGGGCGACGTTTCGTTCCGCGCTAAAGCAGGCTGAGTGGCTCGACGATAATCGCAGCCCGCTGCTATTGGAAATCGGCGGCAACGATCTGTTGTCGGGCGTGTCCGTGGAACAATTCGGCCACGACTTCGAAACACTCTGCCGTAAAATCGCAACGCCGGGCCGCGTCACTTGGATGTGCGAACTCCCGCTGCCGCCCCTCTCCTCCCGCTACGGCTGGCAACAGCGCCGCATCGGCTATCAACACGGCATCCGTCTCATTCCCAAGCGAAAGATGATGCGCCTTCTGACCACCCCCGGCGCGACCGTGGACGGCATTCATCTCTCGGAGAGAGGGCAAGCGCTCTTCTGCGATTTCCTGCAGGGAGAGATGTCGCAGGACTAGACAGAATCCCGGTTCGTCTTCTAACCGGGATTCGCTTTCGTTGGGTCATTCTCGAAAAGCGAAACCCGGTTATCGGAGCAGAACCGGGTTTCTCTGTTCGATAAACGCTTGCGAGTTCGGGTCGTGTCTGAATAACGGGGGTCAAGAATTTTCTGGGTCGCTGTTGTTTTTGCTCACTTTTCCCTTGGGTCGCGTCCATTGAACATTTCGGTTCAGCGCTGCCCCATACATCGCACCAAGAACGCCGGTCCATGCCATCGGGAAGTATAGATCGAACCCGGCATCCCTTGGTCCGGCAAAGCGAAGCACCCAAATCGTTGCGCCGATAACCGCTCCAGCGACCGCCGAAAGCGCGACACTCAGAGTGGTCGCGTTCGTGTTCGTCGGCTCTTTGAAGATTTTCATTTGGCGAGAACCAAAAACAAAAGCACCCCGGAAATTATCCGGGGTGCGCGTCAGATCGACAATCTCAGAACTTTGCCGACTCCTCAACTCGAGTTCGCAGACCCTTGGACATTTCTCCCGCCTCCGCGTACAACAACAGTTCGCACGAGAAGCCGCTCACCTTGTTTCGATGGAGTTCACCGCAACATGATTCGACCCCTTGCGAAATTTGGATTCCTCTGCTGTTGGTTGGCGCTGGGCGCGGTCGGTTTCGCGGCGGAGCCGGCTTGGAAGGCCGGCGTGGCGCGGGCCGACATCACGCCGAAAGATCCGCTGTGGATGGCCGGCTACGGCGGCCGGACGAAGGTCGCCGAAGGGAAGGAGATGGACCTCTTTATCCGCGTCGTGGCGCTCGAAGCCGCGGACGGACAGCGGGCCGTCATTCTTTCCAGCGACACGCTCGGCTTTCCGCAACCGCTCTACGACGCCGTCGCGGCGCGGCTGGAAAAGGAGCATCACCTGACTCGCGCTCAGTTCGTGCTCGGTGCGAGCCATACCCACTGCGGCCCGGTGCTGCGCGGCGCGCTCTACGACGCCTATCCGATCACGGAAGAAAATATCCAACAGATCAACGCCTACTCCGATTGGCTGGTGAATGAAGTCGTCGAGACGATCGGCGCGGCGCTCAAGAATCTGAAACCGGCGACTGTGTCGCGCGGCGTGGGCGACACCGAGTTCGGCGTCAATCGGCGGACGAATCGCGAGCCGGACGTGCCGATGCTGCGGGAGAAGAACTTGCTGCTCGGCCCGGTCGACCATTCAGTGCCGGTCCTCGCCGTGCACGACGCCGACAAGAAGCTGATCGCCGTCGTCTTCGGTTACGCCTGCCACAACACGGTGATGGACTACTACCTGTGGAGCGGCGACTACTCCGGGTTCGCACAAAACGCCCTGGAAAAATCGCATCCCGGCGTGACGGCGTGCTTTCTGATGGGCTGCGGCGCTGATCAAAACCCGCTGCCGCGCCGCAGCGTAGAACTCGCGAAGAAATACGGCGAAATGCTCGCCACGGCGGTCGACGCCACGCTGAAAGAGACGAAACCGCTCGCCGCGAAGCTCCAGACGAGCCACGCCTTCGTGCCGCTGCCCCTCGGCCCGATGATGTCGGACGCGGATCTGAAGAAGAACGCGGCGGACAAGCCGAATTACGTGCAGCGCTGGGCCGCGCGGATGCTGAAGTGGAAGGAATCGGGCAAACCGTTCCCGGAAACGTACCCCTATCCGATCCAGGCTTGGCGGCTTGGCGGCGAGCAGTTGATGCTGACGATGGGGGGCGAAGTCGTCGTCGATTACTCACACCGCTTCAAGGCCGATTTCGGCGACCAGACGTGGGTCTTCGGTTACTGCAACGACGTGATGGCCTACAT
>CAZDGB010000172.1:0-16070 GCA_964504645.1 uncultured Planctomycetaceae bacterium | reverse complement strand
GTGCTGGCGACGCAGAACCCGATTGAGCAGGAAGGAACGTATCCGCTGCCGGAAGCCCCGCTCGACCGGTTCATGTTCGAGATCCGCGTCAACTACCCGACGGAAGACGAGGATTTCGAGATCATCCGCCAAACGACCGGCGGCCTGATCGATTCCGTCAGCAAAGTCCTCTCCTACGAGGAATGGCTCGCCCTGCAGCAGATCGTCCGCCGCGTGCCGGTCGCCGACAGCATCGTCCGCTACGGCATGCGGTTCGCGCGGATGACGCGGAAGAACGGTGACGACACGCCCGACTTCATCCAGCGATTCGTCACCTGGGGCGCCGGGCCACGGGCGGGACAGTATCTGATTCTCGGCGCGAAGGCCCGCGCTATTCTGCAAGGCCGGCCGTTTGTCAGCGCAGACGACATCCGCGCCGTGGCGGCCCCTGTGCTGCGGCATCGCCTCGTGCTGAACTTCAACGCGGAAGCGGAGGGAGTCACCCCGGACGAAATCGTACGGCGGCTGATCGACGTAATCCCGGAACAGGCGTCCGCGAGTCCGGCGGTGGCGCGCCTGTTTCGGTGACGGTTGACCCTATGCTTGCGCTTTCCGGTCCGCAAAGCGCAGAGTGTGAAAAACCACCGCCCGCAAACTTTCCCTGTTCGTCACGTCGCGCATCGGTCGGGAAACTTCGCGGAGAAAATGCTCCGTGGCGGATGCTAGCATTTCCGTCAAGCTGTAACGGTCGGGCAGAGCTCCCGGCTCGCAACTGCTGCGTCATGGTCTGCCGCGCATGACAGCGACGCCGAGCGCACCGGCCCCGCAACCGGGATCAGAACCGGCAAGAAGCGACCCTGCGCCACAGGTGTCAGGGACGCTAAGAGTTTTTCTGATTGCATTCAGACTGCGCAGCTTCTCGCAAAACAGGGCCGCAAGGGAGCAATCGGCGCGGCAAAGTCGGCGCGGTTTCGCCACGCGTCACGGGCGTCATTTCCGGCACGCCTGTCATCGTAACCCCTTTGCCCTGTAGCGGTTTAAGCGGATTGCGAGATTCAAGGCGTCTTGTGTTGTGGGCCGATGATTGGGGCTAGTCCCGCGAAGTGCAAAGTGCACGAAATCCCCGAGGCAGACATTGTCCGGCTTGTTCCTGAAAAAATTACAACAGGGACCGGTCGGACAAAAACAGGATTGCGGACAGACGTGGCAAGGTTGTGAAGACACCGGACTGCCAGTGAACGGATTCAGAATGCTTTCACGGTGACCACGTCCGACCAGCGGCGCGCAAGCGGCGGCGGATGTTTGTCACCGACCAGCAGATTCTCTGATCGACACTCAGCTCGCGGGTTGGGACGACCCAAAAATAGTTTTCGAGAACTCCCTAGGGAAGGAGACGTTGCTCTATGAAATGGTTAAATCTGTGTGGTGCAGTGCTCGCCACATTCAGCATGTCCGCGATGGCCGATGCCGGCCTTCTCGGCGGGCTGCGTGGGGGACATTGCGGTGCGGCGAAGAGCTGCGGCTGTGCTTCCACCTGCCAGCCGGCTTGTTGCAAGCCCGTGATTGTGAAGCCCTGCTGCCCGAACGTGTATACGTATCAACGCCGTTGCTCCGACATCAAGCCGCCGTGCTGCGATAGCTGCTGCCCGACGACTTGCTGCGGCCCGACGCGCGGCGGCCTGCTCGGCAAACTCCGTGGACACAAGCATGGCTGCGGCACGAGCTGCGGCAGCACCTGTGCCCCGGGATGCGCCGCTCCGGCGAATAACTGCTGCCCGGCTCCGAAGCCCGCCTGCTGTGCGCCCGCTGCGCCGGCTTGCGCCGCTCCGGCTGCCAACTGCTGCCCGGCCCCGGCCGCTCCGGCCTGTGCCGCTCCGGCTGCCAACAACTGCTGCCCGGCCCCGGCGGCTCCCGCGTGTGCGGCGCCGATGGCCAACAACTGCTGCCCGAAGCCTTGCGCTCCCAGCTGCTGCGCTCCGTCGCACGGGTGCAAGTTCGGCGGGTTCGGCGGACTGAAGCACGGCGGACTGTTCGGCAAGCACAACCACGGTTGTGCCGCTCCGGCCAGCTGCAACACCTGCGCTGCTCCGTCGAACTGCTGCACGCAGACGGCCTGCTGCGCCGATCCGTGCGAGATCGCCGAACTGATCTACAAGTCGATGACCGCCTGCTATGCCAAAGATCGTCGGAAGGCCATTCACAAGCTCGGCGACAAGTATGATTGCGCCTGCAATCCCGAGATCATGTGCGCCTTCGTCTACGCCTTGAACGACGCCGATGAAAAGGTCCGTGCCAAGGCCGCCGACGAAATCGGCGATCAGATTCGCAAAGGCAGCAAGGGCTGCGGCAGCTGCTGCGGCTGCACCCCGGAAGTCATCGCCGCGTTGACCTGTGCGCTCGGCGATTGCGACAAGAAGGTTCGGAAGCAGGCTGAAGAAGCCCTCGAACTGTGCGGCTACGAAGTCGTCGATGGCTGCTGCAACACCTGCAGCACCACCGGCTGCAACAACGCCTGCGGCACGGGCTCGGCCCCGGCTCCGGCTGCGGCTCCGATGCCGGCCGCTGATCCGGTTCCGGCTCCGGTTCCGCCCGAAGAGAAGCCCTCGGCTCGCCGCGGCAAGTTCACCAATCTGCTCGGCCTGCTGGACTAGTTCCGGCGACCGGCGGATTGGTCGAATGATCTGACTGTTCCGTTACGTCTCGACGCCTCGCGGCCCTTGGATGAAAGTCCAAGGGCCGTTTTCTTTTTGGTGGCGGGTTGGTGGTTGCGAAGAGCCGCGCACGAAGTAAGCTGGCGTACGATCATTCGCCCGCTTACTTCGTGCGCGGCTCTTGACAGACTCCCGGCGAACGAAAAAAATCAACGCACGATCTCGCACACAACAACACACTGAGGAATCCCCATGAGCGGCCCGATTGTTCGTACCGGCACCACGCCCGAATTCTGGAAAAACTACGAGCGCATCTTCGGCAGCCAGACCGCCGTCGAAAAGAAGATCGCCGGCTCGAAACCCGCCGCGGCCAAAGCCGCCAAGAAGTCCGCGCCGAAGAAGGCCGCCAAGAAATCGGCCAAGAAGAAGTAAACGCAGTCCCGTGTTGCTCAATACGTCGGCCAGACGCCCGGCGTCGCGAGTTCGACGGAGTGGCCGTCCGGGTCGCGGAAGTAGAGGCTAATGCCGCCGCGGTCCCAAGTCAGGCGGCTTTCGATGGCGACGCCCGCGTCGGTCAGGCGAGCCTCCCATGCGGTGAGGTCTGCAGCAGCAATCGCCAGCGCCAGATGGACCGGGCCGCTGCCGTCGTGCGGGGGAATGCGGCCGTTCGGCAGTTCGCCGCCGTGAATAGTCGCGCCGCGGCGGAAGAGCAGCAACACGGTCCCCTGCCCGGCATCGAGCGCGGTCAGCCGTTCATCCTCGAACATCGGCGACAGGCCGAGAAAGTCGACGTAGAACTTCCGCGCCCGCGGCATGTCGTCCACGTACAGAGCCGTCTCCAACATTCGCTGAATGCGCGGCATCGGTTTTCAAAGCCGCGGTTGGCAACCGCGGGGTTCGGAAAACGGAAGACCGCGGTTGCCAACCGCGGCGTTACCGGGGCGGGTGAAGCTCCTGCTCGTACTGCTGGATCTTCTCCAGCCGGCGGGCGTGGCGGCCCCCCTCGAATTCGGTCTTCAGCCAGATCTCGACCATCCGCGTCACGAGCCGCTCACCCAGCAGGTCGGCGGAAAGGCACAGGATGTTGGCGTCGTTGTGACGCCGGCTCATTTCGGCGGTGAGATCGTCGTGACACGACGCGGCGCGGACGCCGGGGAATTTGTTGGCGACAATGCACATGCCGATGCCCGTCCCGCAGATGAGGATGCCGCGTTCGATTTCGCCTTTGGATAAGGCCAGGGCGACGCGGGCGCCGACGTCGGGGTAATCGACGCTTTCCGCCGATTGCGGGCCGAAATCGACCGGAGCGTGCCCCAGATCCGCAATCTGCGTGAGAATCTTCGTCTTGGCCTGGAAACCGCGATGATCGCTGCCGACGGCAATTTTCATGATGGACGCGCTGTCGAAGGAAACAGTTGATTCAAAAGGACGTCGATCGAGCGCTCGATCTCCGCTTTGCACGCTTCATATTCTTCGCGGCCGCCGCCGATCGGGTCCGAAATGTCAGACCGCTCCGGCGAGAGCAGCTGCGTAATCGATTCCAGATCGGGCCGTCTGGCTAGTAAAGCTGCCCGATGCTGTTGCGTCATGGTGAAAATATGATCGACGTGGTTGAGCAGCCGATCGGAGACCGGCTGACTCTCATGCGTGGTCAAATCAATTTTCTCGGCAGCGAGGAGTTCGACGCCTTCGGGACTGGCCGGAGCACCGACGTCGGCCGACAGCCCGGCGGAGAGGACGACGTGCCCGCGATCGGCCAATTCGTCATCCGTAGAGCCAAGTCGCGCCGCCAGTCGATGCCGGAAAATGGCTTCCGCCATCGGGCTGCGGCAGGTGTTCCCGGTGCAGACGAATAAGTAAATTTCTCCGGCCAGACGGCTGATGGCCCGTTCGGAGACCACGCCCGATTCAATGATTTTCCAGGTACCGTCGGAGACCTGCGCCGTGGTGGCGGGTTCGCCATAACGGCACGGGCCGTCATCGATCACCAGTTCTACCCGGTCGCCGAAATGTTTCGCGGCGTCTTCGGCCGTGCGCAAGCCAGGAACATCCGGCGCGACAACGAGCGGCGCGGGGGACAGATACTGAATCGCGGCCAGCACATCGTGTGCGGCGACGCGGAACGAGATGTGCCCCGTTTCGCTGCCGACCGCTTTGCGCGTGGCGGCTGGAAGCGATGAAAAAACGCCGTTCACCAATTCGACCGGGAACGACAACGTCAACGGGCCGGGCCAGCAACGCCGGGCCAGCTTGAACGCCGCGCGCGGCAATTGAGGCACGTAGTCCCGCACCTCATCCAGCGATTTGAGCAGCAACACGCAGGGACGCAGTGGATCGGCCGGAAGTCGTTCGACGCCGGCAACGTTGGTCGCAGATGCGGCGATGGCGTACAGCGTCTCGGTCGGTAACGCGAGCAGCTTGCCTTCCATCAACTTTTCGCACGCCCGATGAATGACGTCGCGCCGATCTTCCGCCTGGCGGATGTCTACCACGTCAGTCATCGGGGAAAGAATCCATTCAGAGAATGTGAAAAATCAATCGCGGGCGGGAAGGACGTCACGCCCGAACCAAGACGAGCGCAGGCAGGGTTGGGAGACGATTCGACCGACGCCGAATCAGGATCTATTTTAAGAGCCGGCACTCGTTTTCTCAAGTTGCGGATTGCTGGATTCGCCGTAACTTTGCGGCATTTCGCGAGTTAAAAAGCCGCCTCTGTCGTCGCCGCGCCCGGCGTGTGGCGAATCCGCATCCAGTGCATAGCCCGGAATTTCTTTGCGGCCCGAGATTTTTTTAAGAAATCCGCGACATTCCCGCAATTGTCGACCTAGGTTTGCAAGAAGACGATGAGCGCGAATTTCCGCGCGAGCGTCGAACGGATAGCGGACATGAGACTGCTCTCGCACATGACTCGCCGGACGAGGTCGAATCGCGACGGCGCCACGACCGTGGAAGTGGCGCTCACGCTGCCAATCTTCGGCATGCTGATGGCCGGGTTGATGGAGTTCAGCCACTACTACATGGTGGTGCACACGCTGAACGCCGCCGCCCGCGAAGGCGCCCTGCTGGGCAGTTATCAGGGAACGACGAACACGCAAGTGAGTACGAAAGTCAACGGCATCGTGGCAGCGGCGTTCAATACTTCGAAGTCGACGACTTCGGTCAAGGACGCCAAAGTCTTCGATACGGCGGGAGTCAATCCGTCGACGGTGAACTATAACACGCTGCCGTCGCTCGATCTGACGCAGTGCAAAACGGCCGACAGCTTCCTGGTGCAGGTGACGGTGCCCTACGACAACGTGGCACTGCTCCCGCCGTACTGGATCAAGGGGGCCACGGTGACGGGCCGGGCCGTGACGCGCCACGAGTGACATCGGACTTGGGAGTACATGCCATGAAGAATCGCCCGCGAAAATCGAAGAACAACCGGCGCCGCGGCGCCGCGGCGGTCGAATTCGCCCTGGTCGCGCCGTTGTTCATCGCGCTGGTCATGGGCTCGATCCAATCCGGCTTCAATTTCGACCACATCAACAAGATGTATTCGGTGGTCCGGCAATCGGGCCGGTTGGCCGCGCTCGACGTCAACGGCAATCGCCCGTTGCCGGACCAGACGATGAACCAGAAGATCGTTGCCGATATCAAAAACACGCTAACCGCCAACGGCTTGCCCGGCAGCCAGGCGACCGTGACCCTCACGCATGCGGAGGGGACCGCGGCGGGAAGCGCCTTCGACCTGTCCGATCCGGCGAACGACTACAAATACTATCGCATCACCGCTTCGTTGCCCTACTCGGCGGTGAACACCAACAATCTGCTCCCCGGCACTTTGTCCTCGCTGTCCGCATCCGTGGT
Organism: uncultured Planctomycetaceae bacterium; assembly: GCA_964504645.1. GTDB lineage: Bacteria > Planctomycetota > Planctomycetia > Planctomycetales > Planctomycetaceae > CAZDGB01. The sequence goes on along the minus strand of CAZDGB010000172.1, from coordinate 9,591 downwards.
GTTCCGCAAGGGCCGCACAATACTGCCCTGACGCCATCGCTCGCATCGACCAGCTTCGCACATTGAGGGGAGGGGAATCCGCCATGATCAGACTTCTCGGACTACGCCAGACTATGCCGGCCGCACGCCGCGGCGTGTTTCTGGTGGTCGCCGCCGTCGCCTTGACCGCCGTGATGGGGTTCGTCGCCCTGTCGGTGGACCTGGGCTACGTCACGCTGACCAAGACGAAGATGCAGAACGCCACTGATGCCGCGGCACTGTCCGCCGCGATGGAGATCACGCGGGCGCTGCAGACGTCCAATAGCACCGTGCCGAACGTCTTCGATTGGGCCCTCGCGCAAGCGAGGATCACAGCCCAAAGCGTCGCCCAGTTGAACGGCGTCTATGTCGATCCGAACGTCGACGTCATCTTCGGACAACGAAAGTACAACGTCACGACACAGACCTTCTCGATCACGTGGGGCGCCACCAGCAGCGGCGGCGACACCATCAATTGCGTGAAAGTGGTCGCGCGCCGCAACAATCCGGACCTGTCGGCCTCCGACGGCAAACTGCCGAGCATCTTCTCTAAGATGCTCGGCTCGACCGGGTTCGCGCTCAAGACCGAATCCGCGGCGTTTATCGATCCCCGCGACATCGTGGTCGTCCACGACTTCTCCCGGTCGATGAACTTCGACAGCTATTACACCGACGAGCAGGCCAGCATGCTGACGCAGACCCAGATCGACTCCAACATTCAACTGGTGTGGGACGACCTGCAACCGCTCAACATTGGGACGATGACTTACACACCGCAGTACGCCTCGAAGACACAGACCACCAGCGGCGCGAGCGGAACAGTCAAGTTCAAGGGCAAGACCGTCGACATTACGACCAACACCAAGATCAAAACGGTTAAGCTTTACTTCTCCAGCGGGTCCCAGACGTTCAACATCAGCAACGAGACGACGACGACCGGTACCTGGCAGGGGACCGGCAGCTACAACGGCAAGCGCGTCACCAAAGTGGACTTGACGATCCGTAAGGTCGGCAGCACGTCGCAATCGTGGACGCTGTCCCAGCACGTCTACGACGCCAGCACCGTGAAAGCGGCCTTCGGGCTGAACTCCGTCAGCTATCCTTACACCCAAGGCAGTTGGGACGAGTACGTCGATTACGTCCAGACGAACGGCGGCTTGGCGCTTTACGACAGCAACGACCTGTACGGCGGCAAGACGTTCATCTGCTATCTGCTGATGGAACGGTCTTCCTACAACGAGACCAAGGACCTGTGGAAGACGCGCCACTACCCGTTCCATGCCATCAAGCAGGGGCACGAACTGTTGTGCGACTACCTCACGCAGCTCGGGTTCGACGACGAGCTCGGCATGGTGAGCTACGACTCCAATCATCGCATCGAGAAGACCATCAACGATACTAACCCGGAGACTCCCAACGTGGATATCTCCAACGATCCCATCACCGACGACTACGAATCGGTGCGCAAGCTGATGAAGTACAAGCAGGCCTCGCATTACAGCAATTCGACCAACATGGCCGGCGGCATGAAGGACGCCATCGCCCTGCTCGACGCGCACAAGCGAGGCGGAGCCCGGCCCGCCATCCTGCTGATGACCGACGGCAACGGCAACACGCTCGACAGCGGCGAAAGCTCTACGCTGCCAACCGGCTGGAACTGGAATACGCTGTTCGACTACAACGGCGACGGAGTCGCCGACTACACCACCAGCGACACTAGCGCGAGGTGCACGCTGAAATACGTCAAGCAAGCCGTCGACAAAGGCTACACCGTTCACGCGATCAGCGTGGGCGTCGACGGCGACTCGAACCTGCTGAAAGCCGTCGCCTGGCTGGGGAACGGACAATTCGTCCAGGTTCCCGGCGGCCAGAGCGTCAGCGACATGGAAGCCACGGTGAAATCGGCGTTCGCCAAGATCGCCTCCTCCGTGCCCCCTGCCCGGCTGATGCAGCCGAACCCCTAACGTTCGGCCAGCGACGGTCCCGCCTCGAAGCCCGGCTGACACCACAGCCGGGCTTCTTTCTTTGAAGCGTTAGAGTTCCCGGCTTTAGCCGGCTGCTTTATCGGAGGACTACTTCGGCTTCGCGACGACGTGGCCTTGCTTGATCTTCACGTCAGTCAGCGGGCGTTCGTTGCGGACGGGAACGCGGCCGATCTTCAGGACGTTCTGCAGGCTTTCATCGTCCGCCGTCTTGCCGAAGACGGTGTACTTGTTGTCGAGGAACGACGCGTCGCCGACGCAGAGAAAAAACTGCGAGCCGGCGGAGTTCGGGTCGTTCGTACGGGCCATCGACAGTACGCCTGGAACATGCTTGGTGGCGTTGAATTCGGCGGGAATCGTGTACCCCGGTCCGCCGGTGCCGTTGCCGTAAGGACAGCCGGCCTGAATGACGAAGCCGTCGATCACCCGGTGAAAGATGATGCCGTCGTAGTAGCCGATCTTCGTCAATCCAAGGATGTTCTTGACGTGCCCCGGCGCCAGTTCGGGATACAGGTCGATCGTGATGCGGCCCATCGTGGTGTCGAACTCGACCTGGTATTTGTTCTTGTCGAAGTCGAGCTTCAATTCCTCGAGAGCTTTGTCGACTTCAGCGCGGCGATTGGCGGGCACGGGACGATCCTTGGTTGATTGTGGGTTGCAGCTTGTCGCCTGCTATCATAGCTGCGTTCTCACTTCGGGCCAATGCCCGGCATCCAATTGAGCGCTTGCAGGTTCGCAGAGGATACACCATGAAGTTCGGCGTCGGCGTCCTGGGAGCCACGGGATTCATCGGCACTCCGTATCGCAGGGAAATTCGCGAGTGCCCCGACGACGCCGCAATCGTCGCGCTGCACGGTCGACGGTGGGAGCTGCTCGAAGCCGCGGGCAAAGAAGACCGGGCGAAACTCATCACCGATGACTGGCGGCAGGTCGTCGAGCATCCCGATGTGAACCTCGTGCTGGTCTGCACGCCGGATGCGCTGCATTGCGAAGCCGTGCTGCGATGCGCGGAACTCGGCAAGCACGTCGTCTGCGAGAAGCCGGTCGCGGCCGACGCCCAGCAAGCCGGCGAAATGTGGCGTGCGATTCAGAAGGCGAATGTCGCCCATTACGTCCCCTTTTGGACGCGGTATGTTCCAACGGTGAAGCGAGCCCGGGAGATCGTCCGGCAAGGCACGTTGGGCGACATACGGGCCGTAGTGTACCGCTGGCACAATCCGCGGCCGGCGAACATGCCGTTCACCTGGCGCGACAACGCCGAACTCTCGAGCGCCGGCAGCGTCGCCGACGTCGGATCGCACGCCTACGACGCGTTGCGGTTTCTGTTGGGACTGGAGGCGACACGGGTGCTGACTCACGCGGAGGTGATCATGCCCCCGAAAGCCGACTTGGGCGAAGTGAACCTGGGCGAGGCGATCGCGCACGGACAGGCTGCGAAACCGCCAGCATCGGCGCGACAGCGGAAAGGCACGGCGTACGATTACGCGTCGATCGCCTTCGAATTGTCGAACGGCGCGGTCGCCACGCTGATCCTGTCGCATGCCGCGTATCTGCGAAAAGGCCTCGCGCCGGAAATCGAACTGCATGGGACCGAGGCGTCGCTGGCGGTCGACCGCGTGCGGCACACGATCAGTCTCGCCAAGCCGGGCGAAGACGTGAAAGTGATCGACACGCTCCCCGATCCGGGCAATACGAACCGCTTCAAGCATTGGACGTTTCCCGGCCTGAGAGAACGCCTCGCCGGGCACAAAACTGACCACCCTGGCCTCGACGATGGCTACCGGGTGCAACTTTTCACCGACGCCGCCGCCCGCTCGGCCCGCGAGGGTCGGTGGGTCGAATTGAAAGAGATCGCGGAGATCGGATAGCGGATTGCAGTCGCTTGCGCTTCGCAAGTGAGTCGATTTTGCGACATTAAACCGCTTTCCTGATGTCGCAGACGCACGCTCGGCACCGTTCTTGCTGACACTTCTCTGGGTCGGCGCGTCGCCGGGGAAATCCTCTCATTCCACACCTTCAGGAGTTCGCCATGCGAGTTTCCCTGTTGAATCATGGTTTTCTAACGGCCGTCGCCGCGGGACTGGTCCTGACAGGCGTGCAGTTTTCCGGCGCCGATGAGAAGTTCTCGGACCTCGTCGAACGTCTGAAGGAAGAGAAACCGAAATTCGCCGAACGGCAACAATCGTTGCTGAAGGAGCGCTACGATCTCGCCAACCGCGTGGCGAAGGACGTGACGATGTCCCGCGGGAAAGGGGTTCAGGAGGGCATTCGAGTCAAACTGCCGAAAGGGACGACGTGGGACAAACTGGCTGACATGTCGCCGAAGGAGATCAAAGAGAAAAAACTCTGGCCGGCAGGGTTCCTGCCGCTGCCGCATCCGCATCACGAAGCCGGCGGGATGATTTTTCCCAAGTTCCTGATCGACGAAACGAAGAAGCAGACCGACCGCGACTTGACCCGCTTCGATCTCGACTTCGACCTGCCCGATCATTTGCTGCCGGAATTTCCCGCGCCGATCTACCTGACAACGCGGCCCGATCTGGGCGATGTGTCGCAAGGAAAGCTGGTGACGATCGCCAATTTTGAAGAGCTATTCAAAGACATTCTCAATCCGAAGCAACTCGAAGGGCTGCGGCTGTTGGTGACGCCGTTTCCGCAGCAGCAATTTAACGCGACCGAAGACCGCCGCAGCCTGAAGCCGCACCTCGGCGCCGCTTGTTTCGACTGCCACGCCAACGGGCACACCAACGCGTCGACGCACACGGTCGGCGACATCCGGCCCAACGAGCATCGGCACCGCATCGACACGCCCACCCTGCGCGGCGTGAACGTGCAGCGGCTCTTCGGTTCGCAACGGGCGCTGAAGACGATCGAAGATTTCACCGAATTCGAACAGCGGGCGGCGTACTTCGACGGTATTCCGTCCGACGCGACCAAAAAAGGAACCAATGTCCTTGAGCGCGGCAGCCAGGTGCAATTCATGGCCGAGTTCCAGGAACTGCTCGATTTCCCGCCGGCGCCGAAACTGAACGTGCTCGGCAAGCTCGATCCGTCGCTGGCGACTGAGAGCGAGCTGCGGGGCCAGGAACTCTTCTTCGGCAAGGCTCAGTGTGCGATCTGCCATCCGGCGCCGTACTACACCGACAACCTGATGCACAACCTGAAGACCGAACGATTCTACGAAGAAGTCACGATCAATGGCCGCAAGGCCTCGGCGGATGGCCCGATCAAGACGTTCCCGCTGCGGGGCATCAAGGACTCGCCCCCGTATCTGCACGACGACCGGCTGCTCACGCTGGAGGATACCGTCGAGTTCTTCAATCTCGTGCTGGAATTGAAGCTGACGAGCGACGAGAAGGCCGACCTGGTCGCGTACCTGCGGGTGTTGTGACAGACGCGGGTCACGCCACGCTCACCTTGACCAACCGGTCGCACTTGGCGGAGATCACGCCGGGGCGGACTTGCAGCCAGTGCGAGGCAGGGGTTTCGCCCCGGCTCCAGGCGATTAATGCCGACGGGAGATCGGCTCCGGCTGCGTGCGAAAACGGATAACCTCCGCCGAAGCGGGGATTGATCTCGAGCACACGGCAATCTTCACCGTGCAAAAAGACGTCGCAGTCGAGGATGCCCGGCTGACGGAGTGTGCGGGCCAGTTGAGCGCCGACCGCTTCCAGCAGCGGATGCGATACGGTCTCCGCCTGATCGGTCTCGCCGGCACGCATCGCCAGTTTGCGTCGGACCCACGTTGCCACGTAGTTTCCATCGAGATCGTTGACGATGTCGAGGCCGTGTTCCTCGCCCGGCAAATGTTCCTGAATGAGCAGGCAATCGTTCCGATCTCTGCTCAACCGGGCCAGCGGCGACCGGGCGAGCCGATGGTGCCCCATCCGCCAGACCCACTCAAGTTCTTCCCAATCAGCGGGGCGCTCGACGCCGATCGATGCCGTTCCCCAACGGGGCTTGACGATCAGCGGGAACGAAATCTCGCCGCGATCGAGGGCCTCGCGGCATGCGCCCAGCGCCAGAAACGAACGCGGCGCTGTCAGGCCGAGCCGTGCAAGGAACGCGGCCGTCGCCCATTTATCGAAGCAGAGATCCACGACTTCGGGACTGGCAACAACGGGAAATACGCCGCACGACAGGAAGTCGTCCCGATGCCGGGCGAGAGACGGCAACTCCAAATCGTTGAGGCTGATCAACAGGCCGACTTGCTGCTGACGGCATAGGCCAAGCAATGTCGGCATGTAATCCGGGGAATGAACCGGCGGCACCGTGAAACTCTGATCGGCCTCCTGCATGGCCGGCGCATAAGGGGAGGCATCCGCGACGAGCACACGGCCGCGGCCGGCCAACGCTTCGCGAAAATAACCCACCAGGTAATTGCGGCGCCCGGCGCAGGTCAGCAAAACGTTGCCCATGAAGTCCCCACCATCGTCGCAAAATTCCCTAAAACACAAAGCCGGCGAAGGCCTGAGCGAACGTCTGCCGGTGCCGAACCGGAAAGACGCCGTCCGGTCCGCGGGCCACGATCGCGGGCGCCGGATGGATGAACGTGGGCGACATGACCACGGTATACGCCCCCACGTTGTCGATGCAGACGAAATCGCCGGGCTCCAGCCGCGCGGCGACCCCTTCGAGCAAGATGTCTTTCTCCATGCACGTCGATCCCGTCACGCGCATCTCCGCGCCGCCGCTCGCGCGGTTCTCGCCACACACAATTTGAAACGGCTGCGGCTTTTTGTGCAGACTGGGCTTCGTGTGAAAGATGCTGCCGTCGACGACGGCCGTCCGCAGATCGCCGAGCTGTTTGATCTCCATCACCCGCGTGACGAAACTCAACGCGTTGCCGACCAACGCCACGCCCGGTTCCAACGTCAGCACGGGCCGCCGTTCGCGCGCCCAGGCGCTGTCGCGTAGCGCCGCGGCGATCACGCTGGCGTATTCGTCGAAAGACGGACGCTCCGGCGGTCCGAACCCTGCAGGGAAGTCGCCGAAAAAACCGCCGCCGACGTTGATCTCGTCCACCGTCTGGGGAAGGTGCCGCTCCGCCAGTTCGCACAACGTCCGCGTGATGCGGTCGTAGAGCCAAGCGCTGCGGCTGGAACTCGACGTATGGCCATGCAGCACTTGAATCGACAAGCCGGCCGCGCGCAACCGTTCGGCGAGCGGTCCCAACGCCTCGGGCGGAAATCCGAACCGGCTGTCGGCGAGGCCTTCCTGAATCTGGGAGCGGCCCGATTCGTCCATCAGCCGGCAATTGATGCGCACGCCCAGCCGCAGCGGCGTCTCCGGATGACGCCGATGAAAACATTCCACGCGGTCGACTTCGTACCACGCATCGAGATTGAGCGTGCTTCCCCGCTGCAAAGCGAGGTCGATGTCCTCATCCTGTTTGACGGGACCGTTGAAGATGATCTTTTGCGGATCCTGGCCGACGCTGAGCGCCAAGTCGTATTCCAGCCGCGACACGACCTCGGCATAGCCTCCGAGATCCTTCACCAGCCGGCACAAATACGGGATGTAGTTCGTCTTGTAGGAATAACCGATGCGCACCGTGGAATACCGTTCGACGAACGCCTGCTGGAAGCGGCGGTAGTTGTCGCGGAACACATCGGGGTCCAGCACATAGAACGGCGACCCATACAGGGAGGCGATGGCCCGGCAGTCCGAGTGAGTCAACATGGCCGAAAAACGAGCCTGTAGGGACCCGGGCACGTAGGCTTCCGCACCCGGGAATCAATATTACAAATCCGTAAGGTTTATCCTGTGACCTTACTCGAAGCGCCCCCTGTGTGTCAGCCCCAAATCGGGACAATTTCGCGACAGACCGGATTCAGCGAGAATGCTTCGCCCGGCTTCGCCGTTTCAAGTTTTTTTGACCTCCGCGACGGCGCGGATTAGACTCTGCGCAACGATGCCATGGGTTCAAAACTACGGGGTATCCCTCATGCGCGATCTCGGTCGATTCTTCGTCGTTTTGCTTGTCGTTCACGTGTGCGTGCAGCATGCATTCGCTTTGGGAACCGAAGAGCGCGGCAACAACCCGCTCGGTGCGCAGAACTACGCCGATTGGAAAGGCATCATGCCGGTCATCAACGACAAGGCCCGGGTGTATCAACGGTGGGTGAACGGCAACGAGCATTTTTTCTTCCGCGGCAAGACGAAGGAGCTGAACACCGCGCTGGCGAATTTCGCGAAGATCGAGGCCAAACATCACGTCGTCGTGTTTCGTCCCGGCGCGGCCGCGGAGCCAACGTTCGATCGAAAGACGCTCATCCCCTACAACTGGCAACTACATATTCTTGGCGGCATTGCGGGGAATGGGGCCAAGGATGATCCAGAAGATTTCGACTGGCAGAAGTGGCCTGTGCTGACGGTCTACGTGGATGACAACATCGACCTCGATCAGCTCGAGATTCCGGCCGGCGTCACGGTGCGGACCGTCGCTCCGGCCGAGAAAGAAACGGAAGCGGTCGGCGCTGTCCGCAAGAAGCTGGAAAAGCTGCTCGGAAGCGAGAAGAAATGAACGGCGGTCGCGGCGGCATCCGCGAAGCGCAAGCGAATTGAGGACTGGAATCACACGCTCGCGGACGCTTCACCCGCCGGCGCGCCGCTGTCGCCGAGCTTGGCGCGCAAGTCTTTGAGTTCCTGCGTCAGGTGCTGCGTGATCAGCGTGATGTCGGTGCTGTGCATGATCAAATTCGCGCCGGCGGCGGCCCAGGCGAGTTCGTCGTGCACGCCGCGCCACCAGTGGAGACCGGCGCCGACGTTGTGTGCGCGGGCTTTCTGGAAGATCGTGCCGACGGCTTCGATGAACTTCGGATGGCTGTACTGCTCCGGCACGCCGAGGCTGCACGACAGATCGTGCGGGCCGATGAGGACGCTGTCGAGCGCGCCGATCGAGAGAATCTCGTCCAGATTGCGGATCGCCGGGACGCTTTCGATGTTCGCGATGAAAACCGAGTGTTTGTTGCGTTCTTCGAGATACGTGCGCAGCTCCGGTTCCAGCGTATTCGGATCGCGGAGGGCATCCTGCAGCCGCTGGCCTTTCAGCGGGCGGTAGCGGGCGACGCCCGCCAGTTGCCGGACTTGCTCCGGCGTTTCGATGTACGGGGCGATGAACCCGCCCGCGCCGCCGTCCAGCACCTTGCACGCCTCGAACGGATCGGGACATGGAATGCGGACGACCGGCGTAACGTTGTACGCCGCGAACGTCTGGCATAGCCACGACAATGTCTCGCGGCCGAGCGGCGTGTGCTCGGAATCGATGAACACGAAGTCGATCCCCGTCTTCGCCAGCCACTTCGGCCAAAGCGACGACGACGAAATCATCGCCGAGGCGTACACCCGGCGGCCGGAGCGGAGGTTTTGGCGAATGTCGTAGCCGAGCATGATGTCTTTCTAATACTTGTTATCAGCAGATTTCGTAGATGGACTCAGACTAAGAGAAATCCGAATCAAGTTATCTCCCAATCAGTTCTTGTCCAAACCTGTGTCCATCAGCGAAATCTGCGGACAAGAATCTTGTATTTCTAGCCCGCGGAGAGTTCGGCCAGAAGTTCGTCGGAAATGTTGAAATTAGCCATCACGT